>CAZCXJ010000126.1:0-5816 GCA_964502585.1 uncultured Candidatus Halobonum sp.
CCGACAAGCCCACCGCTTCAGCGGTGGGTAGCTGACTCGAGCGCGTATACCCGGGCCTCGTACGGCCGCAGTCGGCACTCGTCCAGGCTGTCTTCCGCGTCGGGATAGTTCCCGATCAACAGCTCCGCGGACCGCTCGGCCACCTCGGCAGGTAGCCGGACCGTTGGGGACCCGTCGAAAAAGTTGAGCAGGACCGCTACCCGCGGGGCCCCAGCTCCCTCCTCCGGGTCGAGAGTCCGCGTGTAGGCCCAAACCTCGGGATGGTTCGGCAGGAGCAACTCGTAGTGCCCGTACACCAGAACGTCGTGTGCCCGTCGGAGGTCGATCAGGTCCCTGTAGTAATGCCAGATCGAGTCCGGCGTGGCCATCTCGGCACTGACGTTGATCTCCGTGTAGTTCGGATTCACCGGGATCCAGGGCTCACCCTCGGTGAAGCCGGCGTTGGCAGTCCCGTCCCATTGCATCGGCGTCCGGGCATTATCTCGGCTGCGACGCCTGATGAGCTCCATCACGTTCTCCTCTGCCACGTACCCCCGTTCTTGCGCGATCTCGACGTTCCGAATCGTGTCCACGTCCCGAACCTCATCGAGGGATTCGAACGGGTAGTTCGTCATTCCGATCTCCTCGCCCTGGTAGACGAACGGCGTCCCCTGCAGGGTATGAAGCAGAGTCGCGAGCATCGTCGCGGATTCCCTGTGGTACGTCCCGTCGTCGCCGAACCGGGAGAGGTGGCGAGGTTGGTCGTGATTGCTCATATAGAGGGTGTTCCACCCAATCCCGTCGAGCTCGACCTGCCACCGCGTCAGCGTCTCGCGCAGTTCCTCGAGCGTCCATTCTTCGTAGTCCCATCGCCCTCCGGCACCGAAATCGAGTTGAACGTGTTCGAAATGGAACGCCGTGTCGATTCCGGTGTCGTCCGGTCCCAGGAATTCCCTCGCCTCCTCGACGCTCAGATCGACCATTTCGCCGATCGTGACCGCGTCGTAGTCGCTGATCACCCGGTCGTGCATCTCTCGGAGGTACTCGTGGAGCCGCGGGCCGTTCACGGCCTGTTGGGTGCCGTGTCCCCCGGCCCCGTCACGGTCGAGCAACCCCTCCGGCTTCGAGATCAGGTTGATGACGTCCATTCGGAACCCGTCGATCCCCTTCTCGAACCAGAACCGCATCATGTCGTACACCTCCTCACGGACCGCGGGATTCTCCCAGTTGAGGTCCGGCTGTTTTTCGTCGAAGAGATGGAGGTACCATTTGCCGACCTCCTGGTCGTAGGTCCAGGCAGGACCGCCGAAGAACGACCGCCATCCGTTCGGCGGTTCGTCGGGGTCGCCCTCGCACCAGAAGTAGTAGTCGTGGTAGGGACTCTCTGGGTCCCGCGACGCTTCGAACCACTCGTGCTCGTCGGAGGTATGGTTGACGACGAGGTCCATCACGAGTCGGATGTCCCGGGCATGGAGTCCGGCGAGCAGTTCTTCCCAGTCTTCCATCGTGCCGTACTGGGGATCGATCGCCCGATAGTCGCTGACGTCATAGCCGTTATCGGCACCCGGTGATTCGTATACGGGATTGAGCCAGACTAGGTCGATCCCGAGGTCCGCGAGGTAATCCAGTTTTTCGATGATGCCCCGAAGATCCCCGACCCCGTCCCCGTCCGAGTCGTTGAAGCTCTTCGGGTAAATCTGGTAGACGACAGCCTCTTTCCACCAGGATCGATTCATCGTAGATTGGTGCGTACGGTTCCCCGAGGAACGGCTCGTGTCTGTGTCTCGTAATGATCCCGCCGACTGGAGCCAGTATCAGCCCGTGATCCTTCCGACATGACCCGGCGTTCCGAAGCGACTTGCTTAACCGTTGTGGGCTTCCACGGGCCCAATCCACGGAAATTACTACTGCCGTGGTAATCCGGGTGGTTTGATATGAGTGTTGGCCTAATCCGGCCGTATGGCATTGGAAACGGTCCTGGTAGCGGTGGGTGAGCGTGACAAGGACAGGATCGACAGTCTCGCCGCGACCGCTGTCGATATCGCCGGCCCGGCTGACGCCCGGGTCGCCCTCCTCCACGTGTTTACCGAGGAGGAATACCGGACGGCCCGTGACCAACTCGATTTCGACCCCCAAAGCGAGGTCACCCCCGACGCGGTCGCGAAGCGGTACGCCACAATCCGCGACCTCGGTGACGCCATGGACGCCGCCGACATCGAGTTCTCCTGGCACGGTCGGCTCGGAGACAAAGGCGACCGGGTCGTCGACACGGCCACCGAGCTCGGAGCGGACCTGATTATCGTCGGAGGCCGGAAACGGTCCCCGACCGGCAAAGCCGTGTTCGGTAGTACTGCCCAGGAGATCATGCTCAACGCGCCCTGTCCGGTGACGTTCGTGCGGGTCGACGAGTGAGCGGGCCGGCGGTGCTCGACCGCTTGCGCCGCCAACCAGGACTGCCCGGGTTCTCGCCCGGTCGCTGCAACTCTTGAAGTAGCGAGGAAACCCCGCCGTTCACGACGGACGAGGATACTACGCCTCCTCGAACACGAAGAGCCGGACGTCGCAGTCCGGACAGGCGAGAACGTCATCGGGTTCGGTCCGTGGGTCCGTGATCCCGCCACAGCACGCGGCGGTTGTCGTCTCCTCGAGGGGGGCTCCACAGTCGGGACATGCCTCCAGAAACATCCGGAGAGTTCCCACCGCCGCGCGGCGGGTCTGGGCATCGGGTAGCCGGTGCTTGAGAGCCCGCATGGCACCCGCTTCAGCGATCGCGACCGGCCGCGGAAGCCAGGTTTCCCCCGCCAATCCCTCACGCCCGTCCGAGAGAACTATCCAGTCTCCCCGAGCGTCAACTACTGGCCGTACTGCGGCCGCGTCCGCCACGGCCTCCACTGCCTCGGCGAGCGCGGGGGTCTCCAGCTTCGCGAGCGCTTTCATCTCCGTCCGCCACCGGTCGCTGATCGTCCCGGCGAGGTGAACCTGGTCGTCCGAGACTTCCACGACGCCGGAATCCACCAGCACGGACAGTAACGCTTCCCCGTCCGGCGCTTCGCCCGGATCCGTTTCCCGGAGTGCCCCGGCTTCCGGGGTCAGGGGCTGGTGAAACAGGTGTTCGAGCCCCAGCGCCCCCACGATACGTGGAGCGATGCGGGGCGTGTAGGGTATGACGTATCCTCGGAGCGCAATCAGAGCAATCCCTGCCAGGAGGACGACTGCCATGGCCAGTGCACCCGGAAGCGGCCCGACCGCCCGCCACGTCACTCCCCCGGCGAGTGCGCCCCCGGCGACGACAATGACGAGGTTGACCCCGGTACACGGCCAGCAGCGGTCCGTCCCCGTGTATTCAGGGCGGCGAACCCGCTCTGCGAGCCACTGGACCCCCATCGGATGTACACTGGGTCCTGGAGGGAAGTCAATCTTGTCCGCGCGGCTCGGATGGCGGGACGGGACTGTGCGACGTCTCCCGTACGCGCGGCCATCGTCCCCGATCGGCTCCTTTCGGCGCCCCGCGTACTCGGCGCCCGGCCTGCGAGCGTCCGTCAGTTGCCGTCGCTCGTTCTCGAGGGTCGTCGGACGCTCATCGAGCCCGATAGCGACCGAGAGAGCCGTCGTTGTGTCTCACCAGTCAGCTGCCCCCCGAGGTGGCATCGGCTTCGCGACAGAGGTCGAACAGTTGTTCCGTGACCGCGAGGGCCCTCTCGGTAGTGTCGTCAGCCCGAACTGATCGACCGGCCACGCGTACGCGCCACTGGTGGCGGGCGCGTCGCTCGCCACTGAATTCAGGGTGTCGTCCACCAGCCGGAGTCGCCTTCAGTTCGTCCCGATCGTGGCCTGGCGTAACGTTCATGATCGGCTGAGGCTTGTCACTCGATCTCGGTCACCATGACGGCTCGCACAGCCACGCTCGCCGGGTAATCGGGCGCCACGCCGCCTACGTCCACTCGTCGAGGCCAGTCTGGGTGAGTGCCGTCTCGATCCGTTCGAACCCCCGGTCGACCTCACCGGCTGGAATCTCCCACTCCTGGACGACGTACCGCCAAGCCCCGTCGATATCCGGTTGGATCGTGGCGTCGAACGTCGCGTCAGTTACAGGCGGGTCTAGGAAGAACGAGCGAACGCGGTCCGCGAAGTCGATATGGGCGTCCCGGGCATCCAGGACGGCGAACAGGTCCCCGTGCTGCTTCACCTCCTTGAGTGCCGTCTTCGGCCCGACTCCCGAGATTCCCTCGTTGAAATCCGTCCCGCAGAGCATCGCCACGTCGATTAGCTGTTCGTGGGTGATGTCGTGGCGGGCCAGCGTCGCGTCGAGGTCCATCAGTTCCGGACTGCCGGAGGAGGTGAGCTGACGCAGCGTGAGCGGTCCGCCGAACAGTAGCACGTCGTAATCCTCGCTCCCGGCATAGTCGACCGTCCCCGTCCGGTTCATATGGGCCGCCTGCGCCTCCCCCTCCGCTGGCGCCTCGATGACGGGTACGTCGAGGCGACGAAGCAGCTCACGGGAGGTCTCGTGGATGACGTCGGTCAATCGCTGTGTGCGGGCCTCCAAACGAGAGGCTTCGATCGCGTCACCCCGCTCCTCGGCCGCGGCCCGCTGTTCTTCGGCTGCCTGTCGCTGCTCCCGTCGTCGTTGGACCTCTGCGCTCTTGAGTTCCGTCACGCCGCCGTCGAACACGAAAACGGGAGTGAGATCGTGCTCGAGGAGCTTGGGCAATCCTTGAACGATTCCGATCAGATTGGCCACCTCCGCCCCGTCGGAAGTCGTGTAGGTGGCCGAGTCGGTGAACTTGACCGTGGTCGTCAGATACCGATACAGCCAGTTGTGCGCGTCGATGGCCACCGTCCCGGAGAGGTCGTCGAACGGAACGTCCTCGATGGCGGCGAGGTCGCGGAGGTCGGCATTGCCCATGTGGGTCCCGGTAGTGGTCCCGGCCGTTTGAAACCCTCTGTGTCCCCTGGACCGGCGGGCCGATCCAGCGGGTTCGACTCCGTGGACGGGTCCGGAACGGCACCCTTTCACCGACCCAGCACGAACAGGAACACGGCGACGGCCACCCCGGCAGCCAGGAGTGCCCAGTTTCGCGGCGTGTCCAGTGACGTGTACGGACCACCCTTGCGGGTGAAGGCGTAGGCGAAGTAGACGAACAGCGGCGCCGTCCGGGGCAGAAGGCCAATGCTTCGGGCCGTGACGAGTTCGAGCGCGAGCGTCAGCAACAACGCCGCCCCGGCCGCGGCGGCCGCGACGGTCAGATCTGAGCGGACCGATTCAGGGATGTCCACGACTCGGAGCGAACGGCGCTATTCGTCAGCGCTGGCTTCCAGTTCCTCGTCTTCGAGTTCTTCGACCAGCTCGTCGGCATCGAGATCGACATCATCGAGGTCACCCTCCTCCTCGAGCTCCTCGACGATGTCCCCGGCGTCCACGTCCCCTTCGCTCGGCATCGGACTGCCTCCGGCGCCCATCATTCCACCCATCCCGGGCATCATCCCGCCTGCACCACCTTCGATGATTTCCTCGATGACCACGCGGTCCAGATCGAGTCGGTCTATCAGGTCCTGTGCGACCTGTTGTTTCTGAAACATCCACTGCTGATTCATCTGCATCATCGGCGTCGCCTCGACGTACAGGGTGGTCTTTTCGACCTCCTCCGTCTCGGTCTCCCGTTCGATGTCGCCCTCCTCGGTCTCATGGACCTCGACGTCCATCTCCTCCTCGACCGTCTCGGTCTCGATACGAACGGTCGGCTCCGCCTGGAGGTACATGCCCAGGAGTCCGGCCGCTTGGGCCTCGGCGTCGTCGACACGGTCCAGGATCTCGTACTCGTATTCGAGGTCATCAC
>CAZCXJ010000127.1:0-5674 GCA_964502585.1 uncultured Candidatus Halobonum sp.
CGCGGTTGAAATCGGGGGCGTCAAGACGAACTTCCGGATGCCCGACCTGATCGCCGTTGGTCTCGGTGGCGGGAGCATCGTCGAGACGGACAGTTCGGCAGCGGACGCTGTCGACGGGGTCAGCGTCGGCCCCGATAGCGTCGGCTACGAACTCGTCGAGCGGGGCCTCGCCTTCGGCGGGGACACGTTGACCGCGACCGATATCGCCGTTGCGGGCGGCCGGGCAGACATCGGTGACGTCCATCCGGACGTTTCCCCCGAGGTCCGGCAGGCAGCCGACCGGTACATCGTCAATCGGATCGAGCGAACCGTCGACCAAATGAAGACAAGCCCCGACCCGATCCCGGTCGCCGTCGTCGGGGGCGGCAGTATCCTGGTCCCGCCTGAGGTTGAGGGCG
Source organism: uncultured Candidatus Halobonum sp. (assembly GCA_964502585.1). Taxonomy (GTDB): domain Archaea; phylum Halobacteriota; class Halobacteria; order Halobacteriales; family Haloferacaceae; genus CAZCXJ01. The sequence goes on from CAZCXJ010000127.1 coordinate 399, forward strand.
CCTCAGCGGTCGAGAAGCCGGACCACTACGAGGTCGCCAACGCGATCGGCGCGGCGATTTCACAGGTGTCCGGCGAGGTCGATCGCGTCTTTTCGCTCGACGACCAGACGCGCGACGAAGCCGTCGAGGAGGCCCAGACGCAAGCCCGAGAAGACGCCATTCAGGCCGGGGCGGACCCCGATACGGTCGAAATCGTCGATTTCGACGAGATCCCGTTATCGTACCTGCCGGGCAACGCAGTCCGGATGAAAGCCAAGGCCGCTGGCGAACTCGCTACGTAACGGAGGCCACTGGATGACTACTATCACCGCCGAGACGATGGAGAACCTGTCCGTGGGGGCGGCAGTCCTCGGGACGGGTGGCGGCGGCGACCCGCATATCGGGAAACTCATGGCCCAACAGGCGATCCGAGAACACGGTCCGGTCGACCTGATCTCCCCGTCAGAGGTCCCTGATGACGAACTCGTCGTGCCGACGGCGATGATGGGGGCGCCGACCGTCCTCTACGAAAAGGCCCCCTCCGGGGACGAGGCGGTCCGGACGCTTCGACGCGTCGCCGAGGAGATGGGCCAGGAGCCGTACGCCACGATGCCGATGGAGTGTGGGGGCGTGAACTCGACGATCCCGATCGGCGTCGCGGCCAAGGAGGACATCCCGGTCGTCGATGCGGACGGCATGGGGCGGGCGTTCCCCGAACTCCAACACGAGACGTTCAACATCTACGGCGTCTCCGGAACCCCCGCAGCCGTCGCCGACGAGATGGGGAACGTCACGCTGTTCGAGACGGTCGACAACGTCACGCTCGAGGACTACGCGCGTGCCGTCACCATCCGAATGGGGGGCCAGGCCTCACTGTCCGATTATCCGATGTCCGGCCGCCAGGTGAAAGACACCGCCATCCCGCAGACAACGACGCTCGCGATCGAGATCGGGAAGGCGATACGCGACTCGAGCGAGGAGCCGCTCGAAGCCATCAAGAACGCGACTGCGGGCACCGACTACGGGCGGGCGATCGAACTGTTCGAGGGCAAGATCGTCGACGTCGAACGACGCACCGAGGGCGGCTTCGCCGTCGGGACCGTCCGTCTCGAGGGGATCGAGGACGATGACGGGAGCACCCTCACCATCGATTTCCAGAACGAGAACCTGGTGGCCCGCCTCGACGGTGACGTCATCGCGTCCGTGCCGGACCTGATCACGGTACTCGAGCGGGAGACGGGCGAACCGATCACGACCGAGAACCTCCGATACGGGTACCGCGTGATCGTCCTGGGGATCCCGACCCCGGAGATCATGCGCACCGAGGCGGCACTTGATGTGAGGAGGCCACATCACTTCGATTACGACCTGGAGTACGTGGAACTCGAACGTCGGTATCCCGAGTATTACCAGACCCACGGGGTACCCGACGAGAAGGCGTATCTCCTTGAGTAGCGGCCGCGTCCCGGATGGTCCCCACCCTGCCACATCCCCCAGACTTATATACGCGGCTCATTGACAGGCGCGTGACGCGGTACCGGGTCACACGGCTTATCCCGGTGGTGGGTTGGTGGTGCACACGGTACCGGAACCTCAACAATCATGTCAGACAACAATCCGTGGGACGACCTGATGAACCCACAGACGCGGCGTGCAACACTGCAGCGGATCGGCGCTGCCGGCGGCCTTGGAATCGCCGGTCTTGCCGGGTGTTCCGGCGACGGCGGCGACCAATCGGCGACACCAGGCGGTGACACGACGACCAGCGGCAGTGACGACAGCGATAGCGACAGCGACACCGACGGCGACCAAGACCGGACGTTCCGGATCAATGCCGTCCAGCGGTTCGGGACGATCGACCCCGCCAAGGGGACGGACTACACCCAGACGATGGCGATGGTCAACCTCTATGACCCGCTGGTGTTCCCGACTCCGAAAGGGAAGATCAGCCCGCACCTCGCCGAGGACTGGTCGGTCTCGGACGATAACACTGCCTTCACGTTCACGCTCCGGGACGCGACCTTCCACAGCGGCAACCCCGTGCGGGCGGAGGACGTGAAGTTCAGCATGGAACGGCTTCTGGACATCAACCAGGGATTCGCCTCCCAGTTTGCGGGCCGGATTTCGAAAGACAGCGTCACGACCGACGGCGACAAGCAGGTCACCTTCCAGTTGGACGAGCCGTTCTCGCCGTTCCTGGCGGCGTTGGTGCTGTTCTTCATCGTCGACAAGAAAGAGGTCATGGACAACGCGGTCGACGGCGACTTCGGCGACCGCGGGGATTACGGCCAGGAGTACCTCACGAGCAATGACGCTGGATCGGGCGCGTACACGCTGGAGAACTTCGAGCGCGGGTCATCGATCTCCTGGACCAAGTACGACGATTACTGGAAGGAGTTCAAGGATGGCGCCTTCGAGACCATCATCGTCCGGATCATCAATGACGACCCGACCGTGCGGTCGCTGATCCAGACGGGCGAACTCAGCATGACGAGCCAGTATCAGAGCCCCGAGACGTACCAGACGCTGCAGGACGCCAACGGGGTTCGCGTGCTGGAGGTCCCGACGGCGACGATGTTCTACTTCAAGATCAACACCCAGAAGCCACCGGTCGACGACCCGGCCGTCAGGAAGGCGATGGCGTATGGGTTCGATTACGAGACCGTGCGGACGGAGATCAATCCGGGCCAAAAGAAAGCCGTCGGGCCGATCCCGGAGACGTTCGATGTCCACACGTCCGACCTCCCACAGCCGACGTACGACCCCGAGCGGGCGAAACAGATCCTCGAGGACGCGGGCTACTCGGACGGCGATATCCAGATCACCAACACCTACGTGAAAGGGTTCGGCCTGGAAGAGAAGATGGGGCTGCTCTTCCAGAACAACATGGACGCGATCGGGATCGATGTCGAATTGCAACCACAGACCTGGGGGACGATGACGGAACTGGCGACGTCGGTCGAGGACACACCCCACACGAACCAGGTGTTCTTCGGCCCGATCAAGCCACACCCGGATTCGTTCTTCTTCAACCAGTACCACTCCGAGGCAGCCGAGACGTGGCAGAGCATGGAACACCTCGACAACAGCGAGGTCGATGCCATGATCGACGAGGCTCGCGCGACGGTCGACCCGGACCAGCGCGCGGAGATTTACGTCCAGCTGCAAAAGAAGATCGCGGGGCTGTACCCTGATCTGTTCGTGTTCAACCAGGTCCAGAAGTACGGGATCCGGGAGAACGTGAAGGGATACACCTTCCGCCCGGCTCAGAGCTTCGATTATTGGTTCCACGACTACTACTACGACGACGGCTAACCCCGTCTGACACGTCCCCACAGCCCCTCACCGATCCAACGTCTCAAGCATGAAGTACTGGCAAAATCTGGTTCGACGTCTCGTGGGCATGGTCACCTCGCTCCTGGGCCTCTCGATCATCATCTTCACCATCTCCCGCATCCTGCCGGGGAACCCGGCCCGGATGGCGCTGGGGCCGCGAGCGAGCGACCAGCAGGTCGAGGAACTCGCCCGCGAACTGGGGCTCAACAAGCCGCTCCCACTGCAGTACGTCGACTACATGCGGGGCCTGCTCGTCGGTGACCTGGGCCCGAGCCTCGTCACCAAGCGCCCGGTCGCACAGGATATCCTCGAGTTCCTGCCGGCGACGCTCGAACTGATCACCGTCTCGATCGTCTTCACGATCCTCCTTGGCTTCCCGCTGGGCATCGTCGCCGCGCAGAACAAGGAGGGCCCACTCGACCACGCGAGTCGGTTGATCGCGTTCGTAACGGTCAGCATCCCGAGTTTCTTCATCGGGATCCTGTTCCAACTGGTGTTCGGCTTCATGCTCGGCTGGTTCCCGATCGTGGGCCGCATCGCGAGCGAATACCAGGGGCAGGTTCCCAGCGAAACGGGCTTCCTGTTGATCGATACGCTCCTGGCCGGACACATGGCTGCGCACATCGATGCCTGGCAACATCTCATCCTCCCGGCCCTCGCCCTCTCGATGGCTGGAACCGGCCAGATCATGCGGATCACCCGCTCGAGCATGATCGATATGCAACACCAGGAGTTCGTCGAAGCGGAGCGCGGCTTCGGCCTGCCGAAGTGGCTCGTGACGTACAAGTACATCTTCCGCAACGCGTCCATCCCGCCGTTGACCATCCTCGGACTGATTTACGCGTCCTTGCTCGGGAACGCGTTCATCATCGAGTTGGTGTTCTCGTGGGGCGGGATTGCGTCGTACGGGATCAACGCGGTGCTCCAGAACGACTTCAACGCCGTGGTCGGCGTCACCATGACGATCGGGCTGGCGTTCGTCGTCATCAACTTCTTCGTCGACATCGTCCTCGACCGGATCGACCCGCGGCGGCGCTTCGAAGGTGCCGGGGAGGGAGGCTAACAGGTCATGGCTACCGAAACCGACTCAGACACGACGTTTGACGACTCGCGACTCGACCGACTGATCCCCCCCGCCCGGCGGGAGCAACTCGTCATCTCCGGGCGGCGGTTCGTCAACAGTCCGATGACGGTCGCGGGGCTGCTGATCGTCGGAGTGATCGTCCGCACCGATGATTGCGCCGTATCCCGACCATGCGGGGAAGTTCACCAACTTCGGCGATGCGCGCCAGTCGCCGAGCATGGCCCACCCGTTCGGCACCGACCAGGTCGGCCGTGACGTCCTCTCGCGGGTCCTCTTCGGCTATCGGTTCTCGTTGCTGTTGGTCGTGGTCGTGTTGGGGATCGGCGTCCCCGTCGGCGTCATCCTTGGACTCGTGGCTGGCTACTACGGCGGCTGGATAGAGCGGGTGATCATGCGGTTGACGGATACCTTCCTCGCGGTGCCGCCGCTCGTGATGGCGTTGGCGATCACGTCGGCACTCGAACCGACGCTGATCAATGCGATGCTTGCGATCGCGGCGCTGTGGTGGAACTGGCACGCCCGGCTGGTCTGGAGTATCGCCTCGAGCGTCCGGAACGAACCGTACGTCAGAGCGGCCGAACTCGCGGGGGCGAGCACGCCGCATATCCTCTTCCGGGAGATCCTTCCGAACTGCCTGTCGCCCATCCTCGTGAAGGTCACGCTCGATGCCGGGTTCGTGATCCTCATCGGCGCCGGGCTGTCGTTCATCGGGGTCGGGATCCAACCACCCCGGCCCGGCCTCGGGACGATGGTCAGCCAGGGCACGCAGTACCTCCCGGAATCGTGGTGGATCAGCATCTTCCCCGGGTTCGCGATCCTCGTGCTCGTGCTGGGGTTCAACATGCTCGGTGACGGCCTGCGGGACCTCTTCGACGTC
>CAZCXJ010000128.1:0-5664 GCA_964502585.1 uncultured Candidatus Halobonum sp.
ATACGACCCGGATGTCGTAATCGACTGTGCCGCGTTCTGGCCCCGGGATGTCAAAACCGCCGGTGAGGTGTTTGCTGATGTCGACGCGTACGTGTACGTCTCCAGCGGCGGCACATACAGCGTCCAAGAGATCCCCAAACGCGAGGACGAGACGCCACTGCACGAGTGTTCGAGCGAGCAGGCAACTGACGACACAATGGCCAGTTATCCAGCCCGCAAGGCCGAGGGCGACCGCATCGCCCGCGCCGCCGCTGAGCACGGTGTCCCAGCAATGAGCGTCCGTCCGTGTGTGCTGTACGGCCCCCAATCGATCCAATCACAGGATATCGAGCCGACCGATACGGCTCCGACATGGATCGGGGACATGTCGGTCAACCAAACCCTCCACGATTACTGGATCACTCGGATCGACCGATTCGATCAGGTCGTCGTCCCCGGTGACGGGACAGCAATCTGGCATCGCGCCTACGTCGAAGACGTGGCGGATGCACTCCGACGTGTGGCCGAACGCGGTGAGCCTGGAAAGGCCTACAACGTCGGCGATCAGCGTGTCTGCACGCTCGAAGACGTTATTGGTTTGATCGCCGACACGCTCGACACCTCAGTTGACGTGGTGCATGCAAGTCGGCGCGAACTCGCTCGCGTTGACCTCAGACCCGACGATTTCATCCTATACCATCATCCCATGACGGGCTATCCGCACGTGCTTGAGACCTGTAACATCCAGGCGCTTGGCTGGCGATCGACATCGGCAGAGGAAGCGATGGCACGGACAGTCGAAGAACGCGTCGGCCGGCTTCGAGACCAGTTCGACGAGGCTCTGAATCGCGACGGCGAGGAACGCCTGCTTGCCGAGATTGCCGAGTAACGCCTCACGTTGAAGTTCGGGAGAGGTCCTATGTGTCTGTCTCGATCCAAGGTATCGCTTCGTCGCCGTAGAATCAATGCTAAAAAGGCGCCCTATTTGCAGCACGGCCGCTGGAACCGATCACTGATTGAAGGGTTCAACAAGACCACACGTCCCGTATAGTTCGACCAGTTCGTCTTTCATCGACTGAGAGAAAACGCCAGCCTGTGCCCCGTCCCTGAAGACATCTTCGTGTGATCGCATATCATTCGACGCCGCCAGTTCTCGGTCACCCACGTAGAAGTGCACCGTCCGCTCGAGCGCCGCGGACGACTCTTCAACCACTAGCGTGTGATGACGGTCGATGTCCCGCAACGCTCGAATGCCGGCCGAAACACGACACGCCGTGCGTAGGTGCACGAGCGCATCGCCCCCGACAGAGCCCCGGTTCCACGGTACCGCGTCGGGTGAACGCGTCCACTACGGTGCTCAACTCGTCGCTGGAGGCGATGACAGTCCAGGTGTCGCTCCCCGAGATCCTCACGGATCGGGATTGGGACCTGCTTGTCGGAGCCGGACAGACATCGGTTACCCTCCCGGCACAAGGGGGCCAGGAACTCCAACTCCGGCTCATCGAAGCCGCGGACTTCTCGCCGGCTGACAGCCAGGCGGGCGACGCCATCACGGTCACCGCCGAAGTCGAGGGGATTCCGGTCGGCGGAATGACCTAACCCCCTCGAACCCTCGATCGAGGGGCCGTCCTGCCCCACGACGTCCGGTCCGGCTGGCCTCACTAACCGCCCGCCGGACCAGCTGTGGTCGGCGATGCTGATCGGGACCCCGAGCCGGAGACTACGGGGCGATCGGCCTGGACTGGCCTCATGACCGGGCATCACCCCCGATGTCATCGCCCCAGCGGAACTCCGGGCGGGCCGTGACCACGGGCCGGTCGACCGTCGGCTCGGGCGCGGTGATCCGGACGCCGGCCGCATCGGCGAGGAACTGAGTCAGCGCCTCCGCGACCGCACCGACGAGGACTCCTGAGATGCCGACCTACACCGCTGATGCCGTCTCCCTCTTGATCTATCTCGTTGATGCACTCCCGGAAGCGGCCGATCGCGTGTTCGCCGAAGCGGAATCCGGGGAGACGGTCACTCACCGGACACGCGTCGAGCGGACGCCCACCCCTGACGGGGTGCGCGGCTGTCATGGATGCCTACCGGAACGGCATTACTCACGCGGGCAGGACGACCGCCGAGCGGACCTCAGCCGCGTCTGTCGTGGAAGACGATCGATCACTCCTGTAACCAGTCGAGCCACTCATCGAGATCGATCAGCTCGTTTTCGAGGTCCGCAGCCCCGTACTGATTGAACACTTCCTCGACCGCTCGGGCGAGCCCCTCGGGGTTCCTGTCCGGGAGCTTCTGATCGTGGTACAGGAAGATACCAGCGTGGTCGTGGTCCCGGTGTAACGGTTCGAAATCCTTCGCGTTGTTCGTTACCAGGACCGTCGAGTTTTCGACACACCAGGCCAGCAGGTCCGCGTCCGTCGTCCGCTCTCCGAGTCGGTCTTTTGCCTGTATCACCGTGTATCCACGCTCACGAAGCACGCGCTCGAACACTCGACCGACGTGTTCATCGAGGAGGATCCGGACGCCCGTCACTGGACGGGTTCTTTCGGGTTCAGCGCCTGGTCACGCACGCGCTCGAACGCCGTGTCGTTCTGCCGCTCGAGTTCGCGCATTTCCTCGACGTGCCCGTAGTAGTACGCAAGCGCTTCATACACTGCCGCGAGTGACACGTCGAGCTGGTCGGCGACGGATGCTGGCGGCTGTCCGCCGTCGATTACCCGCGCCGAGACGTGGCGAACGCCGACGCGCGTCCCCTCGATCCGGGGCTCGCCGCCGAGGACGTCCTTGTCACGGGTGATCGTCACACGTACACGTACGTGGCGTGTGGGTTATAATCCCTCGGTGCCTGCGGCCGTGTCTGGCACGGGGCCTTTGGAGTCCGATCGGTTCTTTTTCGCCATTACCGTTTTCACGGTGGCGGGAACGGTGCCGAAGCCTGAGGGGTAGCTTCTGACTGACAATGGTCGACGCCACGGGTTCTGGTACGGTTCCGGCATGGTGTATACGCGCCTTCCATCTTGCTGAGACTTAATGAGCTACCGAGTTGCTGTCAGTGACGGCGTGCACGATGTAGAGAATCTATCGATCGATCGCTTCCTCGACATCGCCTGCAAATTCATCATCGAAGCGTTCCATCGTAATCCGGTTCGAATTGGCCAGAAGATTGTCGATGACGTCCACCGCCCAGGATCGGACCACTTCGTTGTCCGAAACAATAGCCGTATACGGATCCTCCGAGTCCGGCTGGCTGACGCCGATCAAGACCAGGCTATCGATTACAAAGAGGTTGCAAGGAATTGCTCCATCGTATCGTCCGACAGTCGCCCCGGCGTCGACGTAGTTACGCAACCAGGCTTCTCGCTCTGGATCCGCGAGGAGTCGGTCGAGTACCTCCCCTGTGAGGACGTTTACCGACTCGAGCCGGCCGGCTCGAACCCCCTGTAGCATCGCCTCCCGCTTTTTGCTCGGCGCCATGAGGTTGGTAAGCACCCGCCAGGTCGATGCGTCCCGAAGTAATTCGGTCACGAACTCGAGGGCTTTCACGGGGTCATCCTCACCCAGGGCTTGCACGGTTGCGGTCTTGAAGTGACGAAGTTCGATGGGGAACTCCTTCCGAGGGAGCCAGTCCACCGCATCCCCGAGTCGGAGGATCGCCTCGACAGCCTCTCTGAACGGCTTGAACTCGGAGGTGATGGCTTTGCCCGCTGGCGTCGCCACATACCCCCCTCCGGACCGTTCGGCCCAGCCTCGGTCCTCAAGCTCACCGAGGATGCGCCCGACGGTGGGCCTGGACGCCCCCGTCAACTCGACCAATTCATTGGGTTCGAACTGCCCATCCCCGAGACGGTCAAGCACTGCAGACCGGTGTTCCGAGCGGGCGAGGTAGGCGATCTCCTCAAACGCCGACACGTGGCCGGTGTCGGGACGGTCTTCCATGAGAAATCTATCGTGGTACCGTTTAACAAAGGTTCGCGTCGTCCCGGCCCATCACGCTGTGAAAAACATTTCATCGGATAAGTGAATATCTCGTTCACTTCTATCCTTCGGCCGAATGCTATGACACTCGCTTCGGTCCCGGACTACGACCCGGAACGGTTGTCAGCATCGCGTGACCGTGCGGTCGTCATCGGCGGCAGCATGGCTGGCCTGCTAGCGGCCCGCGTCCTGGCTGATGGGTTCCGAGAGGTCACCGTTATCGAACGGGACCCGCTACCAGATACTCCGGCCCCGCGTCGTGGAGTGCCACAAGGCAATCACATTCATGCGCTGTTACGGGCCGGTCGATCCACGATTGAAGATCTGTTCCCCGGGTACGGTGACCAGTTGTTATCGGCAGGCGCGGTCCAGCTCGACATGGACTCGGATGTTCTCCATTTCGAATGTGGTGATTTCGTGGCAGATGGGCCGACGGGGTTACCGAACTACTATGCGACGCGTCCCCTCATCGAGCATACCCTTCGACAGCGTGTGCTCGATCTCGATCGGGTCGAAATTCGGTCGAATTGTCAGTTCCTCGAGTTTGTAACGGGCGAGCGTGCCTCCACAGTCACTGGAACGACCGTCCGGGACGGTGGAGGCAACAGAGTCGATATCGCCGCTGACCTCGTGGTTGATGCGACGGGGCGGACGAGCAAGACCCCGGCTTGGCTCGAGGAGAATGGGTTCCCACGCCCACCCGTCGACGAAGTGACGATCGACGTAGCGTATAGCACTGTCCTCAGTAATCGGCCGCCCGACGACCGGAGAGCGCTCGTCGTCGTTCCATCCGCATCGGTCAAGCGGGGGGTTGGGGTGTTCCCGGTGGAAGATGACCACTGGTTGATGACGTATTTCGGAATGGCTGATGACCAGCCGCCGACCGATCCCGACGCACTTCGGGACTTCTCTTCGAGCCTTCCTGGTCCGGATCCGATCGAGTTACTCGAAAGCCAACCGTTGTTTTCCGAGGGCGTCGATCACTATCCGTTCCCGTCCAATCGACGACGTCGCTACGAAGACCTCGACCGATTCCCGAACGGGTTGCTGGTGTTCGGCGATGCCATCGCGAGCTTCAATCCGATTTATGGGCAGGGAATGTCCGTGGCCGCCCTGGAAGCCCTTCTCCTCCATCACACGCTCGCATCGGACGACTTCGGATCGCTTGCGCAACGCTTCTTCGAGCGTGTCGAACAGGTCGTGGACGTGGCCTGGTCCATGGCTGTTGGTGCCGATGTTTCGTATCCGCACACGACGGGTCCGAAACCGCTGGGGATTGACTTCTTCAACTGGTATGTGACTCGACTGACCAAAAAAGCCCATTCGGACGGGGCCCTCCGGGAAAAATATTATCGGGTGATAAATATGGAGTACCCGCCGACCGTACTCCTTCGGCCCGATGTCGTTTGGCGGGTGCTCAAACCGTTCTGACTATCCGAGCGTGATTTCACGATAGTAAATCGAGCAACAGACAAATCAGGAGGAGATCGTACAAGATACGCGCCCTCTATTCAGCACGGGTCGATCTGACCTATACGAATTCTATCAGAAACCGACTGCTGAATACAGAGGCTGCATTCAGCACTTCAGAAACCCTCTTTTCTCCTTGTTTTAGTCGTCCACCCCGTGTTGAATTAGATTTATTATGAGGATCTGTGTAGTGTGGGTTCAGACTGGGTGCGCATGACGTTCTTACAATCACTTGGGCGG
>CAZCXJ010000129.1:0-5570 GCA_964502585.1 uncultured Candidatus Halobonum sp.
AAGTGGCCGATGTGCATCTCGCCGGTGGGGGCGTAGCCGATGTAGGCCGTCGGCGTCTCCCGCTCCTCGAAGAGCGCCGACAGCTCCTCCTCGGTCACGACCTCCTGTGTGAACCGCGAGACGAGACGCGTCCGCTCGGCGGTGTCCATACCACCCGTTCCCGTCTCCCGGAGATAAACGGTTCGGGACGGTGTCGTGCTCTCTCACGGTGACCGGGGAACGTGCCCGGATGTCCCGGTGTAGCAGATCCGGGATGTGTTGGAATCAGTGTGCGAGACACGGAGCAGGTACTCTGCACACACTTGCTCGGGGACCTCCTCGACGCCGCCCTCCGAAATTATATGTCACACCCCTCCGTGGCTATGCTCCTCGCTGTCGCGTGAACCGAATACATTAGACCGAGCGTCGCCCCAGTCAGAATGTGAAGTTCGTAACTAGCGATCAGCCCTTGGATAGCGCCAGCGAACAGCGGTGAAAGGCCAGTGACTGCCGCGATTCCTGCTGCCAAGGTGGGAAGGACTGGCGAACAGCATACCAGCGGTGGCAAGAGACTTCCCACCACGCCCCCTGCGGCGCTCTTCGTACTCGCCGTCGCACTGACGCGTATCGCGTATACGATGAGGGTGCCAATTATCGACACGAGTCCGGCCAGAACCACTGCAAATCCCGCGAGTGCCGGAGTGAGAAACCGTAGCGAGGCCACGCCGACCTGCCCGCCCGTGTAGGTCGCGGGTAGCGTGACCGCGTAGACCAGCACCGAAACGAGGAACATCGCTACCGCACCGAACCGGTATCGGCGGATGGTAAATACGGTCCTCGTCGCTGCGCTCACTTGCCTACCGACGGTACGAACGAGGCTCATTCGTTTGCGAAGCTCACGATCTTGTGAGTGGTCGTCCCGGGGACTGTATCCACCGTCCGAATGATCCCGTCCTCGTCGATGAGATAATAAATATCGATCACCCCGCGGGGGGAGAACGTCCGTGTCGTCTCCCGGCTGGCCTTCCCCCAGACCCACCGATTCGATTCTACGGTTTCAGAGGCGTATTCTTCCGCGAACTCCCGCACCGACGGACCGGAGTATCCGGCGTTCTCGTGCATCTTTCCCGCCAGAACCGTCAGGGACTGTAATCGCTCGTCGTCCCGTTGGAGTTCCTTCGCGCTCCGCTGACAGGAGGGGCACCAGGTCGCGAACAGCCACAGCATGACCTTCTGTCCACGGTACTCCGCAAGGGTGACCTGGCGATCATCGCGTGATGTAACGGTCGCCTCGGCGGCGTGCATCCCCACCTGTATGCCGCTGTCCACCGGCGTAGAGGCGGGAGTAGACGTGTGACGGGGAGCAGTCGTCGGGGGATCCGTCGGCTCCAGAGATGAGGTCTCGGTCCGTGTATCTGCCGTGGACTGGCTGGATGGTCCTACTGCGGTATGTGTCGTGGTCGTGTCGACCGTCCCGTCGCCACTGCCATCGGTACGCCCACCAGCACACCCGGCTATTCCAACCGGCAGGAGGGCCGCTATAGTTCGTACGAACGAGCGTCGATTCATGCTCTCGGACCCCGTAGTTCGGTTCATCCGGACCACCTGCACGACGAACGGCTGATAATAAGACGCCGTGGCGACCCGTGACGCGAATCGGATCCTATCGTCGCGGGTTCGCGTACGCTCGGACGGCGTCGTTTCGGACGGCACGTGTCGAGACCGGGACATTCAGCGTGCATAACAGTTCGGTGAGGGGCGACACTCGACATCCGTCAGTCCCGTCTGTACTGGATGAGCAGTCCGAAGGCAACCACGACACTGACGATTCCGAAGCCGACGCCGTCACCGGTAGTCGTCGTCGAGGGAGTCGACGGGGCCGTCGTTCCGGTCGGCGTATCGGCGGCGGTCGGGGTGGGCGTGTCCGGTGGTGTCGCGGTCGGCGTGTCGGTCGGTACTGCCGTCGGGCTCGGCGTCGGGGTCGGGGTGTCAGCCGCCGTGATCGTCACCGTGCCGACCCGGGAGCCGCCGACTCGGAGGACGTACGTCCCAGGCTGTCCGAACCGATGGACGAGATCGACCGTCCGCTCGGCCGAGGCCCCCACCGAGAGCGTTCGTTCGTTCACCGAGAGTGTCAGGGTGGTCCGGCCGTCCGCGGGATCGAAGTTCGTCAGGGCGACCCGGGTGACGACGGGCGCGCCGGTCGGCGCGGTCGTGTTGAGCAGCGAGAGGTCCGTGATCTCCACCTCGCCCTGGGCACCCCCGCCGGGCTGACCGCCACCGCCCCCATCGCCCCCACCGCCGCCGCTTCCCTCGTTCCTTTCGTTGACAAGCGCGGTAGTGGTCACGGAATCCCGTCCGCCGTCGTCGTCCGTCGCGATTACCGACACGTTGTAGCTACCGTCGTCGAAATAGGTATGCCGGACGGTCACGGTACTCGTCTCGGCGCGCCGATCGACCGTTTCCGTAGTCGTGTTCCCATCGCCCCACCTGACCGTCAAATCGTGGGCATCCATGATACCGGGATCGTCGATGGTCGCGTTCAGCGTCAGGGGCGACCCCTCCTCGACCGGATCCTCGATCGACACGGAGACGTTCGGGGCGACGTTGGTCACGGTGACGTTCGCGATGTCCGTCCCGTCGGCGATGCCGTCGCTGACGGTGACCGTCACGCTGTAATCACCGTCCTCGACGTAGGTGTGATTAAGATCGAAGACCCTCTCATCAATGGAAAGCGGGACCGGCCCCGTCCCGTCACCGTAAGTGACCGTCCCGCTCCAGTCCATCGAGTCGCGGCCGGTGATCGATCCGGTCCGGTCGAGGGTCGCACCTTCGTCGATGGTGGTATCGAGACCGGTATCGACCACTAACGACCCGTTTTCCTCCGATGGCGTATCCCTCAATTCCACCTCGATCGTCACGTCTCGGTCCGAATCCACGGTCAGCGATCGTGTGGTGACCAGGTCGGCGTACTCGCGGTCGTCCGCCGGTGGCAGAACCGAGACGTTCACGCTGCCGACCAGTTCGAGCCCCGGTCTGTCGGCCCCTTCGGGAACGAATACGCCGTTCGCGTTCGTCGCGTTCGGGAATGTAACCGTGGCCCGTTGCTCGTCCGGTCCGATGTGTTCGAACTGGATCGTGGCGTTTTCCACCGTGTTCCCGTCGTCGTCGACGACCGTCACGTTGACAACGTGCGCCGAGGGGAGTGACCGAGTCCCGACGTCTCCGTCGTCCGACGGCGTGGCTCGACTGAGAGCGTAGAGGTCGGGCGATCCATTTCGGGGGAAGGCGGTCGACGCGGTCGGTGACGTCCCGTTGACACCCCGGAAATACGCCGGATGTGCCTGGTAATACCCCAGATCCTTCGACGTGTTCACATCGGTCGTGAACGAGTACCGACCGTTTCGATCGGTCCTCGCGTGGTCGATCCTCCCTTCGGTGGAGTCGTCCGCGGTAAAGACGGTGGTAGTGTACCGTGCCCGGGAGGAGTCGACGACCGTGATCGTATCGTTGGCGGCCGGACTGCCGTCCGCCTCGAGAACGGTTCCGGTGACGTCAACGACCGCAGTGGTCGTCGTGGCCTCGGCGCCCGGCGTTTGCGTTTCGGTGTTGCCCGCGCTGTCCTCCGCAATACACATGAACCGGTGGGTCCGGCCAAGATTGCTGGTCAGTGTGGAGACGGTAACCTCGTGTTGTCCGATGCCGCTGCGAGCGACGTCCCAGGTCTCGCCATCGGTGGAGTGGAAGATCGTCACAGCCTCGATCCGGCCGACCGGATCGGTCCCCGTCCACGTCAGCGTGACGTCTCGGGGGCTGCGAGCGGGCAACGACTGCACGCGGCAGGTCGGTGACACGCTGTCGATGACGGTCACTGTGTCGTCCGTGGTGAGGCGACTCACCTCGTCGAACCGGATGGTGGCGTTGTTTTCGATGCGAGCGCCGTCGGGAAGTCCCCGTTCGGGATCCACGGACAGGAGTAACTCCCCGGTCCCGTTCGGGGGCAGATAGATGTTCTCGAGGTGCCACCGTACGGTCCGGTCCCGTAGCGTCGCGGTGTGGTGCTCCGTCACGGTCACGTTCCGCGTGACCGTCTCGTTGCCGACGGTCGCGTTCCGGGTCCGGGTCTTGTTCCGGCGCAACAGGGTCACGGTTTCGCCGGGCTCGAGCGACAGGGACGACCCGTTCGCCGCGACGACTTGGACGGTGGAGGTGTTCAGGTTCTGGGAGAGTTTATCAGTCACAGTCACGTTCCGCGCCGAACCGTTGCCCACGTTCTCGAAGCGAACCGTGTACGGCAGCGTCTGGTCCGGTTGGACGAAGCGGTCCGTGGCGGCCACCTTTTCGTTCGGATCCGACGCACCCTCTACAGTCGTGTTGTCCTCGGCACAGGAACCCCCCGGAGAACCGCCGGGACCGAGATTGAACGCATCGGAAGCACGGGCCGTGCGGGAGCAGATCGCCCCGGTCCCCAACATATCGCAGACTGCCCCCACCGGACCGGGAATCGGCGCCGACGCGCCCAAGAGAGCGGCTATGGCGTCACCGCCTCCTTTTATCAAGTCACCGCCTGTGGCCAGGTTCGACGGTATCTTGCACCCGGCAGTGACACGTTTCCGGCATCTTTTGAACTCTTGACACCCTCCGTCGCACGAACAGGCCTCCCCTCGCACGGTGCCTCCGACGGGGAACCCCTCGGCCAACCGTACTTGATAGGTAAGCAGGACGGTTTCACCGGGACCGAGCCGGGAGGTGTTCCAGGTGACGAGACCGCGCGAGTAGTTCCCATCGACACCGAACCGACTCCCCTCGATCAGGACTTCCGTCGTGTGGTTGTAGGATCCGGAGGCGTCCTCGAAGGTGAACCAGGGTTCGAGGTACTCCGTCGTGGAGACGTTCCGGGCGACGGTTGAGCCGGTGTTTTCGACCTGGATGAGGTAGAGCTGGGTCCCGCCGGGGGTGACACCGCTACTTCCCTTCTCGACTTCGATGACGGGCGACGGGATAGTGGCGGACACCTGCTTCGTGAACGTCCTGTTCGCCGTCGCACCCTCGCCGTCTGTCACCCGGACCGTGAACGTGAAGTTGCCGGTCGCCGTCGGCGTGCCGTTCAACGTGCCGTTGTCGTGGAGTTCCATCCCCGGTGGCAGAGCGCCGGTCACGACTTCGAACGCCGCTGTGGGCGGGGAACCACCCCGGGTCTCGATCCGGTGAGTGACGGCGTCGCTCAACTTCGAGGGGGGCAACTGGACCGTCGTGATACGGAGTTCATCGCCGCCCACCGTCGGGGCCCTCCCCAGCCACGGATCGAAGTGAACGTTCGAGACGTTCGCATTCGACCCGTTTTCGGAGACGACGTCACCAGTGCCGTTGGCGACTGCGCCCGTGACCGGATCGGTCAGGTTTCGCGTGGCGCTTGCGGGACTAGAGGGACCGCTCTCCTCACCCCACCAGTTGTTCTCGGCATCGACGACGATATCGTCGTTTTCGTTCTTGATACCGTATTCGTCGTGTCTGGCAATGACGTTGCGACGAATCGTGATGAGGTCTGCCGGCGCATTGAACTGGACGTGAATCCCGACATCGGTGTTGTT
>CAZCXJ010000130.1:0-5521 GCA_964502585.1 uncultured Candidatus Halobonum sp.
CCGCGAGTTCGGGTACGACGATGTCGAGGCGTTCCTTGCCGCCGGCGAAGCGGGCGACCTGATGGACTGTCCCGCAACGGTCGCAGCAACGTGGACGTGGATCCGGGATCTGGACCCACCGACGTCGCCCGACGCCGTCCGGCGCCGCTCGCCGTTCCGGGACACCGATTCGGCATCCAGTGGGCGCACCTCGTCACCCGAACTGCCGAGTATCGGTGACACCGAACAGGACGATCTCACGTCGTTTCAGTAGATTTCTCCGGCCCGACTGGGGGCGGAGGCCAACCAACCATGGCTCAGTGTGACCTCTGCGACGACGAGATGGACAGGGGCGGTAGCTGCGTCGAACAAAAACGAATCGAATTCGGCGACGGCGAAGAGCAGCTGGCGATACGTTTCGGTGACGAAGACGACCCTTGGGGCAATACGGAGACTTGTCCGGACTGTGGCGTCGCCCAGGGCGAGTTCCATCACCCAGGATGTGATGTCGAACGGTGCCCCCGCTGTGGCCATCAGCTGCTCTCGTGCGGATGTCCTCGACCGATTACCGATTTCGGGCATGCCTCCGACGACAGAGCCGGGTTCGCGACCACGCGGGAGGGATGAAACGATGGGACAGGCAGATACGGAGTCCTCCCACGTAGATGACCGCCGACAGTTCATCAAGCGGCTCCAAGATCACGGCGACGTCAGCAGGCTCGATTTTACCCGGGATGGATTCAGAACCGTCTTCGTCGAGGTTCAGGAAGGGTCAGGGTTTCACAACGAGTGGCAACAGACAGCCCGACGGCTGGGATACGAGATCGAGCATCGGTGTGCCGGCATTTACCGGCTCGCGATTGAGTGATTACCCGAGATCGAACCCATGACCGACCTGAGCGAGTTCGGAGCCGGCATCGATAGCAGTCAGACAACGCCAGAGACTGGCGGCGTCCGGCGACACGACTGCAAGGCCATCACAGAGAGCGGTACCCAGTGTGAGAACACGTCGACGGGACGCGAGGACCTTTGTACTGTTCACGAAGACGCGTATCGAATCCTCCGTGTCGACGAGTTCGACGCCACCCCTGCACCGCAGCTGCGGGATACACTTCGTGACGAGTGTGGGATTCCCGGTCGGCGAGCGTACGCTCTAGCGACACTAGCAGATACGGCTCGAACGCTCTGGAACCGACTCACAGATCACGACGCCGCGCCGATCGAACTGGGAGAGCAGACCCTCTCGTTCGGAACGATGGTCGACTATGCCGCCGAGGTAGCCGATCACCCGGAGCTCTCGGTCGAGGGGGAGTTGTTCGCCCAGCAGACCTGCATCGCCAAGACCAACCGTGACAAGCGCTGTTCATTCGGAGCCAGCGGGGTACTCCGCCTGTGTAATACTCATCAAACCACAAAGACAGTGACGGTAGTCCGCGAAGTCCGCCATCGGTACGCCGAACTCAGAGACGACCCGAGTATCGACACCGCTCGGTAAGTCTGGCCCGCCGGGCAATGCTGGGACACACCAGCAGTGTCCCACGACCGTCCGAACCGATCTACACCCCTTCCTCACAGGCCCAATGACGACAGTACCACGGTCACGAGAGCGCCAGCCCTCGAAACCGGCTGACGGCAGGTCGCGCTACCACCTCGCCGGGGACTTCGATCCCTCCCAGCCTGACCGACACCACTGTCGCCCCGGAGACGTGTGGTCGGTGGAACGCGAGAGAGCGTGTCTCTGGGTCGACGATGTAAGTGGAAGTGAGGCTGGACTCGGCGAACTACGTGGCCGCTGGCTTTCGGAGCCCCGCATCAGGGAGCGGTCGCCGGTCCCGCTCGGAGGTACTCACGACCTTCACTTCCTCGCACACGAGGAACCAACGCTGGTCGCGACCGATGTGCCGTCGCCCAGCGCGGTCTGGTTCCTGACCGACGATGTACCACCCCCAGATTTCGAGAGCAAACCGTCCGTGCGACACTTCGAGTTCGACCGCCTTCGGGACAAAGACGAGATCCGGCGGTTCCTCGAGCATCCCCTCGTCGATCATCCCCGTGGTCATCAGACGATTTGGAAAGCCGCATTCGGAGCTCGCTACCAGGACGCACTTGTGGCTGTGGCCGTCCTCGGCATCCCGAACCCGCCCTCGCGGTACGACGGGCAGACCATCGTGATCGACCGCTACGCCAGCCACCCCGAACGGCCACCTAACACGGGAACGTGGCTCTTGAGTCGGGCTCGCAAGTGGGCTAGACTGGAGGGATACTGTTGGCTGGCCGCCAAAGCCGGCATCGGCGGGAACGAAGGAACGGTGTACGAAGCCCTGGGAATGGAACAACTGGGCCCTGCCGAGACGGCAGACGGAAGCGGGTACGCCAATCGGCCGAACAGGGCGACGTGGGATGACTGGGAGAAGCGGTCCTTCGCGCAGCCGCTCGGGCCGCAGGGAGTGCAGTTTCGCCGGTACGACAAGCACGATCGCTGGCAGAAGGCGCGGGGGCAGGACGACGCGCTCCCCGGAACCCACACTCGTCTGTCATCGTTCCAGAGAAACGAGGAGGTCGGAGTAGACGACTGCTATCTGATGCGGTACGATCATCATCCCGAGGCAGTACGCGACTTCTTCGAGGCGCGTGGGAAACCGACACCGACCCTCGAGGAGGCAACCGCCGTGTTCGTCGCCGCGGCCAATGCCGAACCGATCGCAGCCATCGTCTGTAGGCCGACCGATGGTACCCACACTGGACGTCGGCTCGTCCTCACAGCCTACGCGCACCGCGAGTCAGGAATCAAGTACCCGCTCAACGTGGGAGCGTGGCTGGCGGGTCGAGTCCGGCGCTGGGCCGCCCTCGATGGGTACGAAGGGGTCACAGGAGAAGCCGCTGACGACACTCACCACGCCGTCCTGAAGCGAGCTGGAATCCACCTTTACTGACCGACCCCTCGTTCACGCGCGTCCGCCCGTTTCTCCCACCCAAGAGGGGTAGAGGGTTGCTCTCATGGGTACCCGATGGATTACCGACCTCGACCGTGGCGACCGATTCAAAATACCGGATCACGCCTACTGTCCAGCGAGCGGCCAATGGGCAGCCTTCGAGTCGATCGAGCGGCTTGGCCCGGATGACGAGTGGCTGACCTTCGTGTGTATCCCCGACGATGGAGATACCGCCATCCCGGGTCGTATCCACGATTCCGATATAATCGTGACATGTGCCGACGACGAGGCCGCCCCGCTGCAGTATGACGAGCTGGGCTGACGGCCAGCACGAGACCGCCTGTCCACAGTGTGGGGCAGACCCGCTCACCGTCGTAGACGGGGATTGCACCACGTGCGGGACTGCTGCCGAGGCGGGGGCGTTCACGACGGAACTGGTTGCGGTCGACTGTCCGGTCTGTTCGTGCGGTACCGGCTTCTCCGACGACGACGGGAAGGTCAGATGTCTCGCGTGTCACGAGGTTCAGCCGGAATCCGAGACAAGCACTCGCATCGATGGCTGACGGGGTATCGTTCGTTGATCCGTCCGAGTTATCCGATGTGACCAATCCGGAGCTTCCGCTCGGGGTCACCAAGCGCGATGTTCGCGCAGCCACCGAATCGATGTACGTCGACCTCGAGGATCGGGCCGATACGACGGAGATCACGGTCGAGGAAGCCGACGAGATGGCGATCGTCCATTCCGAGGACGGGACCCCCCACGTCGTCAATTACGGCGGCGTGGCGGGAGATTGCCCGGATATGCAGTACAACGAACCCAACGGTGGGTGCAAGCATATCCGCCGCGCCCAGATGGCGACCGGCGAGAAGCCGGTGCCGAAGTGCATCAGCCCGGCCGATCTGGATCCGAGACTCCTTCGGCGAATTAGATTGGACAGCGAACCGGCCTACCGTACGTCGATCAAGGACGTATTCGACATCGGCGAGCCGTCGTGAGGTCGCGGACAGGTAGCCGGATAGAACGCGATAGACCGATTTCTCTCCCCCAAACTGGATCGGAGGGCCATTCCCGATGGCAACCGAAACGACTCCATCACACGACAGCAGCGAGGCATCGGACTCGGACACCGGCTCGAATCCCTCGGTTCAGACGTTACAGGAGCGTTCGCCGCAATTCGATTCCGAGATCATCGTCACAGCTAGGGTCCCGATCCGGAAGCGTAACCACATCGCTCAAGACACCGGACAGCTCGTGACCGGGGACTTCGGTCGGCCGGACTACGGCTACATCTCGAATCACACGTACCGCTGTACGTGCTGCGACCAGGAGTTCGACGACGAGGAGGCAGCGAACGCGCATCTCAGAACCACGTATCGGCGGTGGCGACGAAAATACCGGCTCCCTGGGATGGAGAGGCATCCGGACGACCCCGGCTATCCCCTGACCTTCGGCGATGAGGAACAGATGACAGTCGATGGGTTCGAGATCGTCGGGCGAAAGAGCACCGCGAACGTGCTCGCGCTTGTGATTGAGGGGGCCGATGTCCTCCGTGCGACGAGCCGGCGCAGCTACGCTCTGCCACCGGACTACCAGTTCGAGACGTGGCCGCCGCTCCAGAACGGGCCACTGGTGTTCCCGGACGGGCAACCCCGCATCCGAGAGCGCCAACTCGCCGCCGCGATCCGCTATCTCTCAACTGCCGGGCCCTTCGAGTCGTACGCTCTGGCGGACTACACACTCTACGACCGCGGTGACTCCCCCTTCCTCCTCCAACGCCACGAGCAGGCGATCCTCATCGCTCCCGTCACGCAACGATCACCCTAAGACTCCGCCACGCCCAGCGCTTCCCCGACACGGCAACAAGCGGCCGTGAGTGTCGTTCGGAAAGTTGTTTCTCCCGACCAGGACGGACCGGGGTCCACGATGGTACTGCACGCGAGCCTGGCTTCGGCTCAGGGCCGGCGACGATTCATCAACCGTCTGGTGTCCGCGAGTCGAGACGGAGAGCGGGTCGTCCCGGATCTGGTGACCGACAAGCGAGGGATGGTCGCTGCGGTCTTTCCAGCAAAGCCCGACAATCGGGTCTACTACCTCGAACGGGTGAGTGCAGACGAAACGGAGGGGGTGCGAGCACTCGTCCTCCGACCGAACCGCACGAAGCGACTCGCGCGGAACCCGGTCAAACTCATGGAGGGCGAACCCTACGAGACCTCCGCAAGTCCGCAGGCGTTCGTTCACGCGCTTCCGACCGAGCCGATCATTCGGCACACTGCCCTAGCCCCGCTCCGCCAGTGGGTGCTGGAGCATGTACGGCTAGGAGACTCCCAAACCCTGCTTGAGCGACAGCAAGTTCGCTCTGATCGCCAGCTGGAGCGACTCTACCGTCAGTTCTTTGGATAATGCTTTCGCCAGATGGCTATCCTGCGTGGGACGGACAGACCAGCGACGATACCGCGGGAGTCGGGGGGATCCAAGCTAACCAACAGACTGAAATTAACGCAGACCGTGTTGGTTAGTAGAGGGAAACAATGTCAGCCGGTCCACCGCCTGTCTCGGACTCAGTTCCGAAATACATCCGTGACGGGTTGGAGAAACAGGACGCAGAAAC
>CAZCXJ010000131.1:0-5490 GCA_964502585.1 uncultured Candidatus Halobonum sp.
CCGGGACGAGGCGGAGGTCGAAGCGGCCGTCGAGGAGGCGCTCGACCACTTCGGCCACATCGACATCCTCGCCAACAACGCCGGAGTCGAGTCGTTCGCGGAGGCCACCGAGCTGACAGAGCCGATGTGGGACGAGCTGATCGACACGAACCTGAAAGGCGTGTGGCTCTGCTCGAAACACGTCGGCCAGCACTTCATCGAACGCGGCGACGGCGGGAAGATCGTCTCTACGTCATCGACAGCTGGCAAGGTGGGCGTTTCGGCCAACGCACATTATGTTGCCGCAAAACACGGCGTGATCGGCCTGACGAAAACGCTTGCCCTCGAACTCGCCGAGTATGACGTCAACGCCAACTGCATCGGCCCGACCGGTATCGATACCCCGATGGTGTCGGGGATGATCGAAGCGTACGGCGAGGAACTCATGAACGAGATCGGCGAGATGTCCGGGCCGTTCAACCTCTTCGGTGACGGCGGCATGATCGAGCCCGAACACATCAGCGAGGCGTACATGTGGCTGTCCAGCGACGCCGCCCGCTACGTCACGGGGACGTATCTCCCGGTCGACGCCGGGTTCCTCGCAAAGTAATCCCACTGCCGCCCGTTTTTACGATGCCGGAATACGATTTCGATGGCAAGGTGGCGTTCGTCACGGGAGCAGGACGCGGTCAGGGCCGATCACACGCCGTCATGTATGCCGAACACGGCGCCGACGTCGTCATCGCTGGAGGCGCGAGTGAGCTGGAAACCCCACGGTATCCGCTCGCGTCGCGTTCGGAGCTGGAAGAGACGGCCCGACGTGTCGAAGCGGCCGGAGGGACCGCCCGCACTGTGCGAGCCGATGTCCGGAGTGAGGAAGCGGTCGAGAGAGCCGTGACGGTCGCGCTCGACGAGTTCGGCCGTATCGATATCCTCGCCAACAACGCCGGGATCTGGGACGTGACTGACCTCGTAGAGTTGGACGAACAGCAGTGGGACGAACTGGTCGACACGAACCTCAAGGGGGCGTGGCTCTGTGCCAAACATGTCGGCCAGCACCTCATGGACCGCGGCGACGGCGGGCGGATCATCTCGACCGCATCGACGGCCGGGGTTGTCGGAGCGAGAGGCTCCGGTCACTACACGGCGGCGAAACACGGGGTGGTCGGGCTGACCAAAACGCTTGCCCTCGAACTTGCAGACTACGATATCACGGTCAACTGCGTGGCCCCGACTGGTGTCGATACCCCGATGATCGACGGCATCCTCGAGTCGGTCGGGAGTGCTGCGTTTTCACGCATCTCGGACGTCAGTGGCCCAATGAACGTCATGGATGGCCAGCTGATCGACCCCGTCGACGTGAGTGAGGCGTATATGTGGCTCTCGAGCGACGCTGCCCGGTTCGTCACCGGTACGGTCCTTCCGGTCGATGCAGGGATGCTCGCGAAATGAATTCGCTGAAAACAGCATGACACACACATCCGATCCGGCACCGAATCAAGGTCCCGTCGTGCTGATCACGGGATGTTCGTCGGGTATCGGGCGGGAGACCGCGAAGGTGTTTCTCGCCAACGGGTGGCGCGTCTGGGCGACGGCCCGTGATCCGTCCGACATCACCGGGTTGGACAGGGCGGGCTGTCGGACTGCTGCGCTCGATGTCACTGAGGACGAACAGGTCGATAGTGTTGCCACACGGCTCCTTGATCGCGACGGCCGAATCGACTGTCTGGTGAACAACGCGGGCTTCGGACAGGCCGGCGCAATCGAGGAAATCCCATTGGAGCGGTTCCGCGCGCAGTTCGACGTGAACGTCTTCGGTCCCCTCCGGCTGATCAAGAAATTGCTCCCGCAGATGCGCAGACAGGAAACGGGCACGATCGTGAACGTCTCGAGCGTCCTCGGACGGCTCTCGTATCCGATGCGGGGCGCGTACGCGGGCTCGAAACACGCCCTCGAGGCCATCAGCGATGCGTTACGCCGGGAAGTTTCGGGGGCAGGGGTCGATGTCGTCCTCGTCGAGCCAGGGACGGTTCGGACGCAATTCGACCGGAAGATGCGTGAGAGGAACGGATCGCTGGCTCGCGAAGCCGAGTACGCCCGGCTTCGCCGGTTCCTCGACGCCGTCCAGAACGGGTTCCAGTGGCAGGCAATACCGCCCGAGCGCGTCGGGGCGGTCATTTATCGGGCGGCTGAGGCTCGGTTCCCGAAGGCACGCTACACCATCGGACGGGACGCGAAGCTACTGTTCCTGCTCGATCGGGTGGTTCCCACGCGGCTTGTCGATCTCCTGTTCCGTCTCCTCGGGAGCTAGGCGGGCTATCGTCCTGCCCGGCTCTCACAGCCGGCGTGCAAGTCGTTCGGCGTCGTAGTATGCGCGGTCGAGTTTGCGCGGGGACACCGCATCGCCGATCCGATACACCTCGTCGCGTTGGTCCGCCACCTCGAGGTAGAGTGTCTCGTCCGATCGCCGCCGACCTGCGACAACGACCGTATCCGGATCGCGGGTCGATTCGTCACCGGTCAGGGTGTTTCGGAGTGAGACCGTTCCGTCTCCGCTAACCGCTGTGACCGTGTGGTTGCCAGTGAACGTGACGCCCTGTGCCTGGAGGCCGGCAATAAAGCCCGGAAGGTTCGGCTGTTCGGTGCGGAAGCCTGGGTAGTGGTCCTCGGTGACGATTTCCAGATGGGCGGCTCGAGCAGCCAGCTCGAGTCCTGTCTGCATCGTGATCACCCAGCGGTTGTCATCGAACAACAGGACGTCATCGCCGACGCTAGCTCCATCAAGCACTGCCAGCGCATTGACCACATCGCCCTCGAATTGATAGGCGGTGAGGTCGGGGTCGTTCGCACCCGTGGCGACGACGACCACGTCCCACTCCGGCCCGACATCCGCAGGATCGACCCGGCTATCAGTCTCGATCGTCGCGCCTGCGGACTCGGCAGCGGCTGTAAGGTCCTCGGTCGCGCGGGCGAACGGCGCAAGCGGCCCCTGGGCCGCGAGCCGGAGCTGGCCACCAAGATCTGACTCCGCCTCTCGGAGCGTCACGTCGTGACCACGTCGTGCCGCGACGGCCGCGAAACGCAGGCCAGCTGGCCCACCTCCGACGACAAGCACGTCCCGCGGGATCGCCGCCGGCTCGACGTCGTCGAGGTGCCTGAGGTCCGTCTCCCGGCCCGTTCGTGGGTCAACGACACACTCGACGTGGCCACCGTGAGCGTGGCCGTACACCCCCTCGAGACATTTCTGATTACACTGGATGCAGCGGGTGGTGCCACCGGGAGCGTCGCCGAACGCCCGCGCGAGGGTCCGCTCGTCAGCAAGGAGTTGCCGGGTGAAACACACGAAATCCGACCCGGCTTCCATGAGAGGACTGGCATCATCCGGCATCGTGAACGGGAGTCGACCCATCACCGGGACGTCGACGGCGGCGGCAGCGTCCCGGAGCCCAGTCAGCAGGTCCGGCGACTGACTCGCAACCCCCGCGTGTGTCTGATTGAACGTCGAGTCAGTCCCGACCGTACAGGAGAGGTATTCGAACCCGTCCAGAGCATCCACCAGCTGGGGGACGTCATCGAAGTCGTACCCGCCGTACTCCAGTTCCGCGAGTGAGAGATGGAGCCCGAGTGGTCCCTCGATCCTCTCGCCAACGGCTGCAAGGGTTTCGTTGACGAACCGAGCCCGGTTCTCCCAGCTGCCTCCATACTCGTCGTCGCGTGTGTTGTAGCGCGGGGAGAGAAATTGGCGGAGCACCGAAAACGGGCCGGCGTTGAGCTCCACCCCGTCAAACCCGGCCCGTTCGAGATTGCGGGCAGCGGTGACAAACCTGTCCCGAAGAGCGTCGAGCTCAGCACCGTCGAGTTGTTTCGGCATCTCGTAGGCCGCATCAGAGGGGGATGGTGATGGAGCCAACTGCGGCTGCATCTCCCAGTCACCCTGTTCTTCAGCGCCGGTGTGTGTCAACTGGCCAAAGATGACACCATCAGCGTCGTGGATCGTGTCGGCGACCATGGCGAGGCCATCGAGGGCCGCCTCGTCGTAGGCGTCGATATACGTGGGCCCGCTGGCTGAGGGATGGACCAGCATCTGGGCAGGACCGACGACGAGTCCCGCGCCGCCGTCGACACGGGCCCGAAGGTGGGCGGCGAGTTCGGATGTCGCCCGCCCGTTTTCCGCGAGACCAGTCCGAACCGGGCGGAAGACCGCACGATTTGGGAGCGAACGATCCCCGATCGTTCCCGCCGTCTCAAGATCCATGCCACAGACTACCGAGACACCCCTCTTGAAAATGATGCTGGCTGGAACGGGTCCCGCTCTGACAGCGCTCCGCAGCGGTTCGCTCCCATTAGGTATCGGTCTCCTGGCGGCGCTGGAGCCAGGCGTGGGCACGTTCGACGCGCTCGCGATCCGTGCCGGAGATTTTGATCTGCTTTTGTTCACCCGCCTCGTCCGGATAACAGCCGACACGGAGATCGAACTTCTGTCTGAGTTCTGCAAGGAGGGGATTCAGATTACTCTCGGGGATCGACGAGATGACCGACCGAGAATGCATCTCCCCGGTAAACGCCGACGCAACCTCGTCAAACACGCTCCGCATCTCCGGTGGAATACCTGGGAGGATGTAGATGTGGTCGACCACACAGCCGGGTGCGATCCCCTCGTCGTTCGGAATCATCTCCCCGTCCGCCGGAAAGAGGGATGCTGCATCGCGATCGAAATCGAACTCGGGGAAATCGGCTTCGATCTCTGACACGGTTGCATCGATCGCCGTCCATGCGTCCTCGTTCCGTGTGAGCGGTTGATCAAGCGCGCGACTGACGGCCTCGATCGTGACATCGTCCGGCGTGGAGCCGAGTCCACCGGTCACGATGACATAGTCAAACGACTCGGCAAACGTTCGCACGGCGGCTGCGATCGGATCGACTTCGTCCGGGACGGTTCGGATCTCCCGCACGTCAACGCCTCGCTCGGTCAATTGTGCTGCGAGCCACGTGGCGTTCGTGTTTTCGACGTCGCCCGCCAGGAGTTCATCACCGACTGTGAGGATTCCGGCGGTGCTCATTGGCTCGAATCTAGCTCGGGGAGATGCTTCAACTCTCCCCTGGACCGGCGTCCGCTACTGGAGTCGGAGATGGCTCGCGGCAGAGACCGCCCTCTTCGAGGACTGGCGACCGACGAAGCGGGCGGCAGAGCCGACGAACGCGTCACAGCTCGAGTTCCGTGGCCGACTCGACGTCGAAGCGGATCACTTCCGGTTCACCAGCAAGCAAGTCCGGGAGTGCGGTTTGGAATTCCGCGAGGTGTTCGCTTTCTGAATGTGCCTCGTACGCAGCTTCGCTCTCGTACTGTTCGAAGAACCGGACGACGTTGGGGTCGCCGACCTCGGTGGTTGCTTGATAGTCGATCATCCCCTCCTCTGCCTGCGATTGCTCGACGAGGTCCTCGATCAGGTCGAGTGCCTCCTCTCGGTGCGCCGGGTCGATGGGAAACTTCGCATGCAGGACGAGCATCCC
>CAZCXJ010000132.1:0-5481 GCA_964502585.1 uncultured Candidatus Halobonum sp.
ATCTTGTACGCCCGGTTCGACCGATACGGATGCTGTCAGAGCTGACGTGCTGAATTCAGAGTCTGGATTCAGCAGGAAGGAGTAGCGTGGCTGACCCTACGAGGGCACATTCTCCAGTCGCCACCCGACAAATTCGCCGTCGATCTCGACTCCAAGGGCATCGATCATACTACTTGCCTGTTCGTACTCGCTTGCGAGGAACGCGATGGTGACGATCTCACTGTCGTCGACATGATCGCCCAATTGCGCGTGTATCTCGTCCGTGATATCGTTCGTAACGATGGCGGTCGCATAGGTAACGGCCGCCTGTTCCGTTGGGGTGAACTCTCCGAGATTGCCCTGGTGAATCGCCAGTATCTCACGGTCGTCGATTCCCACCTCTTGTGCAAGTGGAACGTGTTGGTGCCAGATGTAGGGACACTCACAGACGTTGGCGACCGCCAAAATCACCAATTCCCGGAGTCTTGCGTCCCCCATCTCATCGTAGAGGGTCGTCGCCCATTCGCCCCACGCGGCGAAGAGCGTCGGATTGTTCGCCATCGCACGGTGGGCACGAACGACGACGTCGGCAGGATCGTCGGGCTCGGTTTCGAAAAGGTGACGGTACTCCTCCGGCAGGTCGTCCTGCGACAGGTACGGAACCCGAGCCATACTTCGAACAGAGAACAAGACCATATATACCTTCGCTCACCACCGATACTCCACCACATGACCGATACGCGCCCTGTATTCAGCACGCCCCGGTTCGACCTATCCGAATTGCGTCAGAACCCGACTGCTGAATACAGAGGCTGTAGTCAGCACGGTTCAGACGTCACATGCCAGGCGAATCGTCAGCCCCTCTGTCTGTACGTGACCTCCCCAGACGACCGTCAGCTAGGGGGCCCTCGTCGGATTCGTTCCTCCAAGGAGAACTCTGAGGTGTCTCGCTCGTCGTGGTCGGCGGAGTAAATCGCGTCCGCGTGCGTGGTGAGTAGCCACGTCGCTCCCATCTCTCTGCACGTCTCGGGTACAGGTCGGCTTCGGCCGCGACGAAGCCCGGGGTATAAATAGAAGCGTGCCGAATTAAGTGTTATTTATATTACATTATAGTAGCGGGCCTGACATGTTGCGGGTTGCCCTCCTCGCGTCTCCTGGCGCTGTGAGCGACAGCAGCTCGCGACATCCCGGGACAGGGTTTTTCATCCCCTGATTGGCATGCATTCACATGGCAACGCGTCGATCAGACGAGTCTCCACTCGTCAGGGTCGCCGAAACGACCGGCGACGCGACCGTCGAGGCGTTCGAGATCCTGAGCAACCGGACACGCCTGGCGGTTCTCCTCACGTTGTGGGAGGCACGGGAGCCGAGCCCGGCCACCGCGGAGTCGGACGAACACGGGCTGGCGTTTGCCGAGCTATTCGATCGGATCGAATACGATACGGCATCGAACTTCAGCTACCATCTCGAACAGCTCGAGGGGCGGTTCATTGAGCAGACGAGTGATGACCGGTACACGCTCAGCATCTCTGCCAAGCGACTCATCAGCATCGTGTTATCGGGCACCCTCGCGGACACACCGACGCTGACGGGCGAACCGATCGACGACCCATGCCACCACTGTGGCGAGCCGGTCGTGATCGACTATGAAGAAAAGGAACTCGTCAAACGTTGTCCCAGCTGTGGGAGGTCGTTGTCCCAGACGTATCGACCGCCGGCCGCCCTGCAGCACCGCACCCCGACGGAGTTCTACCGGCAGACGGCAACCTGGAATCGGTGTCGCGGCCTCGCGCTCGCGGCGGGCGCCTGTCCAGACTGTGCCGGGGCGGTCACGAGCGGTCTCCATGCCTGTCCGGACCACGACACGACCGAGACCGACACCTGCCCGAACTGCGGGCGGCGTGCTCGAGTTCGGTCGGCGTACGTCTGTGAGGTCTGCGGGTTCTCCATGAACGGGCCCGCCTGGGCGCCGGCGTTCTCCGCGACGGCGGTGAAGGCGTTCGTCTACAGTCGCGGGGTGGACCTCCTCACGATTCCGACCAAGCGGGTCATCGACATGGTCCAGGATATCGCCGTAGTGACGGACGACCCGCTGGAGGTGGTGGTGACGATCGAGTTGGCGGGCGACCGGTTGACGGTGACACTTGACGACGACGCGCAAGTGGTCGACATCGAGGAGACACCCGGTGTGGCCTGACGACGCCAGGATCGACTCACCACGAGTGCTGACTACATCCTCTGTATTCAGCACACTGTTTGTATCAACTGCTGAGGATTTCAACAGGGCCGAATATCCGAAATCCGCTGTAGCCGAGATTGGATGCCGGTGCGCAGAGCACGGCCGGTACCGCCTTGTCCACACCTGTGTTGGTAGGGTAGGCAGCGTCTCGGACAGACCACAGCCGGGCGGCTGTCTCCCGGGTGCGTCACGAACGGCGGTCGTTTCGCCCGCCTGTAGCGGAGTGATACGAGTAGCTTCCCGAGCCGGTCGGAGGCGGACATGGCGCTGTGCTGTCTGCTGGCGTTCTGGACGGGTGGGGACGCCCAGCGCGTGGACCGGCTGTTCCGGCAGTCGGGGTTGATGCGTGACAAGTGGGACGAGGTGCATTACGCCGACGGGCGAACGTACGGCGAGGTGACGGTTCAGCGGGCGCTCCGGGTGACCGACGAGCGGTACGACCCGAGCGAGGCACCTGATCCGGATGCGTCATCTGCGGCCCCTGACCCGGCAGCACTCCAGTCCATCGCCGACGAGCCAGACGCAGCGGATACGCCACGATCGGGGGACGTCGAGGCGCGCTCACACCTTCAGGAGGAGAACGCGTTGCTCCGACAGCGTGTCCGGGAGCAGGCCGACCGGATCGCGACGCTTGAAGACCAACTCGCCACGCAGTCTTCGGTCTCCGACGGATCCGAGTCGTGATGTTCTCCTGTACTCACCGCCGCTGTCCTCTGCGTCGCTCGTGACAGTCACTCAGACGTCGGAGTGGATTTCACGGCCGAATCCAAGGACCACGGTCGGGCCGCAGTCGCCCGGATACTCACGCGGCGGGTCGCACGTGTCCAAGACATCACTGAAGCGGTGTTCGCAACGATGGACGAACCCAAGGCGCCCCCGGGGTCATCTGCCCCATCGAGGACGTTCCGGACGTGCCGACCGACGAGGTGAGCGTTGAGGGAACCATAGAGGGACTCTGGGATCTCTCCGACTCAGGGCTTGCTGGCAGTACGCAACTCCTGTTCGACAGTTGTGTTTAGGTATGCATCGGCGAGAAACGCGTCAATCCCTGCCTTGTACTCGTCTTCGTCGATGCCACACGCGTGCAGTGTGTCCAGCAAGAAGCGGCCGGTCCACCTCGTCTCGATCCCATAGCCCTCGGCCACCGTCTTGAGGTTCCGATCACTCGTAACCAGCAGGCCCTCACACTCCCGAGCGACAATGACCGTCCGCCAGTCACTATCGCTGAGTTGGCCGGGTTGTTCGGTTTGAATCTCGGCCTCTGCAGGCGTGAGGTGCATCCATGACGGCGGGTCATCGCGATTCGTGAACTCACGTTCCCACACAGCATCCGGGACGTGTATCTCGTACTCCGGATGCCAGAACGCGATATTCCCGAACCAGCCTCCTTTGTCGAACCCGATCAGGACGACCGCATCCAGTACCAGCGCTCCGGGGTCCATCACTCAGACGAGGTCGACAGGCGCCCCTCGTCACCCAGTTCTGCGACGGTCTCCGGTCCGTATCGTGGCTCGATGCCACGCTCGGCCAGCGCCTCCTCAAAGGTCTCCCGGTCGACATCGGCGAGTTCGGCCCCTCGACTGACACTGATTTCCCTGTTGGCGTAGACGCTACATGCCCCATCGATGAGAATTCCTCGCGTTGCCTCCTCGAGGCTGAACGCCTCCGGATCGTAGTCGGGGTCGTCGCCACGGCGACGTTGCTGGTAATATGGCAGGCGACCGAGATCCCGGATCAATTGTTCGCTCACGTCCTGCTGGTCACTCGTCGCCAGGCTGATCAGGTGTGCCTGCAGTACGAGGAACTCCGACAGGAGTCGTGATGGCTCGTCGCTCGTCTCGGACTCCGCACCCAGCCGTCGGACGTCGTCCGTGACCTGTCTCAACTGGGTGACGAGTACGGCCAGGATCAGATACCCTCGGCCGTTCGCCCGGTCGGTGATGAGTCGATCGTACAAGTCCTGCTCGAACCGGGCGAGTTCACGGTCCATGAGGCGAATCAACTGGTCGAACTGCTCCTCCTTCCGGTCGTCATCTCGGAATTGCGCGGCAAGGCCAGCCGGCAGATCATCAGCCCCAGCTTCGGTGATGTCGTCGACATCGAACAGATCCTCGTACACGCGAACCGATTCGGTGAACCGGTCCTCAGGGTCCATTTCGAGGATCCGCTCGGCAGCCTCTCGGAGGCTTGGGCGATCGATGAACTGGCTGGCAGCATCGAGAAACAGGATCGCGTCCCGGAATCGGTCGGTCAGCAGGCTCATCGCCCCACGAGCGACGCCTGCGTCATCACCGGTCGCGGACATACGATACTCGCCTCCTGGCCCTCAGTACGGGGGTTCGGGCTATATCTCTGGTGGTGATACGCTCACTCCGGGCTGCTGAACCATTGGTTCCTACCTCGATGGTAGAGGGCCGACATCAGCCGGGTGAGAGGTATCCGCGTATTCGAAGTAGTCCGGACCGTCTTGGTCGCGGGACATGCCTGATATCAGTACGGACCCGAGCCATCCCGGCGGTCGTTTCGCCCGCCCACATAGGATGGAGGAAGCGGTGCCAGGACACCACTCCCCGATGGGCCCGTCAGCCCATAGTGATCGAGCCATGTCCGACGAACCCACCGTGGGGCAGCCGCCCCACAGACAATCGGTCACGGCGTCGGCACAGAAGTGATGAGTTTACCGAGACTGGAGCTGCAGGTTTTTGGGTCTGCTCCCCAATCATCCGGCTACCTGGAGGATGCCGCCAGCGATCCGCCTCGTCGGGACGGACGTCCTCTTCGTCCACTGGCCGGTCGACCCGGACGCGGTCCGGCGTGTAGTGCCCGCCCCGCTTCCAATCGACACGGTCGACGGCCAGGCCTGGGTGACCGCGCTCGCTCACGAGGTGACGGAGGTCAGCCTGGACGCCCTGCCAGGATCGCCGCTCCCCGCGTTCCCGCAACTGGACTTCCGCACCTACGTCGAACACGACGGGGACCCCGGGGTGTACTTCCTGTCGTGTGATACCGGCCGTCGAGTCAATACCGTTCTCGGGACTCGCGCGTTCCACCTGCCGTTCACCCACGCGAGGATGGACTTCGACCGCCGGGGCGATGCGTTCATCATCCGAAGTCGCCGCTCGGCTGCCGCGTCCCCGTCCGGGTCGGCCGCGGACACGCCCCAGGCACGGTTCGATGCCCGGTACCGCCCGACAGGTGAGGCCGCGCCCGCCGAACCCGGGTCGGTCGCGGAATCCCTCGTCGAGCGCCACCGGTACTACACG
>CAZCXJ010000133.1:0-5426 GCA_964502585.1 uncultured Candidatus Halobonum sp.
CCTCAACTCGCTCGTCGCCCTCCCGTGAGAGGAAGTTCACGTAGACGCCGTCGGTAGTGTACGGTTCCATCCCGTCCGAGAGGCTCCGCGCCCACGCCCGGTGGTCATCGTCCGCCGCAGGATCGGTCCATCTGGCCCAGGCTGTGACCGAGAACGCGGCATCGCGGTGAGGGAACGCCGTCGCGTCTGACTCGACGCGGTTGATCGCCCCGCCCATCGTCTCGAAGAACACCGAACTCCGATCCGAGGGAAACGGATCGCACTGTTCCACGACGATGTCGATGGCCTCGTCCGGCAGCCCGGCGAGGTAGTCCGACTTCCAGTAGTTCCGATAGCCCGGCGCGGCGGTCTCTGTGAGGAGCCGTTGTAACTCGGTATACGGCCGGAAACAAATCCCGTCGGTGATCGGATCGCCGAACGCCCGTAACGGTCGGAGCGCCTCCTTCCCGTCATCAGGATTTCCTGCATACACGGCGAGCAACTGGACGAACGGCGTCCCCGGTTCGAGGCCGAGGTGGGACAACCCTCCCGAGGTGGACGCGAGTCCGGCCAGGCAGTTGACCTCGTCCGGCGCGCCGGTCATGAAGTCACGGTAGTGTCGGAGCACCGCCGCGGCGTCGTCGAACGGGTGGAGGATCCGCCCTGCCAGCACGTCGGGACCGACCGGATGGAGGTCGTACTCGAAGGCGGTGACGACGCCGAAGTTCCCGCCGCCGCCCCGGACGGCCCAGAACAGATCGGGATTCTCCTCGGCGCTGGCGTGGACGAGGTCCCCATCGGCAGTTACGACGTCGACCGAGCGTAGATTGTCCACCGTGAGGCCGTGCTTGCGGGCTAAAAAGCCGTTTCCACCCCCCAGCGTGAGCCCCGCAATCCCGGTCGTCGAGACACCACCGCCGGTCGTGGCGAGGCCGAACGCTTGCGTCTCGTGGTCGAAGTCACCCCACGTCGCCCCAGGACCGGCACGGGCCCTTCGCTCGGTGGGGTCCACCCGGACCCAATCCATGTTCGAACAGTCGATCGTGAGTCCGCCGTCGCAGACCGCGTGGCCGGCAACGTTGTGCCCGCCTCCCTTGACCGAGAGGAGGAGATCCTCTTCCCGGGCGACAGCGACGGCGGCGATCACGTCGGCCGCCCCACGTGGCCGGACTATCGCTTGGGGGTACCGGTCGATCATCGCGTTCCACACCGTCCGAGCGTCATCGTACCCGTCGTCCCCTGGGCAGAGGACCTCGCCCCGGACTCGTCCGTCTAGGGTCTGGAGCGTTAGCTCGTCGGCGCAGGAGGATCCCGACATAGTCGGGGTCACTCCGCCTCGGCCAGTCCCTCGCGGACCCGGAGGTCGTGTCTGCGCACCTTCCCGGTCGTCGTCTTCGGGAGCTCGGAGACGAACTCGAGTTCCCGAGGATACTCGTGCTTCGCCAGCCGCGATTTGACGTGAGCCTGGAGCTCTTCCGAGAGGTCGTCCGAAGGCTCATTTCCCTCGGCGAGCACGACGCACGCCTTCGGGATCTCGCCGCGCATCTCGTCGGGAATGCCGATCACCCCGGCGTCCGCGACGGCGTCGTGTGCGGCGAGACATTCCTCGACCTCGGCCGGGCCGATCCGATAGCCAGAGGAGTTGATGACGTCGTCCTTCCGGCTGTGGAACGACAGGTAGCCGTCGTCAGACCTCGAACCGAGATCCTCGGTCCGCAGCCAGCCGTCGTCGATCCGTCGAGCGGTCTTCTCGGGTGCGTTCCAGAATTTCAGGAAGCACGCCGGATTGCCGTCGTAGCGGACGGCAAGTTCACCGACTTCCTCAGGCCCGACGGGATCGGCGTCGTCAACGTCGAGCACCTCGATATCTTGGCCAGGAACGGGTTTGCCCATATATCCATCACGGTGGTGGACGTCGAGCGCCTCGCAGTCGCCAGCACCGGCTGCGGCAGTTTCCGTCTGTCCGTAGACTTCGTGAACGGCCACGTCGCCGATGGTCTCGTGAAACCAGTCGACGATCGACTTGCCGAGCGCCTCCCCACCGTTGAAGACGACGCGAAGGCTTCCGAGATCGTAGCGCTCGCTCGCCTCCGGGACCTGCATCAATGCCCGCCAGACGGTTGCCGGACCGCCGACGATGGAGACGTCAAATCGGTCGATCAGCTCTAACATCCCCTCTGGATCGAACTCCGGGTCCGCGTCTCCGACGATCGGGACGCCGAGGTAGAGCCCGGACATGATCACGTCGAAGAGCGGTCCTCCCCAGGACCACTCGCCGGGTGTGTAGAGGACATCGTTCGTTCTGACGGCCATGTTATACCTGGTCAGCACCTGGCCTGGGAGCGCCCCGAGCAAACTCCGGTGAGCGTGGACGACCCCCTTCGGTGGGCCGGTCGTTCCGCTCGTGTACATGATGACGGCAGGGTCGTCGGCGTCGGTCGTCGGGGTCTCGAGATCGGCCGAGTGGGCCGCGATCGCGTCATGGAAGGCGATCTCGTCGCCCTCAATCGAGCCGTCGCCAACCACGAGCTTCGTCTGCAAGTCATCGAGACCAGGTTCGACGTCCCGGAGGGCCGGGAGTGCCGCCTCGTCGACGATGAAGGCAGAAGCGCCGCTATTCGAGAGGCGGTATGTCAACCCATCGGGTCCGAATAACAGCGAAAGCGGGACGGATATGGCACCGAGCTTCCAGGCCGCGAGGTGGGCGAGGAGGCACTCGACCTTCTGGGCGCCGCTGACGGCGATTCGGTCGCCGGTATTGATGCCGGCGTCGGCCAGATAGCCCGCGAGCCGGTTCGCGTCCCGACGAAGTTCGCCGTACGTGTGTCGGGTCTCGGTTCCGTCTGCGTCGAGCGCGTGGACCGCGACCCGCTCCGGATCGGCGTCAGCCCATCGGTCGCAGAGGTAAGTGGCCAGATTGAACTGGTCGGGGACGTCGTGCTCGAAGGCGTCGAGGAGCTGTTCGTATGCCTCCCACTTCCGCTCGTAGAAGTGGTAGGTGTCA
Organism: uncultured Candidatus Halobonum sp.; assembly: GCA_964502585.1. GTDB lineage: Archaea > Halobacteriota > Halobacteria > Halobacteriales > Haloferacaceae > CAZCXJ01. Next base: position 2,984 of record CAZCXJ010000133.1, read on the forward strand.
ATGCGCGGGTCGAGCTTGGTGTGGGTCGTTGTCTTGGGCATGGGCATCCTTCGGGATTGTTTCCCGAATCGCGCCGGGGCCGTCTTCGCCCGGCCACGTCAGCGACCACAACCTCTTTCGCAAAAGGTGTTTTTAGAATGATATTTCTGTAAACGACCGTTGAGAAACATGTTTCTGTTGGCGTGGTTAGGTTTCTGGTGCCGCATTGCTCCTTTCGACGGCGACGATCGATAGCGTGTCGTCGACGGCTACGGTGAGTTCGTCGCCGTCGATCTCGAAGGTGAGTCGCACTTCGAACGGATCCGTCTTCGAGATGTCTTCGTCGTAGTTCATCACGGCAGGTGGCGCGCGGTCCCAAGACGGGTTGGCCGGGTTGATCCCGTGGTCAGTGAGGAACCGCGAGACCTCGGTTTTCGAGATGAGGAAGACGGATGGGATCCCCCGAAAGTACCGGGGACACGTTGTGCAGTTCACGGTCGCGTCGACAGCGAAACGTCCGTTACAATGCTCACAGAGGCCGCCCCCCGACGTCTCGTGATCCTCACAGACGGTCACGGAGTGCTCGACGGTGCCGGAACACCGCGGACAGATGCCGGCGGCCAACGTCAGGTATTCGAGGTGCGTCCACCGGAAGGCGGTGTCCAGGATGTCCCTCGGCGACCGGTCCTCAAGGCCGACGGGGGGCAGATCGAACAGCGCAATGGTCCCGAAGGGGGCTAAACTAGCGTCGCTCCCGGCGAACGAGCCCGGACACCCGGTGCACCTCGTGAGCAGTCGTTCCTCTCGATAGCTGACCTCAATCTCTGCGCCGCAGTAAGGACAGGGAGCGTCGAGCCGCGTCGGCTCCAAGACCGGCGCGTTGGTGACTGCCCCCGAGAGAACAGCCTCGATAATCCGAATACCGGCCGTGCGCAGCCCGTAGCCGTCTTCACCCTTCCGGACGAAGTGCCCTGCTAGCTTGCCCAAGTGGTAGTTGAACTGACCTGGATCGTCCACACCGACCCGGTCGCGCAGCTCTGAGAACGCCAGTGGACCGTCGGCGTCCTGGAGTTCCCGAAGGATCTCGATCCGAGTTTCGTTGCCGAGGGCCACGAATGCCTCGTCGGGCGGCAGTGTCCGAGAATCACCTCCATCGACCTCAAATGGCATGTGCTAACGTATAACTGAGCGTCACGTAAAACTCCGCGTTGACCTCCAATGGCTAACGAGCCTTACTGATCACCAGCTCGAAGGAGAAAAGGCGTAATCTATGGTTGTTTCAGCAGGCAGCGGCCATTCCAAACACTGATTCGGGCGTAATCCGGAAGCCGTTGGATTGATGGATCAATCCTCACTCCGTTCACCGGACGTGATGAATACAGCCTCTCAGCCTTGTTTAGATGCTCTTGATTGGACGAGTCAGGAGCCATGTCGGCTGGATAGAACCAGTCCGTGAGGTGCTCTCGACCAGATCTTGTCGCTCGGGGGCGGCTGGAGAAGACGAACTACACCGCGTCTAAACAAGGCCCAGCCTCTCTATTCAGCACGCCCTTCCTGACAGGATTTGAGTAGGTCTCGGTAGTCGTGCTGCATAGAGGGCGCGTATCTTGCACCCTGTGGTGCTTCGTCTCGTCCGACGACCATAGATGGCTGGAGGTACCTGTCCGGAAGAGATTTACCATGATGTGCGAGTGTCTCCCCGAATGAACCGCCGCCAGCTCCTCGGCTGTCTTGGAGCCGCAACCGTATCGGTGTCGGGCTGTCTCGGCCCCGGTGTCCAGAAAGATGCGGTCGTCAACGCCGTGCCCCATTCGGACCCGAATACTGACGCCCCCGTGCAGTATCGGACGCTTCCCGAACCGCAACAAGCGATCGCTCGAACGGCCGTGGAAGACGGGTTGTATCACGCCTGTCCCGACCTCCCGGAGGCCGTCAACGCGTTCGCCAACCAATTCGACGGGGTTGACACTGCATATCTGGCGTATCAGGGGACGACCTATGGCCTGTGGATTCGCGTCACCGATCAGGTGTTTGCAATGACCGCGTCGCCGCCAGACACGGAGCCCTCCTGTGGGCTGTTCTGAGTGCACGTCCACGTCGCAGGCGAGTGTCGTTCGATTCGCACGTCATACGTACCGCTGTGTGAACATCCTCTGTATTCAGCACGCAGTTTCTATCAGCTAATGCGGATTTCGACGGAGCGTCTCGTCGTAGTCACAGTCGCTGTTCTCGTGGTAGCTCGGCGAGTTCTCGCACTCCGGACACTGCTTGGTGATGATCGGCGCCCAGATCCAGATGGCCGACTCGCCCTCCTGGACGTGTCGGTCGAACTCCTCCTGCCACGTTCGGTAGCCTGCCACGCGAGTCGCCTCGGGGCACTGCTGCTTGATGAGGAGCGTGTTCCGATACGAGTAGTCGTGGAAGCGACTCTGGACGTCGAGCCACTCCTGGAACTCGGCGCTGG
>CAZCXJ010000134.1:0-5278 GCA_964502585.1 uncultured Candidatus Halobonum sp.
CCTGGAAACCCTCCGAGTCTGCCAATCGCGGGTGACTGAGGGTGGCATGACGGCGGAGATGATCATGAGTCCGGAGCTGTTCGGGCGGCTCACGAGCCAGTTCCCTGGGCTATTTCGCGAGATGGTGCTGGACGACGGTTACGCGGCGTTGACCGCCGATCTACCGCGGTTCACCGCGTTCCTCATCGAGAAGGACGGGGCCGTCACGGTGGCTGTCATCGTATACACCGAGGATAACGCGATTCACGGCACCCTCATCAACGACACCCGGGCAGCGGTTCGATGGGCCCAAAACCTCTATGACCGTCTCCGAGCCGAGGCTACGGACAGGACCGACGAACTCCGAGCGCTCGACGCAGAAGTCCGCGACCCGGCGTTCCGACGTTCGTCCGGTGGATCGGTGGGGAGACCCGAGGGAGAAGCGTCAGATGGTTCCCAATCCGGGAGGGCGTCGAGCCGGAGCGACCCCGTCCCTCCGGAGCACACCGATCCCCCTGCTGACCCGTTCCAGGTCGAACTCGAAGCCGAGGGGTTCGTGAGGCTGAGTCCTGAGTACTTTGAGCAGCGAAAACCAGCGCCGCCTGCGGTCTGTTTGCGCACCGGGCTCGATCTCGTCGAGGTGTATGCGGGCTACGCCATCGACCGCGAGTTCCTTCGCAACGGGGAACGACGGAATCTCACTGACTATCTCGTCGACCACCTCCTCGACGGGACGGATCACGTCGTCATCGGCCCGCCCGGATCGGGGAAGAGCACGGTCTGTAAGTTGGCCGCCTGCCGATGGTACGAGCAGGGATACGGTCCGGTGTTCTACCGGGAGAGCGGATTCGACGAAGCCTTCGACTCTCCGGCCATTCTCGGGGACCGTCTCCGCCGGACCGAGGGACACGCGCTCGTCGTCGTCGAGGACGCCGTTCGTGCGGAGGCCAACGCCGTGTTCACGCTCATGGAGGAGTTCAGTGGCGATCCGGGCGTGACGTTCTTGCTCGACGCCCGCGAGGAGGAGTGGCAACAGCCCGAAGAGTTCCCGATCGATGCACGCCTCGAGGCGTACAGACACGAGATCGTTGAGACGTTCGTGATGCCGGGCCTCGACGAGACCGAGTGTCGACGCTTGGTGCAGCACTTCGAGGACACAATCGAGGGCGCGGTCGATGCCCCCGTCGAGGATCTTTTCCAGCAGATCCGGAGCGAGTCGGAGGCGGAATCAGTGGAGGCGAGCCCCGGCGGAATACTGCTCCTGCTCCATCGGCTGACGGCCTTCGCCGATCCGCTCGCGAAGTATGAGTCGCGGATGCCGACGACGCTGGCACAGGACATCCAGCGGACCTACGAATACCTCGGGAACGCCGACGAGGAGCTCGCGCTTGACGTGGGGGTGACGGTCAACCTGCTCAACGCTGCCGGGGTGGGCGTTTACCCGGAGCTCGTCCACGCGCTCGCGGACGAGGGCCAACACGGGGCGGTCCGGGACGCGCTCTCCCTGCTCGAAGGCCGGATCGTCTTCCCGGGGGACCGGACGGGCGGCGAAGCCGGTCGGTACCGATCGATCCACGAGTCGTGGTCGCGGCTGTTCCTGAAGCACCTGCTCGTGGCCGAATCGGAGCGCGACGCACGCGAACGGTTCGGCAGATGCGTCTCTGCCCTCCTGTCCCTCGCCGACGACGCGGAGCGGCGCGAACGGATCGATTGGGAGTTCGAGGGAAAAGCCACATACGTAACCGAGGTCGCGGTCGCTCCCGGGGAGTGGGCCGACGACCTCGTGCGCCGGATCTTCGCCCTGGGCCAGGAGTATCCCGGTATCGCACCGCTGTTCGGCAAGAGCGACTATTCGTACATCGAGGTACCCGACGCCTGTTCGCCCGAGACCGCCGTCCGGTGTGTGGAGTGGCGTGGCATGATGCACCTCAGGGCGGGAAAGCACGACTGGGCCGCCGAGGAGTTCACGCGGCTCGGCGAGCTCGCGAGCGATACCGACGGTCTCGACCCGGACTGGGCGAGGAGGACGACCGCGCTGAGCCTGAACAAGCGCGGCGAGATCGAGACACACCAGGGAGACCTCGAAACGGCCGAGGAGTACGTGAGCCGCGCGCTAGAGAGCTATCGCAAGCTAGGCGACGTCCGGGGTGAAGCCAAGAGCCTGTTACGACTCGGCATCATCTCGTGGACTAGGGGAGAGTACGAATCTGCCAAGGATCAATTCACTCAGAGTCTTGAGCGGCATCGCGAGGTAGATGACAAACGCGGCGAATCTAATTGTCTCGGCAACCTCGCGAAGATCGCGCTGCGAAACGGCGATCTCGACGTCGCCGAGGAGCACGCGACCCGGTGCTTCGAGGTGAAGCGAGCCCTCGGCGCCAAACTGGATGAAGCCGAAAGTCTGGTGCTGCTCGGCAAGATCGAACTGGAACAGGATTCGTATACTGCAGCAGAAGAGTACGTGACCCGCAGCTTGGAAACCGCTCAGGAGATCGGTGCCAAGCGGAGCGAGGCGAACAGCCTGCTCCGACTTGGCGAGATCGCCCACGAGACGGGCAATCTCGAGATGGCTACCGAATACCTCGAACAGAGTCTCGGGATCTGGCGGGAGATGGGCGTCGACCACGGGAAAGCGGAGTGTCTCAGAAAGCTCGGAAACGTCGCCAGGGAACGACACGAATTCGGTGAGGCCGAAGACTACCTGAAGCAAAGCCTCGACCTCGTCCGCGAGGTGGGGGACAAACGCGAGGAAGTGGAGACGCTTGTCGACCTCGGCGAACTCGCGCGGGCGGGGGATGACGACCGACTCGCGCGCAAGCGGTTCGAGACAGCGAGCGAAATCGGCCGCGACGTGGGGGCGGAACGGGTGGTCCTCCACAGCCTGGAGCGGTTAATCGACGTCTGTGAGTCCATGGGAGACACGGACGAGGCGGTGGACCACTGTGAAACCGCTATCGACCTCGCACGGCAAGCCGAGCTGAACGAGGAACGAGACACGTTCGAGACCGAACTCGAGCGGCTCTCCGAAGAAGCCGGTCGACGCCACAACCGCGAGTAGCCGGAGGCGAGCGGGGCGGTCGGCTAGGTCGGACGCGACCTGGGGCCGGATCACTTCCCCTTCTTTTGGCGTTCTCCCCCGCTCTTACAGATCGGCTCTACCGTGGATCGGCGTGAATCAACAAACATTCCGTGTGATTCGTACACATACGGCCCTTCTACAAGACTCCGGAGCGCTGGCGACACCGATAGGATAGCGGAGATCCTCACGCCGTGATTGTGTCCCTTGTTAATCCCGATGCCAGATTCGGAATGAACGCCGACGAGCTTTCCGGTGCCATCGAGGATCCCGGCGCCGGAACTCCCAGGGGCCGTATTGATGTCGTCGTAGCCAATCCGAACGTCATGAAGGTGAGTCACCTCGCCGGCCGCAACCCGCTTCGGCAAACCGTTCGGGTGGCCGATAATACAGATCGGAGCACCCTCTTCGGCATCCCCGTAGGCCACCGTGGCCGTTTCGTACCTGTCGCCGGGAACCTCGTCCGTCTCGAACTCGGAGTCGTGATCGCCTTTGAGTCTGAGGATGGCGTAATCGAGCCCTGCGTGCTGGAATACCTGCTCTTCGAGTCCGACGACGTCGTATGAATCCCCCTGGCTAGGTTTGCCGTCCCCGTCTTGATAGTCGAAGGTAACGTGCATTTGTTTGGCCACACGGGCTGGGGGCGGGCCGCCGTCTATCACAAAACTATGGCCCGCTGTGAGAAACAGCTCGTCGTCGATCAGGGTTCCCGAGCACTCGCGTAGTCCCGCATACTCGGTGAGGTCAGTGGAGGTCCCGTCGAAGTGGTCGATTTCGTCGTTCCACCGGATCTGACCGACCGGCGCCTCGTGGTTCTTGACGAACTCTTTGTCGATAGGGGACTCGCCAGTATACTCCTCGATCGAGGAAGATGTATCGTCCCCTCCATGTTTGTTGAAGTATTTCGTATTGTATTCTTCGTACGTCTTCACGTCCTTCACGTCCACCTCCTCGGGATCGTCTAGCCCGAGGAAGTCGCAAAGATCGTTCCTGCGTGGTGGGCGTACGGGTGGACAATTCCAATGCGTGTGCTCGTCACTCTCGCTTTCCATGTTTATTGATATCATTGCACACATATTATAATAGTTTTTATTTCGAGATGACATGTTGTCCGGGGGAGTCTCCAGTGAAAGCCTCACAGTCGAACTGTCGCGTTTCGAGTACTGAAACCCGGTGTGAGGCCGGTAGATCCTGTCCTGATGGCGGATCAGTGAAGCGGCCGTGGACAGCCGGCCATCGCAGGGGCGGAGCCCATCGAGCCTGAAGTGACGCTCACACCCACACCTTCGGGGGTCGGTAGCTGACCTGCTGTGACGTTACTTCGGTCCGTCGACGTTGACGACCCACGGTTCACCTCCACAGAGCCAGATGATGCCAGTGTGGGAGACATCGGTCGGATTAGTATCCCGATGGACCAGCCCGGGCGGAACGTGGAAACACTCGTCGCGTTCGATCCGCGCGACCTCCTCGCCCGCGGATCCGTATTCGGTCTCGCTTGGTCCGTCGACGGCGTATCCGAAATAGATATTCTCCCCATGATGATGCCAGCCAGCGGCTGCACCCCCAGCGGCCCGGACGCGCATCATCAGAATATCACTGTCGGGAAATGGTGTCTCCCGAGTCAGGTTCGGACTCTCGACGGTCGGGACGAGTCCGTTCGGACCGATCACATCCACCCCGGCGTCCCCGTCGCTGGCTGATTGCGGCTCACCCACCGTCGTGCCGGGGCCGCAGTTGACGACCGCCAGCACCTCCAGCTGCTCATCCCCGGCATCGTATCTGTGAACAGTATCCGGAGGCACGCGGATGAAGTCACCTCGTTTCAACACCGTCGTTCGCTTGTCGTCGGTGACGTGCCCGGAGCCGGTACGAACCCACCCGAATGTAGCTCCGTCCCGGCAGTGCCACGATGATCGGTTGCTCGTCCCGAACAGGACGAGCCGATAATCGCCGACCCGAAATAGCGTTTGCTCAACGAGGCCAGGCACGGGTTCGCTGCGGTCGGCTTCGATCAAATCGACCGTCCGGATGGCCTGGCTCATACTGGAGCCAGGACCCGAGAGCCCTATCACTCTTTGGAGGGCGATACCGGATGAGATGGTCCTAACTCGGTCCGTGTGAGGGAGGTTACCGAGTTACTCCAGTTCAGACGACTGGAGCAGGCCACGCCATCCTGTGACAGCGAGGGAATCCCGGCGTTCACGCCGGGCGGGCATCGCGTCC
>CAZCXJ010000135.1:0-5208 GCA_964502585.1 uncultured Candidatus Halobonum sp.
TGGACATCATCGGCATCGAGAACATCGTCATCGCCCAGAACAAGATCGACCTGGTCGACCGGGAGCAGGCCCGGGAGAACTACGAGCAGATCGAGGCGTTCGTGGAAGGCACCGTGGCTGAGGGTGCCCCGATCATTCCGATTAGTGCACAGCAGGGTGTCAATACTGATCTTCTGATCCAAGCCCTCGAACAAGAGATTCCGACGCCCGACCGGGATGCGAATCTGTCTCCGCAGATGCTCGTCGCTCGAAGCTTCGATATCAATCGTCCAGGAACGACGTGGGAGGACCTGGTCGGCGGGGTAATCGGCGGCTCGCTCGCACAGGGCCGGCTCGATGCCGGCGACGATATCGAACTTCGCCCAGGTCGCGAGGTCGAGGAAGAGGGCCGAACAGAGTACCGACCCGTCGAGACCACCGTCCGCTCGCTTCAGGCCGGCGGTGAATCTGTCGATTCGGTCGGCCCTGGCGGTCTCCTCGGTGTGGGGACCGGGCTCGACCCGTCGCTGACGAAAGGTGATGCACTCGCCGGACAGGTGGCCGGCGAGCCGGGAACACTCCCTCCCGTCCACGACTCCTTCGAGATGGGGGTTGAACTCCTCGACCGAATCGTCGGCGAAGGAGACGTCGAGGAGATTTCGACAGGAGAGCCGCTGATGCTGACGGTCGGGACCGCCACTACCGTCGGCTCCGTGACGAGCGCTCGCAACGACGAGGCGGAGGTCAAGTTGAAACGCCCCGTCTGTGCGGAGCCCGGGGCGAAGATCGCAGTTAACCGCCGTATCGGCGCCCGGTGGCGTCTGATCGGTGTTGGGACCCTCCAGCCGTGATCCCTGCCGATCGTCGCGAGGGACCGGATCCGGACGGGACGCCTCTTGCGGAGGCAGCCCGGACCACAGGGACGAACACCGGTGGTCGTCCGACGGTCCTGCTCGATACGAACGCGTTGATGATGCCCGTCGAATGTGACGTGCGGCTGTTCGATGAACTCGACCGGGTTCTCGGGTCAGCCCCGAAACTGCTCGTACCGGCACCGGTTGTCGAGGAACTGGAATCGTTGGCCGAGCGAGGCGGGCAGGAGGGACGGGCTGCGGCAGTGGGGCTCGATCTCGCTGACCGAGCGACCCTGGTCGACACGGACGCTGGCTATGCCGACGACGCAGTCGTGGAACTGGCAACCGACCCAGCCGGCGGCGTCGGGTACGTCGTCACGAACGACCGGTCCTTGCAGGAGCGCCTGACGCAACAGGACGTTCACGTAATCGGTTTAAGGGGCCGGAACACACTGGCTGTCACGACCAGTCCAGAGGAGCCATCATAGATGTACAAACAGGTACGACTCAAGGACACGGTTGAGGTGCCGCCGGAGCACCTGGCGGACGTCACCCCTCAACGGGTGAAGCAACTGCTCCAAGACAAGCTTGAGGGACGGATGGACGAGGACGTCGGGAGCGTTGTGAGCGTCGTCGAAGTCCACGACATCGGTGACGGGTCCGTCCTGCCCAACCGACCGGGGGTCTATTACGAGGCGGAGTTCGACGCGCTCACCTTCGACCCAGCGATGCAGGAAGTCGTCGACGGGAACGTGGTGGAGGTCGTCGAGTTCGGCGCCTTCGTCGGTATCGGTCCGGTAGACGGTCTGCTCCACGTCTCACAGATCTCCGACGAGTATCTCGCGTACGACGGGGAGAACCAACAGCTGGCATCCACGGAATCGAACCGGACGCTGGCGGTCGACGACGCGGTCCGGGCACGAATCGTTACGAAAAGCATCGACGAGCGAAACCCCCGGGACTCGAAGATCGGCCTTACTGCTAAACAGCCAGGCCTGGGCGAACACGGCTGGCTCGAAGCCGAACGCCAGGCCAGGCGGGGCGAGGAAGAGGCTCCGGCGGAGGGTGACTGATGGCAGAGGACCGTCTGGCCTGCCGGGAGTGTCACTTTGTCAATGACCCCGACGCCCAGACTTGTGAGAATTGTGGCTCCTCCTCGCTCACCGAGGACTGGGCTGGTTACGTGATCATCACGCATCCGGAAGAGAGCGAGATTGCTCCCGAGATGAACGTTACTGCCCCCGGAAGCTACGCGCTGAAAGTCCGGTAGCATTCCCTCTGCAGGCGATGCTCCAACTCCCTGACGACCTGCGCTCTGCGTTCAAGGACCCACTCGGCCCCGTCTATACCAGTCCTGAAACACTCCTGACTGACGCCGGTGAACCGCTCGTAACGGTCGGAGATGTCGTCACGTTCCATCTCCGGGAGTCCGGATACGACCCGGCTGTCGCGGTGATCGATGGTCGAACGAAGCGGGAACGCGTCACCCCGGAAATCGCAGCCGCACTCGCCGACATCGACCGGGTGACATGGCAGGTCGAAAACCCGCCTGGGACCCTGACGGAAGCGCTGCTCGACGCGGTTCGGGAGGCGCTCGCGGCCGATTTCCCGGCGGTGATCCGTGTGGAAGGGGAGGAAGATCTCGCAGCGTTGCCGGCGATCGTGGCAACGCCGATTGGGGGAAGCGTCGTCTACGGGCAACCTGACGAGGGAATGGTCCTGGTCAACGTGACGCCGGAAGCCAAAGCCAAGGCTAGGTCACTCATGGATCGGATGAGGGGCGATACGACGGCGGCCCTCGCGCTGCTCGAATGATCAGTCCTCCGGATCGATATCGATCCGGTCCGGCCGACAACAGGTCCGCCACGTGGGATGGGTCTCCTTGGAGGTCCAGTGAGCGGTGATTTCACGCCAGCCGTCGGCTCGTCGCACCGTCCGGAGCTGGTACTGCGGGGCCGCCGCGTCGAAGGGGGCGACTTCGACCCGTACCTCCTCACGTCCTTTTTCAACCCTCGTGACGATTCCTTCGACGCGATTGCTCCCGGCGACGAACACAACCTTGTCACCGCCCTCGAGATGTCGGAGTCGGTCAGCGGTCGACCGTTCGCTCCTGCCCGTCCGTTCACTCGTTGCCATCTGTCTCGGTTTCCACTACGGGGATACCAGTACGTTTACTCACCGGCTGATGCGTTCGCTCAGCCCCTGAGCGAACCCGTTAGTCCGCCGACACGAATCACGGTGACGAGACCCAGTTCGTTACGCCAATTCGAGACGACACGCAACGGTGCAGGGCGTCTCGAAATCCTTTTGCACCGTTCGACCGGATTCCAGGGCAACGAACCATGGAAATCGAGATTATCGAAGAAGAGCCGAACCCGATGCTTCACCGGACCGACGTCCGGTTCGAGGTGACACACGACGAAGCGACTCCCGAGCGGTTACAGGTTCGGGATTCGTTGGCTGCCCGACTCGACAAAAGCGCTGAGGAAGTCGTAGTTCACTCCTTGGACACCGGCTTCGGGATGCGCACGACCGAGGGCTACGCGAAAGTGTACGACTCGCCGGAATTCGCCGAAGACGTCGAGCAGGACTACATGCTCGAGCGCAACAGTATCGGCACCGACGACGCGGAAGAAGCCTGACGACCGCCAACCCTTCTCATGCGTGTGCTCGGCATTGAGGGGACGGCATGGATGGCTAGCGCCGCCGTCCATGATACCGAGCGCGACACGATCTCCATCGAGTCGGAGGCGTACGAGCCCGAGCAGGGGGGAATCCACCCCCGAGAGGCTGCCGAGCATATGAGCGACACGATTCCCCGGGTCATCGATACGGTCCTCGGTGCCACTCGAGACAAATACGGTCCCGACGCGATCGACGCAGTCGCCTTCTCCCGTGGTCCGGGACTCGGTCCCTGCCTCCGAATCGTCGGTACGGCCGCCCGCACCCTTGCAGGCCAGCTCGAAGTCCCGCTCCTCGGGGTGAATCACATGATCGCTCACCTGGAGATTGGACGGCATCAGTCCGGATTCGCCGATCCAGTCTGTCTGAACGCCTCCGGGGCGAACGCGCACCTCCTTGCATTTCGGAGCGGCCGGTACCGCGTTCTCGGGGAAACGATGGACACCGGCGTGGGCAACGCCATCGACAAGTTCGCTCGGTATCTAGGCTGGGGACACCCCGGGGGACCCAAAGTGGAGGAACGCGCCCGTGATGGCTCCTTTCACGATCTCCCGTACGTTGTAAAGGGGATGGACTTCTCCTTTTCGGGACTGACAACCGCGGCCCAGGAAGCGGTCGACGACGGCGTCCCAGTCGCGGATGTCTGTTTCGCCCTCCAGGAACACGCGTTCGGAATGCTAACGGAGGTGAGTGAACGTGCGCTGTCCCTCGTGGGTGCGGACGAGCTCGTACTCGGGGGCGGGGTCGGACAGAACGCCCGGTTGCGGGAGATGCTCGAAGAGATGTGTGAGTCACGTGACGCCGACTTCTACGCTCCCGAGCCCCGATTCCTCCGCGACAACGCCGGCATGATCGCGGTCCTCGGAGCGAAAATGGCAGCTGCGGACGATACACTCACGATCCCGGAGTCCACCGTTGACCCCGGATACCGTCCGGACGAAGTCCCCGTCACCTGGCGGGACGAAACCCGTTCGCGGCTCCCACCTGAGGGAGACGATCCCCAGCGGGTCCAGGGAGCCGAAGCCATCGTAGAGCGTCGGGCTGGCGAGGTTGTCAAACGCCGGATTCCGAAGTCGTACCGGCACCCCGTTCTGGACGACCGGCTCCGTCGCAGCCGGACAGTTGCCGAGGCTCGCCTCCTCCAGGAGGCTCGTCGAGAAGGAGTCCCTACCCCGCTGGTGAGGGACGTCGATGTGCACGAAGCGACGCTTCGGCTCCAGCACGTGGGTGATTTCGATCTCACGGTGGCGCTGACTCCTGCCAGGGCGAGAACCGTCGGTACCCACCTCGCCCGGCTTCACACGGCTGGGATTGTCCACGGCGATCCTACGACCCGAAACGTCCGTGTCAAGCCCGTCGACGATGAGGCCGACCGCCTGTTCCTTGTCGACTTCGGACTTGCATATCACACGAACCACGTCGAGGACCACGCCATGGACCTCCATGTCCTCAGTGGTTCGTTCGCCGGTGTTGCCGACGAACCAGCGTCATTAATGGAGGTGGCTACCGACGGCTATCTGGACGCTGGCGGGGATGAAGCCGTACTCGAGCGCCTTCGCGAGGTGGAGAACCGAGGCCGGTACCATTGACATCCTCCCCGCCCTAGAGGGCGAGGATTCCCCGAAGGGGATATTCAGGTTGCGCGTTTCCTCGGGCCTCAAGTACGCTTTCGCGTGGGCCGTCAACGGTCGCC
>CAZCXJ010000136.1:0-1624 GCA_964502585.1 uncultured Candidatus Halobonum sp.
TCGATCTTTCACCGCTTGAGGCTGAGATTATCCTCCAGGCACTGGAGCCGGTTGCGACCGAGTACGCCGACACGGCCGTATGACGACGGCCTACGTCGCCGATACCGGCGTCTTCGTCCGGTGTGGCGGGCGAGACACGGACAAATTCCAACGGCTTCGCCGCGCAGTTCGACAGGCCGGTATTGCGCTCCGTATTCCACAGCGCGTCTACGACGAACTCGGGGGCGACCCCGCAGCGGACGCGTATCCCTCGGGGACCATTCCCTATCCGGATGGATTCGAGGAGGGCTGGATCGTCGTCGCCGACGAACTCGACTACACCAATTCGCTTGTGTCGACAGTGATGGACGAAGCGCGTCGGTTCATTGCCACCGCGACCGATCGCGACGAAGACAGCATCGAGAAAGCGGATACGGCGCTCGTTGGACTTGCTGCGCAGCTGCTCGATACCGGAGAGGCCGATCATGTCGTTCTCCTGACAACCGACAAACCAGCAGGGCGGGCGGCAGAAACGCTCCTGCCACAGCACGGGTTCAGCGATTGCATCGACTTCCGGTACGTCAGCGTCGAGTATCTCGACTCGCTCACAGCCGACGAATTTCGGTAACGCAAATCCGAGGTAATCCTTCGCGACGGCTTCGATCGCTTCCCCGTGAGCTTCACAGAGCGATGTGAGAAGCGTCCGCGATTCCTCGGTTGTATGGTCCTATACCGCGTTGAGCGTCTGCTCGCTGTCCCCGGGGAGGGCTTGACCTCCTCCCGCGCCTGAAGACGCGGGAATCCCACCACGGGATTTCAGGCCCAGCGGTGCGGCCTGTTGGTCTCAAGACGTATCCGGTCCGCCACCGCGTCGCGGAACCCCCCGACTGCGGAGCCACAGAGAGTTTAACAACACTCGGTACAAGTGCACGGACACGTGGCCTTGAAGAACATCACAATCACTGAAGATGCCTACGACCGGTTGCGAGCGCTCAAGCGCGACGACGAGAGCTTCAGCGACCTCATCACGCGGCTGACCGAGCGGACCGATCCCATGGCGTTCGCGGGCTCGTGTCCGGGACTCGGCGAACACGTCGAGACGGCGCGGGAGGAACTGGACGACGACTTCGATGAGGTCGATGATGAACTGTTTGGATAGCGCCTTTATCGTTGACTTCCTCGATTCTGAGCAGGACCACCACGAGGCGGCGGTCGCCTGGATGGACAACCGGGCGGACCCGCTGGCGACACCCGCGATCTGCGCGTTCGAAGTGCTTCGGGGAACCGCGCGGGCGGGCGAGGACCGCTTCGACCGCGCCGTCGGGTTCCTGCGGACGCTGACCGTCCTCCGCTTGGATCTCGATGCGGCCATGGCTGCGGGGAGACTGGACGGTGAACTCCACGGCGAGGGAACGCCGCTTTCCGCCCGGGACACGCTCGTCGCGTCGGCGGCCCGCACGCACGGCTACGTGCTCGTCACGCGGGATCGGGACTTCGGCGACGTACCCGGTTTGGAGGTCGCGTTCTACGACGAGGAGCGACCCCCCGGGGACTGATCGGAGCAACGTATCGGCAGCCCTCCCTTTTTCGACTGAATACTGTGGAAACTCGCCCGCTTCAGCGACGGGGGACTGACGATGTCGCT
>CAZCXJ010000136.1:1664-5198 GCA_964502585.1 uncultured Candidatus Halobonum sp.
CGTGGGGGACCACGGGATCTTCAAAATACACCTGGCCACCGACGTGCACGGGACCGACGACGATCTCACGCACGGACGAGGCATGCGATCGGCCATCGACGAAGCCGCTGCCACACGGCGGGAGTCGTCCGCACGGGATCGCCGCCAGGTCCGGTGATGATCGGACCCCCGTGCGATGCGACCAGACCCCGTGTGCGCCGATTCCGGGGCATGCATATTCAGGGGATCACCGTCTCGACGCACGGGCTCAGCCTCCTGCCCGCAGCGGACGCGGGCGGGGACCGATCGCGGGCTAGCCGGGAAGACGGGACTGGACTCGCTCACGACGGCAGTCCGAACCCAGCCGCGGGAACGGAAGATCAGTCACGAACAGCAGGGAGCGACCGGGGAGAACGCACACCTCGGTCGGACGCGGTCCGGCTTCAGTACTGGCCCCGAATCTATATCATGAACGACCATGTAGGTTCCGTTATGAAGCGTAATCTAAGTGTCATTTTCCCGACCGACGTCGACTCTTCTCTTCGGTTTGTCAAGTTTCTTGTCACGGGTGGAATGGGCGGGATGATCGACATGATTACGCTGATGTTCGTCGTCGAGGTCGTTCATCTGCCCCCGGTCCTGGGCGGGGTCTTCAGCAAGGAAGTTTCCATTCTGAGTATGTTTGTCGTGAACCAGACCTGGACATTTCAGGAAACGCTAACGTCAGCTCCCCGTGAAGTGATCCGGCGGCTCGTCAAATCGAACATGGTTCGGTGGATCGGCGGCGGCGTTGGGGTCGCGACCTTATTCGTCCTGTATCGGTGGGTCGGGGTCTGGTATCTGATGGCCAACCTGGCGGGGATCGGAGTGGGGTTCGTGTTCAATTTCGTGTTCGAGTCGCTGGTCACCTTCGAGATCCACCATGAGATCTGATCACCGCGCCCCCTGGATGCCCACCCCATCCCAGGCCATCGCGATCGGGCTCGTCGTGGTCTTCGGACTCATTTACGTTTCGCGGCTGGGCGGTGCCCTGTCCGTCGACGAGGTCACCTACGCCCGGGCCGGCCACGGCCTGTTCCATGGCGAGTGGTATCGGTCCAAGGACGACCTGTTCGTTCCGACGGGCCGCTATCTCACTGGTGTCGGGACGGCACTGGTCGGACTGAACGCGGTCGGGGCGCGGCTCCCATTCGCGGTGGTCGGGGCGGCCGGGGTGTCCGTGACGTATCTGATCGGGACGGAGGTGGAGTCGCGCTCGGCGGGTGCGTTCGCCGCACTCCTCGTCGGCGCAACCCCGTTGTACGCGAGACACGCGACCCGGGCGGTCCCTGACATCCTCCTGACCCTCTTCACCCTCACGGCCGTGTACGGGCTGCTCCGGTGGCAGCGAACACCCGACTCGCGGTGGCTCGTGCTCGTGGGGATCGCCCTGGCGGGCGTCGTGACCACGAAGCAGTACGGCTTCCTGTATGCTGCGCCCGTGCTCCTCGGGGTTGCATGGATCGGGGCGCGCCGGAACGCGTGGCGCTCGCTTTCACCGATGGTCGGGGCAGGCCTGCTCGCCACCGGCCTGGTCTACGTGCCGTATCTGTTCGCGCCGCCGGCGCCGGCGCAGTCGAACCGACCCGAGATCATCCAGACGCTGGTCGGGCTTCCGGGCATCGGGAACGTGGTGTACGTTTTCGGCGCCGGCGTCGTGCTCAATGTGCTCCATCTCGACGCGGGCCACGCGGTGACGATCGGCGACACGGTGTATCAGACGGCGCCCGTCTGGAGTTACCTCTATTGGATCGCTGACTCGGGGGCGGTCTACCTCGTCGGGGTGCTGCTCCTCGTGCCCGGCGTGGCCTGGCTGGGCCGGGACCGGGTGGCGGTCGCGCTGGTGGCCCTCGCGATCCTGGGCCCGCTTGCCGGGCTGAGTCTGCTCACCGTCAAGTTCCCCCGGTATATCCTCCCGACGCTGCCGCTGATCGTGGTCGTCGAGACCGCCGTGGTGGTCACCGCGATACGGGGGCTCCTCGAGCGCGTCTCCTCCGGGAGCCAGTCGGACGTGGCTGTCGGCGTTGCCGTCCTGGTACTCGCGTCACTCGCGTTCGTCCCGCCATCGCCGGTGACCACTGACGTGGGGACGGACACGGGGTACGACGACATCGCGAACACGCTGATGGACCATGAGTCCGGGTCGTGTGCGGAGACCGTGTTGAGCTACCACGCGACCGCGCTCCGGTTCTACCTGCAACCCACTGCCACGGTGACGGTCATCGATATCACGCCGACGGATCTGGGGACCGAGGCCGGACGAACCCGGTTTCAGGACCTCCGCGACGACCTCGTCGCGGGAAACGTCTCGTATGTCGTCATCAAGAGACCGAGCAGGCGACTCGAGGCGACGGACCTCCATGCGGCGGTCGTCCAGCGGGGCGAAATCCTCCGGTCCGTCGACCAGTCGTCGGGCGAATCGCTCGTCCTGTACCGGATTCCGAACGCCTCGTGCGAGTAGGGACCCGCCCGGCACCAGGATACACGCCGAACCGGACCCCGAAGGATCGTGCCGGGCAGGCGTCTCGGTCACCTACCCCGGCACCCGATCCGGAAGTACCCGCCAGCGTGAACCGCCTCGGGGTCAAGCCCCGAGGCACTCGCCTTGTTCATCTGGTAGAATTGTCCGGCCTGCGTCGGGTACTCCTCGACGAGTCACGGTGGTCACAGCGATACTCGTGGAAGCCACCGACTGACGCTGCGGGCGAGAATCGATCGCCGTCCCGGGTAGTGTGACGGCACACGAGGCTTTTCACGGCCGGTCACGAACCGGGCGGCATGAGCAGCGGACGGAGCGACGCCGAAAGCACGGTGTCCGGGAACCAGGCAAGCATCCCCGCCCGGATCCGGCGTGCACTCGACATCGACGACGGCGACCAGCTCAGGTGGCAGCTCGAAGACGACGGGAGCATCCGGGTGCACGTTCTCCATCAGCAAACAGGCACGTTCGCCGACTTCGAGGGCTACGCTGGGGAGGAGCCAACCGACGTAACGAGCGATCACGACGCCTGGGGTGTCGACATCGAGTGAATGCCCCGCGCACTCGTCGATACGACGGTTCTGTTTGCAGCCGCGTACCAACGGGGTCACCTACCCGGCGTGAACGGCGGGGTAGATGAGTCAGGGCCAGTCGCCGGGCAGCAGGGTGGTCTGTGTCGGGCCGTGTCCAGTCGCCGTGAGGCGAGGGGGATTTACGCACCGCGCGTCGCGTCGTCCCAGCTATTTCTTCACGAGGAATGGAAGAAGATTGATGTATTCTTCCGGGAGAGGAGGCTCAAATTGAAGCAAACATTATTTCGCACATAAGAATTAAATAGCTCGATCCACCTCCGCGGGGCGTTCGGGCAGGCCCCGCCGTCCGCTTGGCCGGTCAACCCGAATGCACGGCATCCACACAGCGCGGGGTTGTGGTCCTCCGAGAGGCTGCCCGCGAGCACAGTGGCAGCCGATACCCCTCTTCGTGCAGCGCCCGGTTTAGGAAGTCACCCCAGGACCGTGGTCGATCAAAAGGGCTTT
>CAZCXJ010000137.1:0-5176 GCA_964502585.1 uncultured Candidatus Halobonum sp.
GTCCTGACCTGGTGACCGCACTGGCCCGGCCCGAGCCGTCGTTCGAGCTCGCGGCGTTCGATGCGCCGGCCGCGATCGGGTACGACGAGGGGTTCTCGATCCGGATCGCCGTCCGGAACACGGGATCGTATCGGGCCCCGTTTCGGGCGGTCCTCACCGGCGCGCGCGGGCCACAGTTCAGGTCTTCGACCTGGTTCGCGCTGACGCTTGACCCCGGCGAGACGGTCGAGTGGTCACAGGCGTTCGGCTCGGAGTGGCTCACGCCCGAGACCGATGAACTCGTGTTCAGCCTCAAGTCGGTCCTCGGGGTGGACACGGTCACGATCACGGCCGAAGCCGACGGGTAGCCGCTCCCTCAGTGCGCCACCGACCGCTGCCATCGACGGACCGCTCGCTCGCGACCCGGTCAGCGGCCGGTGGCTGACCGCGACGTCACGCACCCACTGAGACCGCAGACTGGGGCGCTGATCGACCGATCCGCATCGCGGTCGCTCTCTGGGACCACCGGGCGGTGCTGATTCCCATCCGAGGGCGACCGTATGCGGGCTGTTCGGAGGCGTCCACGGCGACAGCCTGCCCCCTCAGCCGAGGGCGGACTCACGAGTTGCCGTTCTTCGGGGCGCGGACGACGCTGTAGGCTGCGTCCTCCGGATCCTCGACGCCGAACCGAGCGTTGACGGCATAGAGGTCGTCGCCGAAGTCCGCCACCGTCGTCGGCACGTCGAAGTCGGGATCGGTGATTTCGTCGACGACCGCTCCCGCCTCCGCGCCCGGCTCGAGTTCCACGACCGCGATGCGGTTGTTCCGATTCCGGACGACGTACAGCGTCTGTCCGTCCAGCAGGATCCCATCCCCGTTGGTCACCGTCTCGTCACCGAGGTCGATCTCAGTCGCCTCGCCCGTCGCTGGATCAACGGTGTACAGCAGGCCGGTCGTGGAGTTCACGATGATCAGCGACTCCGCGTTGGGGAGCGCGTCGATCCCGTTAGCATTGAACCCATCTACCGACTCGTACTCGCCCCCGAGCGAGATCTCTTCCACCTCCGCCTGCTCGGGGAGTCGTCCAGCCGGCCCGAGCGGCACCTCGTAAAGCGCCGGGCGGAACGAGTCGGTGAAGTACACCGCATCGGACGTCACAACCGCATCGTTCACGAACGTGCCGGGGGCGGTGAGGCTGAAGTTGGCGACCGACTCGCCACTTGTCGCATCATACACGAACGCCGTGCCGGTCCCACCGCCGGACACGAAGAGGTTGTCACTCCGACGGTCGTACGAGAGCCCGATCGCCACCCGATCCTCAGCCGCCGATACGAGGACTCCCCCGTCTCCGGTACGGAGGTCGCCTCGATAGACGTCTCCTGAGGCGCGCGAGCCGACGAAGAACGTCGTCCCGCGCCCGGTCTCGATCCCTTCAGGCTGGAAGCCATCCGGAAGCGAGATGGTGTCCGGAAACGCGGACGTGGCCGCAGCCGTGCCACTCCCGAGGGCGGCCAGTCCACCCAGCGGGAGCGCCTTCAGAACCGTGCGTCGGTCGGTGTCGATACTATCGTCGCTGTCGTGGTTCGCTGTCATCGATGTGTCGTAGTGATCCGGGCAGTTGCTCGAACGACGGTCCGGAGCGGCTCAGTGGACCCTCCGGCGTCGACGATCCGCGTCGATACGTCCGCCAGCAAGCGCTTTCAGGTCGGCTACGGGCTTAGGACTTCCCGTCGGCGACCGTTTCGCCGGTACCCGGGACAGCGGCATCGACCGCGGAGATACACTCAAGACGCCCGGCAGCGAACTCCCGGGACTGTCGAGGGCGACACCTGATGGTCCTTCTCCAATCGACCCCCACGCCGCTCCCGGGTGATGGTGGCATCGGCTGGGCGCTGATCCCCATCGCGGGGCTGGTGCTGATCGTGTTTCTGCTGTTGCCGTTCATCATCGGTATCGCGGTGGTGGCGCGGCGGCGGGCGGGCATCGCCACATGGAAGTGCTTTCTGGGATTGCTCCTTGCGATCCCGCTGGGCTACGTTGCCTATCAGGCACTGCTGGGCGAGCCCGGCGAGGCGGAACTCGAGACGGTGGTCATCGCGCTCGGTGTGCTCATCGTGGCGATCGTGATCCCGGCTGGCGAGGCGACGGTCGTGACCGCGAGAGTCCACGGCCGGTCGGTCAGGGACGTATCCCTGTTCGGAATGGTCGGGTTGTTCGGGGGTGCCATCGGCGTTCTCGTCGTATCGTTCATGCTGGGCTCGCTCGCCAACGGCGGCGGGGACCTCCCCGTCCTCGGGGGACTCCTGGCCATCCTCGGCGGGGAGGTGGTCGGCACGACGCTTCTGGCGTTGCTGGCGTATCACATCCGGACGAAACGGTGGCCGGCCAGGCTGTCGCTGTAGAGAGGTCGGACACGCGCTCGAGAGCGCTGTCAGCAGTCACCAACTCCGCGTCATAGTGTCGAGCAATCCCCGCGATGAGAACATCCGGGGCGCCGGGCGGTGGCCCACGATCAAGTAACTCGCCTCGGATCGTTGCGGCCTCTTCGGCAGCATCGTAGTCGAAGCTCATCGTCTGAAACCCGCTGAAAGCGCTCCGGACGCGCGGCGGCGTCCGTCCACTCGCCGGTTCGGAACGCCGGCGTGAGTGCTTCGAACCAGCCGATCGGCAGGAGGACGTCGTCCTCGGGACCGAACCTCGAGAGACCCGTCCTCGTGTATTCGGCACTGGCGAGGTAGTCGCTGATGAAGTTGTTATATGCCCTCGAGCGGCGGACTCGATGCTGGCGACTGCTCACTCGGCCAGTTCCTCCAGCGACGGAACCACGCCCATCTGCCGGAACCCGCTAAATCGGTCGAAGTAGTTGTGAAACGCCGTGATTTCCCCGTCTTCAACCTGGACGTGGAACAGCCCTGGCGCCTCGAACGTCTCGCCAGTCGGTTCCAGCACGGCGTCCTCGCCGACGACGAGTTCCCCTTCGAACCGACCGCTGAGGGTGAACCGGACGAACACCGTTCCGTCGACCTCCCAGGTCTGTTGGACCTCGAACGGCTCGTCGCTGTACGCGGCCAGTTCTCGGTTCATCTCCTCGATTATTCGGTCCGTCGGGATGGTGCCGAGTCTGCTGTCGATCTCGTCGGCAAAGGCGGCGCGGACGAGGTCCGCGTCACGCCCGTTGAAGCCCCGTTCGATCACGTTTCGAACCAATTCCGTTGGATCGTCGGACAGTGTGGTTTCTGGCATAGTGTGTGTGAATCGAGGGTCGAGCGGTCGTCTGTTGTCGACGCGTTCAACCGGTCGTGAGGTCGATCTCCTCGATGTCAGCGATCTTCACGTCGTCATCGAGCGTCACCACAAAGCGGCGGGTCTCGCAGTCGAACCGGACGCGCACTCGTGGCGGAGACTCCGCGACGAGTTCGGTCTCGGTCTCCAGTGCGTTGGTGGCACTCGTGGCAAGTTCGTCGAACGACCGCATCTCGTCGTCTGCTTCGAGGCCAAACGCGTACTCGTAGACGTGCTCCTGGAGGTGAGCCATCACCCTCGGGTGGAGTTCCGCGATACAGTGGGGCGGGAACCGGAGTGCGTCCTTGCAGACGGTGCAGACCAACTTGGCAGCGAACCGGTTGCGTCGGCCGCAGGTCGAGCACCGTGAGCTCCCGGCATCGTGGTCGTCACAGACGAGCAACTCCGCCTCGACGGATCCCGAGCACTGCGGGCAGACGCCCGCGGTGCGCATCGCCGCCTCCCACATCGTCTGGATGCTGTTGGCCTCGAGGACGTCTATCGGTGACCGGCTCATCACGCCGGCAGGGTCGAACGAGAACCGCTGGAACCCACCCTCGCTGGCCACGCCGCCGTCCGCCGACCGCTCGGCACATTCGGGACACCGTCCGACCACGTACCCGTCCTCGTACTCGTATGAGGGAGTCGCCCCGCAGACCGGACAATCGAGGTCCTCAACCGTCGTCTCGAAGGTCGGCTCCTCGATGCCGACACCCGCAACGACTGCCTGGACCAGACTTTGGCCGGCACCGTTCAGGGAGTAGCCGTCGTCGCTGCGGACGACGTAGAGGCCGACGAGTTTGTCCAGGTGATAGTGGAACTGTCCGGGGTCGCTCATCCCGACGCGGCGACGCAGTTCGCCGAACGACACGGCGGTATCGTCGGCGAAGGGCTCGTGTTCTTCCCAGAGGGCCAACAGCGCAGCCAATCGTGTTTCGTTGGCTAACGCTTCGAAGGCCTCGGCCGTATGCGATCCGACTGCGCCGGCCGCCGTCTCCAGTGGTGATTCGTTCGGACGTTCGATCGCCACGTGAATCGATACGCCTTGACAGTAATAAAAATTGACATATATCACCAGGCGTTTTGAAACGAATTTCAATACTCCAGCGCTGTCCGGCCCTGCCGCTCCAGGTGTCGCTCAGTTGTCCGTTCCGGTGGGCAGCGACCAAAGCACGTATCCCCCGAGACCACCGAGCGGAGAAGTGAATCAGATCAATGTCGCCGACGTAGCGGAGCAGTTGGCTGCGGACGGACAGATGGAAGCCGAACTGATGCGTGAGGTGTCGTTCAGTCTCCAGGTGATGCGGTTCGACCCGGGTGACGAGGACCCGATGCACGCGCACGCTGAAGAGGAAGTTTACGTCATCCACACGGGCGAGGCGACGCTCGTGACCGACGAGGAATCGGTTGAGGTGGCGCCGGGTGACGTCGTCCACCTCGGGTCCGGGACGGACCACCAGTTCACCGACTTCAGCGACGAATTCATCGTCACGGTGATGTATGCGCCCGCCGAGGGCTCGCAGGCCGTCTAGGAACCGATCGCACCTACCGGCGAGCGAGGACCCGACACCGCCCCTGTCTGGGGTTTCGCAGAGCCTCCTTGCAAGAGACGCGCCCGACCCTTTACCCGCCGCGGTCACCCTCTCCAGAGCCTGGTCGCATCGCCGTGCAAGATCCAGCGGGGGCATCCATCATGGAGAATCCCGCGTTAATCCGGTGTCACCTAACTCGGGGTTGTGAACTGCTCCAGGGTCACGCCCCGAAACGCTCGGCCTGCACTCCCTGTCGAAACGACGATAGACGCATTTCCCCTCAGATCACGCCACACCGTGCCACCCGGTCTATACGACCGTCTCCCGATGTCACAGCCATCGCCGGACGTTCTCCCTGTACTCCCGGAACTCCTGGCCGAATT
>CAZCXJ010000138.1:0-5158 GCA_964502585.1 uncultured Candidatus Halobonum sp.
TGCGAAAGCGCTCGTTCCACTTCCGGAGGCGCTGCATCTTCTCGCGTTGTCTGGCGTCCAGCGAGTTGCCGTAGGCGTCCTTGTCACGCCAGTCGATGTTGGTCGACAGCCCCTTGTCGTGCATCGTGTTCGTCGTCGGAGCT
This sequence comes from uncultured Candidatus Halobonum sp., assembly GCA_964502585.1. Lineage (GTDB taxonomy): Archaea > Halobacteriota > Halobacteria > Halobacteriales > Haloferacaceae > CAZCXJ01. The sequence goes on from CAZCXJ010000138.1 coordinate 144, forward strand.
CCCACACGCGACTTGCGGTCCTTCTCGGCGGCGTCGAACGCGCGCCACTCCGGACCGCGGTCGACCGAATCCTCCGTGACGACGAGCCCGCAGTCGCGACAGACCGTCTCGCCCCGGGCCTCGTCGCTCACGACGTTGCCGCCGCATTCCGGGCAGACGAACCGCTCGTCGGATCGCTCGGTCTGGCTTTCAGTCTCCGTTTCGTCAGTCGTCGTGCGCGTCTCCGCGGAAGTCTTTTCGCTCATGATCGAAGGTCGCGGGCCACTACTCCCGAACCGAGGGTCGTGCGGGGACCGGGGAGGCTCGTTATCTAATAAACAGGAGAAATAGACTTAAACACCGCGGTCTCGTGCGGGGCTCTCACCAACGCGCGGGCCGGGATCTTCCCGTTATCGGTTCGGGTTCCGGAGGTTTCTCGGATACGCGGATTGACGAACACATATGCGGGTCGGTGTCGGAAGCGGGAATCCGGTGAAACGTGCCGCAACGCTCGCGGTCCTGGAAGGAGACGCTGACGAGTTCGGCGTTGAGACAACCGTCGAGTCCGTCCGCGTGGATTCGGGGGTGTCGGACCAGCCGACGGGCCATGCCGAGACAAGACGGGGGGCCGAAACGCGTGCCGAAGCCGTCGTCGCGAGGCCCGCGTATGACCTCGGTGTCGGTATCGAAGGGGGGGTCGCCACGTACGATGAGGGGCTGTACCTGATCATGTGGGCTGCAGTTACCGACGGGAGCCGGTGGGGTCGGGGGGCGGGCCCGAGCATCCGCCTGCCGGCTACCATCGCTGACCGAGTCCGTGCCGGGGAGGAACTCGGCCCGGTCATGGACGACGTCCTGGACGAAGACGGTGTCGCCAGGGACCAGGGGGCCGCCGGAGCACTGACTGGCGGACGGGTCGACCGGACGGCAGCCCTGTCGACCGCCGTCGCCGGGGCGCTCGGCCCGTTCGTCACCGACCTGTACGACTGACCCGCCCGGGTCGACCGAACGGATCAGTCGTCGGCTTCGACCGTTTCGGGGTCGACACTCTCCGTCTCCTCGACGGCCGTCGTGAGCGACACGTTGAGTGCAAGCATCGATCCGACCCCCCCGATGATCGTGATAACGTTCTTGACGGCGTGATCGACGACAGCCGCGGCGAAGGCGGTCGCGGCAGGCAGTGGCGTCAACGCCACCACGAACGCCGTAAACGCCGCCTCGTAGAGGCCGACACCGCCTGGCGACAGCGGAAGGACCTTCGCAAGGTTTCCGACGCTCACCGCGAAGAAGCCGACCGCAACCAGCATCGGCACCGGGAGAACGCTCGGGACCCCCTCGAAGGCCCTGAGAACGAGCGTTGCCGTGATCACGTCCAGTGTCCAGATGGCGAGGCTCGACACTCCAACGCTGGCGAACGCCCCGCGGTCGCCCGCGACGGTCTGGACCCCGCCCACGAACTGCTCGGCGATGCCTGCGAGCACGTCCGCGTACGCGTCCGTCGACAGCCGGTTGACCGTTCCCCGGACCAGGTTCCGGTCGGACCGGGCGCTCGCGACCACGAGCGTGACTGCGACGAGGGCGGCCAGCCCGACGCCAGCGGCGACTCGGACGGCGGTCCGAACGGCCCGCTCGTTTACCCCCGGGACGTCTCCCGAGATGGCGGCCGCCAGGTCGCCGGCGTTCCCCGTCGCCACCAGCACGACCAGCACCGTCCCAGCGAGAGTCGTGATCGTCAGGAGATCGAACACCCGCTCGGCCGCGAGTGAGGCGAACCCCGACGGATAGGGGATCCCGCGACGTGCCTTGACCACGTATGCCCGGACTGCGTCCCCCGCCCGGGCCGGAAAGACCAGGTTCCCTGTCTGGCTGATGAACACCGCACCGGTGAGGAACCCGACCCGCTCGCGGTAGTCCAACTCGGCGAGGATGTCCCGGTAGCGGATGCCACGGAGCGGCCACGAGGCGAGGTAAACGAGCGCCGCCACGCCGACCAGGACCGGATCGGCACCGCGTAGTGCCGCCAATACTGCCGACGGGTCGAGGTAGACCGTCATCAGGCCGAGCGCGAGGACTGTGAGCCCGACGCCGGCCGCGATCGTCCGCTGTCTAGTGATTCGTGGCGTGACCGACACCTGCCACCACAGGCGGGCGATCCCCCCGCCCATGCCGAACACGTCACGCACGAGGTCGACTTTCGAATCCTCCTTCGGCGTCCACTCGACGGGGAACTCCGCTACTTCGAACCCGGCCCGTTGTGCCCGGACGAGCAGTTCCGTGTCCCAAAACCAGTGGTCGTCATCGATATCGTCCCGGAGATAGTCGAACGCCTCTCGGGACACCGCCTTGAACCCACACTGGTGGTCCCGCAGGTCGGAGCGGAGCACCAGTCGGACCAGCCGGTTGAACACTCGCGAGGGGACCCCGCGCTTTGCGGGTCGGTCGGCTTCCCGTCCGGGCACCCAGCGCGACCCGGTCGCGACGTCAGCCTCCCCGGTCCGAATCGTCTCGACGAGCTGTTTGAGATGCCGCATGTCGGTCGCGAGATCCGTGTCGAGGTACGCCAGCACATCCCCCTGGGCCGTGTCGAACGCCCGCTCCAGGGCCCCGCCCCGACCCAGGCGAACATCGCTGTGAACGTGACTGATACGCGGGTCGTCGGCAGCAAGCTGGCGAGCGATCTCCGGCGTAGCGTCCTCGCACCCGTCCTCCGCGATGATCACTTCGACCTGATCCGATGGAAGGAATTCCGCCAACGTCTGGAGGGTCACGTCGACCGTCCGTTCGAGGGTATCCGCCTCGTTGTAGGCCGGCAGAACGACGCTGACCTGAACGGCGGTACCGTCGGCTCCGCTTTCACCAGCCTCCGATGTGGCCGGCTCGGCAGACTCGCTGTCGGCATCCGTCGGAGTCGACTCCACGTTGCCGGCCCCGCTCATTGGCTCTCGTTCCCCGTCCAGCGGGTAAGAACCTTCTGTCACGTCGCCCGAACTATGGGAATCCGGTTCGATGTTCGTACCCATCGCGTCGTCTTGGCGGCGTCCGCGACCCCTTCTCCTCTCGGTGCTCATCCCCTAACCACCTGACGGAACGGTGTTAGCCGCTCGTACCAAATCGGGTATATGGATTGCCGTCCCACGGGTTGATATGAGCGCCACGACCGCAAACACGGGCACTGCGGATCTCACTGAAAAACAGCGGCGCATTCTCGACCACCTCCGGGAACAGGCCCCCGACCAGACGTATTTCAAGTCCCGCCTCATCGCCGAGGACCTCGACATGACTGCCAAGGAGGTCGGGGCGAACATGACCGCCATCTGCGAGGGCGAGTTCGATATCGAGGTGGAGAAGTGGGGCTATTCCTCGGGAACCACGTGGATGGTGTCGGTCTGAGGGGGCGCCACGGACGGTCCGGATCCGTTCTGTCCCCGCGACGAGCATTTTGGCCTCGGCGGGTCCCGGTTCCAGTCCAGCCATCGTCCAGTCGGGACCCGACACAGACGCGTTTCCGTCACGGGTCGAACCGGATGACCTCGTCGACGGCATCGGCGAACGCGACCGCGTCCGGCCCGAACGAGTCCGCATACCGGGTTACGAGCGCGATGACCGTCTCCGGCTGCCGGACCCGGTACCCCTCCGACCGGTCAAGCAAGTCGGCCGCCTCCAACTCTCCGGCGTAGGTGCTCACGGTCGCGCGTGAAACGTTCAGACTGCGGGCTAGGTCCGCTCCCGACATGGTCGGGTTCCGGAGGAGTTCGACGAGCATTCCCCGTGGCGTCTCCCGGCGGAGGTATCCGAGCGCCCGCTTCTCGAACCCGGAGAACCGGGCCGCCGGATAGAACCGCCGATAGTCCCCGTCTTTCAGGGATTCGATCGCCCCCGCTCGCTCGAGCCGTCGGAGGTGATGCTGGGTCTCCCCCGTCCCCAACTGGAGATCGTCACGGAGCTTCGAGAAATGTGCACCGGGGGTCCTCGCCAGGTATCCCTGGATCGCCTCCCGAGCCGCCGGGACATCGGGATCGGTCGCGCTGGTCCCGACGAGCGGCGTCGCCGCGCCTAGCGCGGCGAACCGCCGGAGTGTCGCCCGCTTGTCCGCGTCGACCTCGTCGCTCACGCCACTGACTAGCGGTGAAGTATGCAAAAGGATGTCGTTCGATCCGGCGGTCGGCCATCCCCCGTTCCGACGGACCAGCGGGAGTGACAGGGAGGCCGTCGGTCCGTGGTGACCTGGGACTCGTTAGTCGGATTCGGGTTCGGGTTCCTTCTCGTCCTCGTCCATCAGCATTCCGTCATCGGGGTCCCCGACGACCTCCTCCGCGCTTTTGATATCGGGGTCCGTCTCTCCGATGACTTCCTCCGCACTCTTGATGTCGGGTTCACCCGTCTTGACCGCCTCAGCCTCCTGTTCGAGTTGTTCGGCGTCCATCTGGGCGGCCTCGTCGATCTGGCCTAGGATCTCCTCGATGTCGTCCAGCCCGAGCATCTCCCGAGTTTCATCGTCGAACTCGAGCGAGTCCAATCCCTCCGTGTCCTGGACGTCGCTGCCGGTCAACTGCTTGCCGTACCGGCCGACAAGGCTGGTGAGTTCTTGCGGGAGGACGAACGTCGTGGACTCGCCCTGCCCGATCGATTCCAGCGTCTCCATCCCCTTTTCGATGATGGCCCGTTCGCCCATCGATTCCGCGGATTTCGCCCGAAGCACGGTCGAGATCGCGTCCCCTTGTGCCTCGAGGATCTGGGACTGTTTTTCCCCTTGCGCGCGAATGATGTTCGACTGCTTTTGCCCCTCGGCCTCTTCGACCGCTGACCGCCGTTCACCTTGCGCTTCGAGGATCATCGCCCGCCGCCGACGTTCCGCCGACGTCTGTTGTTCCATCGCCTGCTGGACGTCCTTCGACGGGTTGACTTCCCGGACCTCGACGCTTTCGACCCGGATTCCCCACTCGTCGGTCGGCTCGTCGAGTTCCCGGCGGATCTTCGCGTTGATCTCCTGGCGCTTGTTCAGCGTGTCGTCTAACTCCATGTCGCCAAGCACCGCG
>CAZCXJ010000139.1:0-5122 GCA_964502585.1 uncultured Candidatus Halobonum sp.
TGGTCGAGCCTCGGCGTGAAGGCCCTGCTGGCGCTGGGCGTCCCGCTGGGGCTGGTGAGCGTCGCGCTGGCGGTCGTCGTCGGGGACATGGGGATGAGTCTGGGCGTGACCGGCAACGCCATGCGGCTGTCGCGGCTGAAGCCCGAGCGGTTCTTCGACACCTGACGGCCTGGGTCGAGCGCCCGTTGCCACCTTTATTACCGAGGTCGCCGTAGCTCGGCCGGAATGCAGCGTCGCCAGGTCCTCGCGGCGCTCGGCCTGACGGCCGTCTCGAGCGGTGCCGGTTGCACGGCTCCCCTCCGGGCCGTCACCACCTCGCCCCCGAGACTGGGCTGGATGGCCGTGGCCAACTACAGCCCGGAGCCGCACCGATTCCGAATCCAGATCGAGCGCGACGGCGAACGCGTCCACGAGTCGACCCACCGCGTCGAGGGCAAGCCCGAGGGGCGAATCCCGGGAGAAGTCCTCGACTGTACGTGGGGAGACGCGCCAGGGCCGTACACGTTCCGCGGCCGTGTCGACGAAAGCGACTGGGTCGAGCGAACCGTCGCGGAGGCACTGGCCTCATACGAAGGGTCCCCCGATTGCGTTATCGCGAGAGCGGTCTACGGCCGGGGGACAAGGTCGGAGCTCGCGTTCGAGGTATCGCCCGGGTGTGGCGGGGTGTCGGGCTACGATGGCGGGTGTGGATTCGCGAACGCGCCCGAAGAGTAGGCGCCAGCCGCGGCAGGGCGACGTCCGCTGTAGCTACTCGGTGCTCGCCCGTACACAGAGAAACGCCGGCGACCGTGACTCCGTCTCGTACCGGTCCGGCCGTCGCGTCTCGAACTCCGTCGGCGGCTCGGGCTCGACGAGGATTCAAGATGGATGCGTTGGAACAGCTCCGCTGGTCCTTCGAGCGGCTGTTGTATCTGTGTGTCCAAATTTGAGGCCAGCAGGTGGCCATCACGCCCGAGGAGGAGCGGATCTACGAGACGGATAACATCGTGTAGGGCGACGGATCCCGGTGGTGCCCTGCGCTGACCGGGGCCCCTGGGCAGGGAGACCGTCGTGGCCGCAGGCAATGCCGCTACCTCGCGAACAGGTCGCCGTCGAGGTACTTCAGACCGGTGTCACAGGCAACGGTCACCACCACGTCATCGGGATCCCGCTCGGCGGCGACCTCGACGGCAGCCGCCACGTTCAGCCCGGTGCTGGCCCCACCGAACAGGCCCGCCTCGGCCGCGAGCTCGCGAGCCATGGTGCGGGCCTCCAATTCCGGGACGGCCCGTACCTCGTCGTACTTTTCCTTCTCGACCAGCGGCGGATCGGTCAAGACGCCGACTCCCTCGATCTGATGATCACCCCCCTCGCCTTCACTGAGGTAAGGCGCCTCCGCCGGCTCGACCAGGGTCACGTGAACGTCGCGCTCCTCCCGGAGCGTTCGGGCGGTCCCCATCGCACAGCCGCCGGTGCCCACGCCCATCACGAAGTCTGTGACGCTGGACGCGTCAGCTAGGATCTCCTCACCGAGGACCGCGTAGCCGTCGAGGGCGTCGGTGTTGGTTATCTGATCGGGCCAGTAGGCGCCCGTCTCTGCGCGGATCGTCTCCAAACGGTCGCGCATATCGTCGATGAGGTCCGGATGGACCTCCCCGTTCGGCGTGGTGACAACCTCGACATCGCCACCGAGCGCCCGCATGGTCCGGAGCTTCTCGGTCGCGAAGCAGTCCGCGCTGACGAGGGTGATGGGGTGGTCCAGCGCGGCACAGACCATCGCGAGGCTCGACCCCGTCGAGCCGCCGGTGAGTTCGGCGACGCGCTGGCCGGGGTCGAGGTCCCCCCGCTCGCGGGCGTTTCGGACGATCGCGACCGCCATCCGGTCTTTCATGCTGCCCGTCGGATTGGCTCCTTCCCACTTGGCGAGGACGCGGGCGCCACCTGCTGGGCGCACGGACTCAAGTTCGACCAATGGCGTTCCGCCCACCGCGTCGAGGGTTGAGACGGCCGGCATGCGCGCGCGTACATCGCGTTTAATGTTAACGTTTGCCAATATCAACGAGAACCGACGAGTCTCGTGCCGAACGAGCAGCCCCGTGTCCGTTCTGCTTCCTCTGGGCCCACCTATCGAGCCGGTCCGTACGTGAACGTCGCGAGATGTCGCCGCCCCCTCCCGGAAGCGCATCCCAATTCGAGGGAATTGTGTCGGGCCGGAGTCATCGCCGAGAACGTTCCAACTGGGTTTGGAAACGTGGACAAGCCGGAGCGGTCCGTCTGAGTCGGGCGGGACAGGTCCCGAGGGATCCTATAACCGATAGGTGTTTGCCGAACACGTCCTGAGTCCTTCGCTTGTCGAGAAGTGTTTCGGGAAACCCTCCGGGGTCTCCCTGCTTCGACTGGCGCTGACGGATTTACCACCCGGCTAATGACAGAGAAGTGTCATTACGATATCCACAAGTTTTTTGATACTTTGCGTATCGTAGCAAATAATGGCCGACGTATCACGATCGTCTGGTCCCGCGGGAGCGTGTGGGGGCGAGGTTCTCGCCGAAGCCGAATACGATTGGGCAGCCACGGCACCGAGTACCGCTGTAGTCGAGACTATCGCGTCCCTCGAGGACGTCGACCCCGTCGCCCTCTCGACGAGCCAGGGAACGACGCTCAACGATCACATCGACCCGGAGGCGCTGAATCAGGTCGTCACTGGCGGCTCCGAGGCCGATGCCGACCTCGCATTTACCCTCGGCCGGTACCGGGTCCGTATCGCGGGAAGCAAGGTGTTGGTTGGAGAGGCGTCGATTCAGGCTCCCGGGTCCGACTGAGCCAACCGTCTCCCGTCTGCTCCGGGGCTACAACTAGTCCAGGAGCACTCCGAGACGGCGAGCGTGACTCGGTGGCTCGCTATCCGTGGCCAGAGAAGTTCCATATCCACGCTCCCTAGATCGCTTTTCCTGTATATGCTAGATCCGTTCCGTATCGGGGACGGCCAGCGCCTCGCCGCCGACCGCCGTGATCTCGTCGACGATCCGCGCCAGTTTCCCCCCGGAGTGAGAAGCGCGTGGTCGACGGGCCGGAGGCACCCTGGCGACAGTAGAAGACGGGCATCATCCCCTGCCGCGTTCTCGGTCTGTCGGAGTGGTCCTCGTCTTCAGGACGGGATCGGTGGGCCCGCCTCGTCGAAATCCACAGGGAGGCCTCACGCTGTATCGGGTTCTTTCGTCATGATCTCGATGGCGTCCGAGTCATCGAAAGCGTCGCGGACGTCCTCCAGAAACGTGGGGTCAAACTCGTCGACGGCGATGGAGAGGTCCGTGTTCCGTTCTCGGGTCGCACGTCGCTAATCTCGTAACCCGCGTCCCGGTGCTCCGATGGAGGCTCGTCAGCGGGAAGCCGGACGAGAATGCTCTCGGGCGAGTACCCGTTCGCGACGTAAAACCGGTCGACGTACCCGCCCGCAGAGCCGAGACTGACCCGCCTGAACCCCAGCGCCGTCTCTCGCTCCTCGAACGCGCCGAGCAGCGCTGAGCCGAGGCCCCGGCGGCGGTGAGACTCCCGACGGCGATGCCAGCCAGTTCGACCTCGTCCGCGGACCGCGGCTGGCCAAGACAGTGGCCGACCAGGGTGCCGTCGTCACAGGCACCGAGCAACAGGCCCGGGGTATCCTGATATCGGTCACGGACGGTGTCGAGCGATTCGTCACGATCGACGTACGTGTTGTGGAGCCGGCGGAAGTCAGCCAGGTCCGATTCGCGGACCGTCCGGATATCCACCATGTGAGGCTTGCTCGAAGGGGACGGTCAAGAAATCCGGGAGTCGAACTCGCGGCTGGCTGAACCGACGGACCCGGGCTGGTTCCACGGGATACTGATACCCAGTCGGCCGTACCCCTCCGCGACTCGCGGAGCGCTTTTACCGCGTGTGTCGTTACTTCCTTCCATGAACCTCGAACGGAACATGTCCGACACCGACCGAATCCTCCGAGGGGTGCTGGGAATCTGGTTGCTCGCCATGTCGGTCGGGGCACTCCTCGACCGGCGGCGCGTAGTAGCCGCGACGACCGGTATCGCGGGGCTCGGCTTGCTGTCGAATTGGAGGACTGGCCACTGCGGGGGAAACGCGATCCTCGGGATCGACACCTCCTCCAGTGACGACAAGTCGGGAGAATGACCCGGCCTCAGCGTGGACGGTCGGTCCCAGGGATCTCGAATTGGCGATTGAGCTCCGAAATGACGGGATGTATGTCCGGGAAAGCATAGGGATACTCCGGCGTCTCGTCTGGCCCGGCCGACCGGAGATACCGGCGGAACAGGACCATCGGACATCGCGGGCGTCCGCGCTGTCCCGTTGGGACCGACAGACATACGCCGAGCACCGGTGACATTCGGCTATGGTCGCCGTCGAGCCGTCCTACTGCCACCAGTGCGGGGCCGAGCTGGTCGCGCGTGAGCTCGACGGCCGGGCGCGAAAGGTGTGTCCGGAGTGTGGCCACCGGCACTTCCTGAACGCGGTGCCGGCCGTGGACGTCATCGTCCGGAAGGAGGGGACCGTCCTGCTGCTGGACCCGGCGGAGGGCGGGGCCTGGGAGTTACCCGGCGGCCATCCCGAGGTCGATGAGCGCCCTGCGGCCGCCGCGGCCCGGGAACTCGAGGAGGAGACGGGGCTCGCGGCCCGGCCGGCAGACCTGGAACTCCTGTCGGTCCTCCACAGCCCCTACCAGGGCCGTCATTACTACATGATCACGTACGTCCTCGAGTACGCGGCGACGACCGGACGACCGGCCGCAGGAGCGGAAGCGACCGCGCTCGCCTTCTGGTCGACCGACCGGGTTCGCGCATACCCGGACCGAACCCGCCGGATCGACCGGGAGGCGATCGACGCTGCGTTCAATTCATGACCCGACACCTGTCGGACGGCCCGCCTCGGGACCGTCGCTCGCGGCGGAGGGGGTCCGTCCACTGGCGAAGCCCGGACGAGCGGATGCCCGGACCCGACTTATGACACGACTCACCCGGCCGATCGAGTGGGACCGTGCGACCGAGTGGAACGAAACGTGGGCACTGGCCGTCGTGTTCGGCCTCGCGTCGGTGCCCTGGACGTACGCGTTCATAGCGGAGCTCCAGCTCCCACTATGGCCATCGTTCAT
>CAZCXJ010000140.1:0-5103 GCA_964502585.1 uncultured Candidatus Halobonum sp.
CCGAGAACGACACCGCCTCGTTGCTCCCCTCGGGCTCGTAGGCCTCCCAGAGGGCCAGGAGGATGGACAGCCGGATCTCGTGGCTCAGCAGGTCGAACGCGTCGGTACGTGTGGGCTAGCGGCGCCGGCCGCCGCCTCGAATGGTGACTCGCCCGAATGCGGGTTGTCCATGTTATCTGGTACCACACTATGGGCTATAAATCGGAGGGAGGGATGATCGGTCGAGACGGGGCCCGATAGAACCGGCAATTCATCCGCCCGGATGGACGCTCCTAGTCCGGCGGTCTCGGGGCTGGGGCCTGAAGAGGAGGATTCGTCCGCGGATCGCAGGCTACCGACACCGGGGACCGGTTGTCCCGCCTGTCGTCGGCACGGTCTCAGTCCATCTCGACCTCGACGCGTTTGTTGATGCCGTCTTCGACGATCGGGGCATACACACGCTGGGGTTCGACTCTGAATGCCGCGTATGGGGGCATCACCGGCTCCATGTCCTCGGCAGCGGCCTCGACTATCGGGGGATATTCATCCTCGGAGAGCCGGCGTGCCTTCCCCCGGATCTGCACGCCATTGAGCGTGGCGTCCATGTCCGGCGTGTACGGCTCGGGCTGGTCTTCCCCCCACAGTGCGACCGCGACGGTTTCGTGGGTCTCGATGTGCTGGGCATGGCGCGACGACGTCGTCGAGAAGAAATAGAAGTTACCGGCGTCGTCCCGGAAGTATTCGACAGGCGCTACCCAGGGCGTCTCCCCGTCCGTCGTCGAAAGTGCGAGATATCGGTTTTCCTCGATGACCCGTTCGACCAGTTCTCGATAGTTATTCTCTACCATATATAAACGAAAACACATTATCACTTAGTATTTTCTACAAAAAAGACAGGCCGAGTGCCTCGGGGTCAAGCCCCGAGGCGGTTCACCACGCCGAGTGCAGGCTGATCGTTGACGTCGAACGGCGGCCACATCGGGCAAACACGCACGCTCTCTCCAGGGGCTGGGGCTGCGGGCGCCAGGAACCTTACCGACACACTCGATGCCGCGTTCGCAGAACGACGTGTACCGGTAGCGTGCCCGGAGGACCGTCGGGGTCCGGAAAGAGGCGCCCGAACAATTAACCCGGTTGTCCCTCATTCCGCCCCATGGGTCGCATCACCATTCTGCAGTGGGAATCGCTCGAACGACGGAGTCCGACGCTGTTCCTGGCGGCGGGGGCACTGTTAGTCGGCTATGCGGCGCTCACCGGCCTTGTCGCGGCCACCGGCGTGGCCGAAACGCCAGTCGAGAACGTCCTCGGGCCCGCCGGGTTGGGGCTCGGGCTCCTCGGGCTGCTTGGCCTGTATCCGGGGCTCGTCGACCGCAGCCCCCGGCTGGCCCGGGTCGGGGCCGCCTGCGCGGGCCTCGGGGCGGCGAGCTTCGCGGTGATCACGGCCCAGGGGGTCGCCGTGCTCGCCGGGGTCGAGCCGCCAGGCCTTCCCGGCGTCCTGCTCCTCTTGATCGCTGTCGGCATGATCCCGGGGTATCTGTCGATCGGCGTCGCCACCCGCCGTGTCGCCGGTGGGGGCCGGCCGGTCGGCCTGCTCCTGCTCATCCCGGGGGTCGTGTTCGCTGCCATGCTCTCCCAGCCGTTCGTCTACGGCGCGCTGGGGATCCTCTCGGAGGCGACGATGGCGTGGTCGAACTTCGGCATCAGTAGCGCCCAGGCCGTCGCCCACCTGGCGATCGGCTACGCCCTCCGGGGACGGGTCGCGCGGGACGCCCGGACGGTGCCGGCCGCCGACGCGACGGTCGGGTGACCACCGTGGTCGAGCCAGGCACCACGTCGGCCCGTGACACGACCCCCAGGGGAGTCGAATCCCGCGCGGCCGAGGCGTTCGCCCTGCTGGGGGACGAGACCCGGGTGTCGATCCTCCTGGCCCTGTGGGAAGCGTACGAGCCGCACGCGGACGACAACGCGGTGCCGTTCTCGGAGATCTTCGACCGGGTCGACCGCGACGACCGTGGGAACGTGAGCTACCACCTCTCGGAACTCCAGGGCCAGTTCGTCCGGCAGCGGACGGCCCGTGGCGGGTACGAACTCCGGGAGACGGGCCTGAAACTCGTCCGGACTATCCTCGCGGGAGCGGGCGTCCAAGACGTCGAACGCGACCGCACCGAAATCGACCAGCCGTGTCCATTCTGTGGGGCCCCGACGGCCGTCAGCTACCGCGACGGCGCCGTGTTGCACACCTGTACCGCGTGCGAGGGGGTCGGGACGGCCCAGACCGACACGGCGGGGTTCCTGAGCGGGGTGCCGTTCGACCCCGCGGGGCTGACGGAGCGGACGGCCGCGGAACTGCGGGCGGCCTCGACCGTCGCGGCGCTCCGCCAGATCCAGAGTCTGTTCGACGGCCTCTGTCCCGCCTGCTCCGGGCCCGTCCAGGGCTGGCTGGAGTGCTGTCCGGACCACGACCCGACCGGTACCTGCGCCCGCTGTGAGCGGAAGTTCGCCGCCTGGGCCCGCTTCCGCTGTCGGGTCTGCAAGAACCACAGTACTACCTCCCCGAAGACGCTCGCGCTGTTCCACCCGGCGGTGATCTCGTTTTACGACGACCACGGCGTCTCGACGCGCATCCGGGCCGATGACTTCGCGCGCGTCCGGCGGGTGTACGACCTCATGGACGCCCACGGGCTGGAGCTCCTCGGCCACGACCCGCCCCGGGTGGCCGTCAGCGCTGTCCAAGACGAGGATACGATCCGTCTGACGTTCGACGAAACGGTGGCGGTCGTGGACGTCCGTCGGTAAGCCCGGTCGAACGGGCGTCGGGCGGCTTCCTCGGACCGCTTACGCGCCCGCCCACCGAGTCACGCAGTAACGTGTCAACTATCCTGTTATAACGTGCTGCAAATGATGTTTATCATGCCCCGCCCCGCGCTGGACACTCGTTGATCGCCGGCCCGTCGCCGGGATCACGAGCATCCATGAACCAAGCTCCACCGACGACCCACGATCCACGTCCGGACGACGAGACGAACAGCCACCACCGACAGACACAGCGGGGGGCATGGCCGTGACCATGCGCCAGAGCGCGCTCGCGCGGTGTGACCGCTGGGCCCCCCTGGCGTTCATGCTGGGTGGGCTCGGCCTCCTCGGGACGTCGGCGGTCGGGACGCTTGACGTCGCGGGGGTCGTTCAGACGCCCCCGCGGCTGGACATGGGACCGTTGCTCTTCGGCCTCTGGTTCGTGTTCGTCGGCCTGATCGGTCTGTATCCCCGCGTTGCCGACGAGACCCCCCGGCTCGCGCTCGGCGGCGGCGCGACCGCCGGCCTCGGGTGGGTGGTCTGGAGCGGCACCATGCTGGCCGTGATCGGCATCGATCTCACGTCCGACCGGTCGATGGCGGAGCCCGGGGCGTGGGCCCCGCCGCTGCTGGTGGGGGCGTTCCTGCTGGCTCTCCTGAGCTTCCTCCTGTACGGGCTCGCGAGCACGTGGACGGAACGCCCCTCGCGGACGGTCGGGCTCCTACTCTTGCTCCCGGTCGGCGCGTTCCTCGGCCAGGCGGTGTTGCTGGCCTCGAAGATCCTCACGGGCGAGGTCGTCGCGGTCCTCCAACTGGCCTTGGGCGCCGTCGCCGGCGTCGCACTGGTCCTGGTCGGGTCTCGGCTCCGGACCGCCGCCAACCGGCCGGCCGGCGGCGACTCGCGTCCCGAGCCGGCGACGTGACAAGGCGGCGGGCCCCTGCCGAACGAGACCGTGATCACCTCCCCGAGTCCCGGACCGTCGAGCGCTAGGCAGCCTCCGTCGTGCTTGTGAAGAAACTCGGGGTCCGACGAGTCGCCCGGGGCATCCTCTGAAAACTGAGCGACCGCCCGTAATCGCGAGGCGCCTGCCGTGGGACTGCGCGGTCCAGGAACTCCTCCCCCACGAGCCTGCTGGGTGAGGGCCGGGGACCCAACCCATACAATCCTCGCGTCTGAAACGGAGGCTATGACCCTGTTCGTCGGATCGGTCGACGGCGTCTGGCGGATCGACGGGGCGGACGGCGACGGCGAGCGGGTGCTCGCGGCAGGGGGCGGACCGCTCATGGTCTGGCGTGTCAAGAGCGCCGACGGGGCCGTGTATGCTGCGACGGCCGCGGGTCTGTACCGAACCACCGACGGTGGCGGGTCCTGGACGGACCTGGCGGTCCCGCTCAGCCCCGTGTACGCGGTGGCCGTCGCGCCGGACGGCCGCGTGTACGCCGGGACCCACCCACCCCGGGCGTACGTCTCGGAGGGGACGGACTGGACCGAACTCGAGACGCTCCAGGACCAGCCGTCCCGGGCTGAGTGGGACAGTCCAGTCCACGCCGAAGGGCAGGTGCGGCACCTCGACGTCCCGCCGGGAGCGCCCGACCGTGTGGTCGCCGGGGTCGAGCGCGGCGGCGTCCATGTCAGCGAGGACCGGGGCGAGACGTGGGCGGAACGCCGCGATGGAGTCTGGGACGACATCCATCATCTCCATCGGGTCGACACGACGACCTACTACGCCTCGACGGGCACCGGGCTGTACCGCACGGACGATGTCGGCCACTCCTGGACACGGCTCGACGAGTCCCTCGAGCGGTCGTACTTCAGAGAGGCGCTCGTCCACGACGGGACGCTCTACACGGCCGCGACGATGGGGCCGTCGACGACGTGGCGCGGGCCGGGCGGGGCCGAGGGAGCGCTGTTCGAGTCGACGGACCGCGGGGAGACGTTCCGTGCGGTCCCGTATCCCGGCGCGGGCACGGAAGCCGTCCTCGCCTGGGCGAGCGACGGCACGCGCGTGTTTGCGGGCACGGATCGTGGCCGCGTACTCGTCCGGGAGAACGGCGACTGGCAGCAGTGGGCACACGTTCCGGCCGGGATCAGATCGCTTGTGTTCGACGGGTCGTCCGAACAACCGTAAGGGAACGCGCCTCGTGGCTGCTTTCCCCATGATTACGGTCGTTCCCTCCCGTCTCGCGGACTGAGAAATGTTAACATAGGGTGGAAGCGTAGTTCTCGGGTGGAGAGTGGCATGGAGACGATCACTTCGGAAGACGGCACTCCAATCGCATACGAACGAACGGGAAACGGGCCGCCACTAGTGCGGGTGCACGGGACGACAGC
>CAZCXJ010000141.1:0-5068 GCA_964502585.1 uncultured Candidatus Halobonum sp.
TTCTGTTACGAGCACGACATCGAGCGGACGTTCGATCTCGACGATCCAGCGGCCTGCGGCCGGCTGTGGGCTCGCCTTCACAAGGAGCACGCCCTTCTCTCGATGGACCCCGTCCGGGTGCCGGTGCCCGCCGACACGGAAACGCTCCATCTGCACCTTGACGAGGACTTGGCAGTGACCGACGTATCCAGATCGAAGGCGTAGCCTCGAGCCTCCAGAGGGTTCGTTCCGCATCAGCTACTGTAGTGGAGTTCAGTAAGCACGATTACTGTAGTGACATACAGATTACACTTTTGCTCTCCCGGCGCGTGCCGACGCTTGGATGGTAATAACATACACGAGAGGCGCTCAAACACACCTGATCGACCTCATCTTCGCCCGGTGGCACAGCCACACGCTCTACGCCGGGGTCGAGCTCGGCGTGTGCGAAGTCGTCGGGAAACACCCCATGGACGCGGTCGAGACCCCCACCAGTCAGAGATCGACCGCGACAGAGGGGATCGACCACTCACAGACGCCGGCTGGGAGTGCGTCGAGACGCACTGTCCAGAGAACGAACGCAGGGGGCGCAGCCGAAGCTGTGCCCACCTGAACGGAGACACGATACAATGACACCAACACGGCAGACCAGACGAACAGTTCTCAAACTGACCGGTGCAGGCCTGCTCGGAAGCGTAGCGACGCTCGGGGCCGCACGTGGGAGTGAGGAACCCTTCGACGTGCAGAGACGGTCGGTGACGAACGCGACAGAGAAATATCAAGACGTGCAGGAGGCGCTGGACGACGGCTACGAGATCATGGGGCCGTACGTGCCCGACATGGGCTTCCACCTGGTGAACTTCAAGCGGATCAAACAGGCTGAGAGGGGTGGCATCAACATCCGCCAGCCACAGGGACTCACGTACAATCTCGCCCGAACACTCGGTTCCGTCGAGTACATCGTTCCACTGAACCACGAGAACCCCGACGTGTTCAACGACGAAGGCGAGGAGTTGGACACCAGCGAATCCGGCGGCTGGCACCCCCACTACAGCGCACAGCACGTGTTCGCGAACGGGAACGGCGTCCAGGACGACCGGGCGACGCTGAGCGTCGACGAGTTGCTGACCAATGACAACTGGGTGGAACTCAGCGACGAGCACTCGGCGTTTCCGGACGAGAAACCCGGGCTGGAGGCCGGCGACGAGCTGAGGGTGAACTGGGGCCATCAGCCGGGCGACGATCCGGAGACACGGATCGTGGACTTCCTCACTGATGCCTCTCGCTCACTGCCCGGGCGGACTGCGGACACGTTCGCCGGATCCCACCGCGACTGGTGGACGCTACACGCGTGGTTCCATTTCGACAACCCCGAGGGGGTGTTCGCCCCATTCAACCACAACTCCAAGTGGGACCCGCTCTCCGCCCCGCCCCATCACTGATTTGGCCGTCAGTGATTCGCGTCGGTTCGGACCACCGAGCCACGTCTGCCAGGTTCAGCCAGTCTGGTTGGATGCCAGGATCCGACCGACAGCCACCTGTCTCCACACCAGCCATCCACCGATCCCGATGGCCGCCAGTCCCAGGACGGTGAGGCCGACAGCATCCCACCGCGTCACTGCGAGCGCACAGTCCAGTGTCTCGCTGGCGCAGCCGCTAGTGAACAGCTCCCGGACGATGGTCCCCTCGTATCCGAGGGTCGCGCCGACCACCACGAGGACGGCCCCGACAAGCGTCGTGAGCACGGCGTCCATCACGGATGGCGGGTCGTTGAGGACCGCCTCGTGTCTGTCCGGTCGAGGGCCGGTCCACAGCGACGCCACGGCGGCCCCGAGGAGCACGAGCGCGGCCGGGGCGATGAACGGCCCGAGTGACCACATCCCGACGATGGACAGTGCGAAAAGCAACAGCGCGGCTACCCAGACGAGCGCGGTCCGGCGTGTCCACGCACCGAGTGCTCCGATTACTGCGAGGATGATGGCGAAAAGCACCCACGCGGCGAAGAACGCGTCACCCTGCGGCTGGGTGAACAGGAGCGGGACAGCAGCCAGGCCAGCCAGCACGACAGCCACCCCGCTCAGCAGGCGGCTCGTGGTCACCGCGTCCGGAGACCGATTCGAGGGGACCATGTCCGTGGTATCGACCGGGCCGTAAATAAAACAGGCCCGCCCTCAGCCGCCCGAACGTGAACGGTCGCGACGCCCGTTCACGAGCGCGTCGCGACCGTCGACCCTGCCCTCGAGCAGGTCCGTCTCCGTTCCTCGTCTCAGTGACCTCTCCTCACCTCCGACGGGATGAGCGCCCACCTGCGCCGTGTCAGGACCCCTCCTGGAACTCGGCGTCAGCAACCTCGGTCCGGAGGCTCCACAGCAACCACACCGGAACGGTGATCCCCAGGGCCGCGGCGACGTATCCCAGTTCCGCCAGGGGGAGTGGGCGTGGCGAAAGCAGGAGGTCGAGGGTCGCCAACCATCCCGCGGCGACCAACAACGCGACCATCCCCATCGCGTGGTTCATGTAGGCGGTGGCCCGTGCCTGTGCGGAGATCCCGTCGGTCTCCTCGAGTTCGTCCAGGAGGATCCGGAGCCCGATGAAGCTCACCGGCAGGACGATCCCGACGAACTCGAAGAGGGTGCTGGAGTCGACTGCCATCCCGTGGAGCGAGTCCGGGACGGATGAAAGAAACTGGGGGTCGGTGCGGTCCGCGCCGCGGCCGGAGTCATGCTGCTTCCACCCGGTGACGCTGACCGGGTGCCTTCGGCTCCCCGTTCGAACGCCCCTGAGAAAGCCGCGGATTAGAACGTCCGAGGCGTGGAGCGTTCGAGCAGGGGAGCACGAAACCGGGAAGCCCACTGACAAGCCCACCCCTTCAGCGGTGGGTGGCTGACAGGGGAAATATGATGCTGGAGGCCGACCACGGACCTACGCAATGACTGAGACGCCGTGGGAGACCACCATGAGCGGTCGACCTGGCCGCTCCCCGACCAGACATCCCGTGGATCCGTCCCGGTGGACCACCATCAATGGCTGAGGCAGGCTCCCTGACGATCGGCGCATGGCTGCCGACCGAGTGGGGCCGTCCGCTCACCGACGCGGAACGAGCGACGGTCGCCGCCTCCGGGATCGACCTACTCCTGGCGCCCGCCAACCACGACCGATGGGCCAACAGGGACACCTGGCGGCAGGTGGCTGCCGACCTGGACACCGCGGTGTACGTCGGGCTGGACTCGGACGGCTGGGCGCTCGGGTTCTTCACCGCCCCCGGCGACGGCCCCGAACGCGTCTACGTCAAACACACCGCCGCGGACCACGTCGCGTTCGACCGCTCGGATTGGGGCCCGGAAGCCTATCTGGACCCGGTCCAGTACGAGGGGGCCGACCTGGGACTGGCGATCCACGAAGACGCCTACCTCGCCCCGCTCATGGGGTATCCGGCGGTACGGGGGGCGGACGTGCTCCTGCCCCTCGGTGAGGGACCGGTCAGGCGACACACCTGGGGGGAGCTCCTCCAGGCCCGGGCCATCGAGAACGCGGCGTACGTGGTCAGCACGATGCACGGCACGGACAGGGACGGCAGCGAGACCCGGACCAGGAAGGCCCACGTCGTCGGGTTCGACCCGACGGGCGCCCCGTTGACCCTCACGGACGCCGATACCGGCCGGACGCAGGCCCCGTTCGAGACGACGCCGGGCAACATCTACCGGGTGAGGGTCGACCCCGCGAGGGCCACACGGACGCGCCAGCGGTTTCACGACCGGGCGGCCCGGGCGCCGATCTCCCGGGTCCGCGAGAACGAACTCGACGGGCCGGGTGTCTCGGCGACCACTCTGACGGCCCAGGTCGGCCCTGACCAACTGGTCCTCGAGTACGGCGGCGAGCGGGTGACGCGGCCCAGCGGCGAGTCCGGCCCGCTCGAGTTGGGCGGCGAGTCGTTCCGAATCCTGACCGTCGACGGGCCGGCGGCGCTCGAGCCCGAACGCCTTCACGAGCGCCTGCTGGACCGCCCGCCCGACGACCGGACCCTCCTGGTCCACAACCGGTGGGAGACGCTCGACGCCCAGTACCTAGAGGCCGTCGTGGAGCCGGTGCTCCGGGCCCGCTGTGTGGAATGGTGCAGTCCGGTCCTCGTCTCCAGCCCGGACCGAGCTCGCGCGTATCAACTCGCCAACGCCGCCCGGGCGACCCACGAGGTACCGGCCATGGACGGGGTGTTCCGGCTCGAGATGGCCCGTGCCTACGGGCTCGACGCCGCGCTCGAGCCAGTCAAGGGCGAGTGGCGGAAGCTCGGTGAGGTCGCCGGCGCGTGTGCCCACGAGCGGAGCGCCGCTGACCCGGTTATCGAACGTCGGTAGGACTCCTCGGCATTCAGCCGACGTGATCCCACCGACGGATGCGCCCTTCGTGTCCAGCCGGCCTCCTGTCCCGACCGTCGATCGAGGGGGGTCGACAACGTCGGACGAGATCCGCCGGTAATCCCGGAATTATTAAATCGATAACCTTTTCGGCTAAACGACGCCCCGATTGACAAAACTGTAAGTTTATTGAACGCTCCAGCATGGAAGCAACAAAAAACATACTATATCTGTCGAAAACATCGAGAAGTGCGTCAAGATAGAGAGGAACGACACGATCCGAGTTCATTATCGAACCGTGGTGTTCGGCCGCTCACAGGGAGGGGCGACGTGACAGCCAACCCGACGCGGGTGTGCACGCTGGCGGAGCCCCCAATCGGCACCCGCACTCATCGAAGACGGACGACTCCGCGTCACGTTCGACGCTGAGCTACCTGGGTCGCGATGTCGATCGCGTCGAGCCTACTCGCCTCGGAAGCGATCCCTTGTCCGGCGATATCGAAGGCAGTCCCGTGATCGACGCTCGTGCGAACGATCGGGAGACCGATCGTCATGTTGACGCCGCTGACGGCTGCGCCACCGTCGAATCCCAGCATCTTGATGGGATGTGTCCCTGGTCATGGTACATCGCGACGACACAGTCGTAGGCGCCGTTGGCTGCTTCGACGAACACCCTATCCGGAGAGGCGGGCCCCTGGACATCCAGCCCGTCCGCACGCGCAGCCGCGACCGCCGGT
>CAZCXJ010000142.1:0-5031 GCA_964502585.1 uncultured Candidatus Halobonum sp.
CCCGGCGACCGGAGTCGGTGCTCGGCTTCGGGCTGTTCGGGGCCGTCTACGCCCTCGCGGCGGCCGGCTGTGTGGTCCCGCTGTTCCTCGGCGTCGTCGCGCAGGCGCTCGCGCTCCCGCTGGCCGGCGGCCTGGCCGTGCTGGGCGTCTACGCCGGGGCCGTCGCCGTACCGCTGGTCGGGGTGACACTGCTGGCGGGCGTCGGCGTCGCGTCGTGGCGCGACCTCGGTCGCTACGCCGGCCGGCCGGAGCAGGTCGCCGCAGTCCTGATGATCGTCGCGGGCCTCGGCCAGCTCTACCTCTCGGTGGTCGTGCTGGACGTCCTGTAGGCCGGCGCCGCTCGACGTCGCCTCCGTGGCGACGGTCGTCCCGGTGCTCCTCGCGAGTCCGGCGGTGCTCGCGTGGGGTCTCCCGGCCGGCACGGATGGCCGCCCGCGTCGCTCACCCCGGGCGCCCGTCGTCGGGATCGTCCCCGCGCTCGAAGAACAGGGTCACCCGCTCGCCGGGAGCGAGACCGTCGACCAGCAACCCGAACTGGTCGCGGCCCTCGAACGAGCGGATTTTCGGTGGCGTGCCGTCGGCGTCCGCCCGCCGACAGACGAGTTCGAGCGTACCAGTCCGGTCGGCGTGCAGGGTGAGCCGGTCGATGCGGGTCATGGCTTTGATGACGGGCCACGACCACATAGCGTCACCGTCGGCGCGGTGGAGGCCGCCGGACCGTCGCCTACGTGGTGGACTCGCCCCACACGACACAGTACAGCACCGACACCCACCCCACGAGCAGGCTCGCCACCACCACCAGCCAAGCGCCGAACCCCAGCGAGAACACCGTGACTCCCGCCACCCCGACGGTCAGCCCCACCAGCACCACCGTGAGCCCGACCACCCCGATACACTCGTCGGGGTCGGGCAGTCCCAGCCGTTCCTACGGTTGGATCGGTCCATCTTCGCACGCCATCGACGTATCTGTACCGCCGCCGCCCGTCGACGCCGGAGCGGGCCGGTCTCCCCGGGCGACGGAGATTTTCGCCGGTTACGGCCGGGTGTCCAGCGGGGGGAGGCCCGTGACAACACACCTACCCGACGAGGCGACAGTGGTCGTCCCCGAGGGGAGTTCGGGCACCGGACGGGCGGTCGCGCGGACGTTCGCCGACCACGGCGCCGGGACTCGCCGTCGGGGCGTTGTCGGCGCCCGCCGGGGCGCTCGTCGTCCACGGCGAGGCGCGCGTGCTCCGGACCGACGACGGCCAGCTCGGCCAGTGGCCCTCCCGGGCGGCGCTCGTCGCGGTCGTCCCCCGCGAGGCGGGCAGCTCGTTCCCCGAGCTCGTCCCGGCCGAACGGACGGTCCCCGGTGGCCCGGCGGCGCTGGTAATCTCGGCCCTGGTGGTCCTGCTGGCCGGCCTCGTCGTCGGGTGGAGCTGGCTCACCGGCCGGTGGCCGGCGCCTACGGTCGCGTCGGCGGGTGGTGACGAGATGGGAGGTCTCGGGACGGGGCCCGGCTCAGGAAGCCTCCTCGGAGGATTCGGCCGGTAGACGAACCGTCAACACGGGGGCGTCGGAGAGCCGGACGACTTTTTCGGTCACACTACCGAGGAGATACCGATCCAGCCCCGTTCGACCGTGTGTCCCCATCACGATGAGATCGATGTCGCGTTCATCGACGTAATCGAGAATGGCTTGGTGGGGTGTGCCCTGTGCTACGACACCTTCGATCGGTTCCACATCGGCTGCCTCTGCCTGCTGAATCACCTCGTCGATCGCGTTCTCGCCAGCCTCCTCGAGGGCATCGAGCGTTCCGGGGGCCGAGGACTCGACGCCGAGGTTCGTGTCGACGACGTAGATCGTATGAAGTGCGGCATCGTAGGTCGTCGCGAGATCAATCGCGTGTTCGACGGCGCCTCGTGTTTCGTCACTTCCGTCCGTCGGGACCAGTATCTGGTCGTACATGTCGAACAGTCGTCGGTGGAGAAACATAGAGGGCCCGCCGATTCCGGGAAACTGAGAAGCCCTCAGAGCCCGTCCGGTGGACGATTCGGGCGCGGACGCGTGTTCCGGTCTCGCCGGCCAGTGCGTCCATCAGGTGCGCAGGGGAGGTGATCACGGCCAGGTCGCCACCCTGTTCGACGAAGCGGAGACGGGCCTCTTGCTTCGGTTGCATACTGCCTCCACCGAACTCACCCGCGTCGGGACGGGCGCGCAACTCCTCGAATGAAGGCCGACAGAGCGGCCGGTGATCGGGCCCGTCGTAGTTCACGGAGGGACTTGCCGTCCGTCAGGATGACGAGGGTGTCGGCGCCGAGTGCCGAGGCAAGCAGTTGCGACGTCCTGTCGTTGTCGACGACGGCTCCGATACCCCGGAACCCGTCGTCACGAACGACGGGGACACCCCCACCGCAAGCGGTGATCACGAGGTTCCCAGGCCGGTGTGGCTTGCGACCGTGAGACACGTAACCGGCGTTGACACCGACTGACGAAGTCGCCGACGGTCGAGTGTGTCCGTCTCGGGAACAGTACGTACGCGACGCCGAACTACTGCGTCTTCCCAGTGCAGGAGAACTGACTGCATTCTTTATTCGACGGCCGGCCGTACGTCCGTATGATGCCCGAAGACCAACTGTTTAAACAGGAAGAAGAACGGTCACGAGACGACATCGCTGACGCGCTCGTCGGCGCCGCCGAGGAGATACGGGCTGGAACCGTTCACCTGGACGGTGCAACGGGCGACCAGCAGGTCGCGATTCCCGAGAGCCCCTGGTTTGAAATCGAACTGGAACGCCTCACGGATTCGGAAACGGGCGAAGAACGCTACGAGCTCGAGTACGAGATCAGGTGGACACGATAACGGTCTGACCCGACTCGACTCCTATCGAGTCCACAGCGGACGATAGATTTCCATGAGCGTGGAAACTCTCTGCCAGATCTGCGAATCGGCACCTGCCGACTACCAGTGTCGGCGATGCGGAGCCCTCGTGTGTAGTGCCCATTACAACGAGGAGACCGGCCTGTGTACCGACTGTGCGTCGATTAGCGACGACACAATCAGCTGACGAGTGCGCAGGAAGTCGGGCACTACGGACACCATTGTCACTCGACACACTCGGCTGCTCCGTCGACAGGCGCATCTCGATATCTGTGTCTCGTTTCGTTCGAGAACGTCGACACCGCTTGACGACTATCAAAGCCTATTACCGCTCCGGATACGGTGTGACAGACAGTACGATGCCGTATGACCGTCTTGCTCGGTGTCTCACCGAGTCGGGATCACCGACGGTTACGACGCTGCCGGACGGAAGTGTCGACCATTTCTGTACCGTTATGGACGATGGCCGCGGTCGGGTGGAGACGCGCGGGTCGTTCGGGCAGGAGATCCTGGGAGACCGGTCCTCGTTTCGATTTCGTGTCGTGACGACCGAACCCGGTGGACAGGCGGTTAATGCCGCGAAACAGTTACACGCACTTGGGGGATCGGTCACCTGCTATGGCTATCTCGATGCCCCGATGTTCGAATCGTTGCCGTTCGAGACGGTGTCGATGGGCGAACCTGCGCGTGTGTACGTGTTCAGTTTCAGCGATCGGGACGCCATGTTCGTCAGGAACTCGGACGTCACCGGGTGGACGCTCACCGAGTTACGGCGGTCTGGTGACCTCTCTGAGGTATTTGGGGGTGACGCCATCTGCTGCAGCAACTGGGTGTCTATTCCTGGTCTCGAGAGCGCGTTCCACCAACTGGGTGACGTGGACGTGCCACGGATTCCGGTCGTGTTCGATCCAGGTGATATCGTCGGATACGACCCCGACGAAATCGATGCACTGCTCGACGCTCTCGCTGCGCTCCAGGACACGTTCGATGTGGTTTACACTGCGAATCGACCGGAGATCCGGGCGACGGCTGCACCCCTGTCCAGGTCGTTTGATGATGACCTCGACCGCCTCGCAACGATTCGAGAGGAAACGGGCATCACAGCTACTGTTCTGCATGCCAGAGACGAGGCGGCCGCCGTAACGCGCGACGAACAACGGAGGGTCAGCAATTACCACGTCGAAGACCCACAACGCCATACCGGAGGGGGTGATCGGTTCACCGGTGGACTCGGCCACGCACTGGCATGTGGGTGGGATTGGGACCTCGCGTTAGCGTGTGGCAACGCCTGCGCCGTCCATTACGTCGAATCTGGCAGTACTGGCACTGTCGAGGACATCGTCGCGTTTCTCGAAGCACAGCCCACTGTCGAGTCCTGAGTAGCCACAGCCGGCGAACACCCAACGTGTGGATTTCACGGTTCTCATTGGGGAGAGAGCCCATCTCCTCGGCGACTTCGGTCACCTCGTCCAGATCAACGTAGTCCGGTTGATCCCACGCCACTGCCAAACTGTTCACGGTGTTGATATTTAGAACAGACGGGTCAGTCTACGGGTTTCCATTCTCCGGTAGAACAAATGGATTTGTTCAGGAAGCATCAGCCTGAGATACTTGAACAACTCCGTGAGACCGTCTGTGAGGACAGCTGAAAATCCATTCGCCAACTCAGGAGAGGCAACTCAATACTGGTGTTGTGCCAAGCTCCAAACCGTTCGACAATCCCTGTTCGCGATGTTGCCATCCGCCGAACAGAACACCTAACATGAGTTGGTGTGATCCGTAAGCATGGACACAGCCCCCGATAATGGTGCGTCGGGGGATAACGAAGAGGCCACCAACCCGTATCGATCCATTATCGAAGCCGTTCAAGATGGTGTCTTCGTCGTCAATCTGGACGGGACTATCACCTACGTCAACGACTCGCTTTGCTCACTGACTGGACGTGAGCGAAACGAACTGGTCGGCGAGACGTTCGACACGCTGGTCGAGTCAGGACTGGTTCAATCGGGCGAGTTTGATCGATTCGTTACGGCCATTAACAATATTGCCGACGGAGAAATTCAGGATGAGATTCTGACATTCGACATTGTCCAGGAAACCGAACAGATGGTAGACGTTCGCGTCTCGAAACATATCCGAGACGACGGCACAGAAGATATCGTCGGCGTGGT
>CAZCXJ010000143.1:0-5019 GCA_964502585.1 uncultured Candidatus Halobonum sp.
ATATCCAATACGCCACCGCGAATATCTGGACTATTGTCCACTATCGAACGCACGTGGTAACCGTTTCGAAGGGTAAGAATAAATTTTTCCAACAGAGTATCATATTTTAACCCATGTATGACTAATCATATAAGGGAACACCTACATACTGGATGAATGCCAAAGCCCTGCGAGTCTAGAAACACGATCCCAGATATTTTGACAGCATATCAGAACGACGTCATGGAACACGTGCGCGAGTCGCAGCGAGGACCCAGGAATCCGTCTGCGGCTACAGGCGGGGGATGACTCGTCGCAGGTGACGGCGGAAAATTGCCATCGGTGACCGCAGCAATATCTGCGAGGGCGATACCGGTAGCGCACGGAGCTGGAGCTGGTCGGAAAACAAGGAACTCCACGGACGGGTGGTCGACGAGCCAGCTCGAATAGCTGGAGCAACCAGGGTCCTACGAGCATCATTTTTTACCGTCGATTAGCATTGACAGATGGATGCCGGCAGTCACGAGTAAAACGACCGTCAACGCACCGCCGGAGGTCGTCTTCGGCCTCGTCAATACGCCTGATGAATCCGTCCGATCCGGACAGAGCCAGACGTTCTCGAACATCACGCCCCTGGACAACGGCGGGCACGAGTACGACTACACCTTCCGGATGGTCGGCGTTCCACTGACGGGCGTCGTCCGGACCGTCGAGTCCAACCCACCCCACCAGCTCGAGCTTTCGTACACGGGCGATATAACCGGCACCATCAGCTTCAGATTCGAGTCGTCGACTGGTGGGGAGACCACGTTCCGGGCCGAGGCGGAGTACGAGATGCCGAACCCGGTGGTCGAGACGGTCGCCGGATCAGTCGTCAAGCGGTACAACCAACGGGAACTCGACGGATTTCTGCAGAACATCAAAGAGCGAGTGGAGGCCCGGTACGACCCATCCGGGACTGAATACGGGACGTACTCGCTGGGCGATGCGCCGTGGGCCCCCGAACCGGTGCCAGAGGAAGGGGACTAGATTACATCAGGGCTGGTCCGGTTTCCAGCAGCAACACGGCTGCCAGTGCCGCGATACCGATGCCAGCGGCGGTCTGCACGAGGCCGTGAGCCATCGTGCCGCGGTCGCGAGTGAGACCGAACAGGGCCCCCACACCGGCCCCGAGGAGACTCATCGTCCCCATGATGGCGACAGCGTACGTGCAGACGGCGAGGGCGACGCCGAGGGCGTGACCCAACTCGTAGTGACCAGTAGTGAGGAGGTGCGCTACCGGATACCCGTGTCCGTGGATGACGACATCGTGGGAGAGACGGAACGGTACGACTCCGATGACGTGATTGAGTATGCGCAGTCGCTGGGTCACGTCCCCTAAACCGGGATCTACCGGATCGCCGCTCTGGATGCGGACGGTGACATCCTCGACGAAGATCGGATCGAATTCCGGTGCTACCGGCCCTCGGACGAACGGAAGTCCTGAGGAGTCGAGCCCGACAGCACGGGCGTGTAGACCGCCGTGCCCGCTCTCGGACGCCCCGGCCATTAGGGCTGGACCACCTCACTGGCCGATACGTGTCCTGATACAGCCCGACTCGGACCGACGTCCCCGACTCGTGCTAATACCGGGATGCCAGCCGCCGGTCCAGACGCCCGGAGGTATCAATATTACATGATAAACTATTTTATAAAGCCGTGAAAAGTTCGTATTTCCAGACTCCAATCATGCGAGTCTGACCGACAATGGCGAGGGGCCGGTACTCGGTCACTTGAGGCCGACATGGGACCTGTTGGGGTGTCGAATTCGGAGCAGTAACCGGATGTAATGCGGGGCGAATCATCGGGAACCTCGACGTATGAGCGACAACACCCAAAACACGGAGTTGAACAGACGGGAGGTGCTGCGGTCCGTTGGCGCGGGGGCGACACTGTCGGTGTCTGGAAGTGCCATCGACCTCACGGAGCTACCCCTCTTCAACAGAACGGTTCGGCGACAGGGGTTCGAAATTCGAATCGTATCGAGCCAGCCAGACCTCGTGAGTGGGGGGGACGCCCGTGTCCGCGTCATTCTCCCAAAAGGAACCGCTCCAAGTGACGTGCAATTACTGGCGAACGGTACCGACGTCACGGACCACCTCGAGAGCGGTGACGACAATACAATCGAGGGCGTCGTGGAGGGATTGGCCGAAGGAACGAACACGCTCGAGCTACGGAACAAGCGTGCGACGGTCGCCCGACTGACCGTCGTGAACCACCCACAGACGGGGCCGATGTTCTCCGGGGAACAGCAACAGCCTTTCGGCTGCGCCTTGGACAACTTCGACATACTGCCGGCCCTCGATCAGGCCAATCCCGGCGATCCAACGGATTGCGAGGCGATAGACCGAGTCGACTACGTCTACAAGTCCTCGACGGACGGGTCGTTCAAGCCCCTCGATCCTGCCGATTCACCAACTGATATCGCCACCACCGAGACGACGGACGGGAAAACTGTCGACTACATCGTCCGAGTCGAGCGGGGGACGATCAATCGGTTCATCTACAGTCTGGCGATGCTTGCACCAGACGAGACGTCTCCGGACGCCCCCGATTACTCGGCCTGGAACGACAAACTCATCTACGTGTTTGAGGGGGGTGTCGATATCGGTCACCAACAAGGCGACCCCGACGAGGACGATATGTTGTTCGATCTCGGGCTCGGCCGCGGCTATGCGGTGGTGTACTCGACCGGCACCAAGACCGACACCCACTACGACCTGCAGGTCGGCGGTGAGACCGCCCTGATGGTCAAGGAAGAGTTCGTCGAGCGCCACGGCGAGCCGGAGTACACCGTCGGCGTCGGCGGGTCGGGCGGGGCAATCCAGCAGTACGTCTACGGCCAGAACCACCCGGAGTTGCTCGACGCGGCCATCCCGAGCTATTCCTATCCCGACATGGTCACTCAGACCATCCACATCGGCGACTGCGAGTTGCTGGAGTTCTACATGGACGTCCTGTCTGGCAATCAGGTCTGGGACGACTGGGACAACCGGCAGTGGTTGGAAGGGCTAAACAGCGAGGCCGACGTGGTGAACGAGTGGACCAGGACCACAGGCGCCTCCGAGTGCGTGAACAGTTGGCGTGGCCTCAACCAAATCACCCTCAACCCGTTTTTCGCCGGCAGGAAGACCGGACTCGACTTCGGCGACAACCCAGAACTGCTCACCGACGTCGAGTGGACGCACTGGGCGGATCTCAAGCAGGTCTACGGTCTCGACCAGGACGGCTTCGCGCGTCGGACGTGGGATAATGTCGGCGTCCAGTACGGTCTCCATGCGTTCCGCGAGGGGAAGATATCCGCCGAGGAATTCCTCAGGGTGAACGAACAGATCGGGAGTTGGAAAGAGACTCGAAACATGGTCCCGCCCGGGTTGCCATTCAACCCGAATGCAGACGAACCAGACCCATACGGCGCTCGAAACATGAACCTCGGAGAGCGGGAGGAAGGCAGTATCGAGGCGATGAAGGCTGCCTACGAGGAAGGAATCGTCTTCCACGGGGACCTCGACATCCCCATTATCGACTGGCGACCCTACCTCGAAGAGGTACTCGATATGCACCACTCCCGCCAGTCGTTCGCGGCGCGCCAGCGCCTGATCGACTGGAACGGCCACGCAGACAACCAGGTCATCTGGTTCATCGAACCCTTCGAGGACGGGGCCCCGAGCCTCTACCCACGGGCCCTTGAGGTCATGGACGAGTGGATGCAGAACGTCCAGGCGAACCCCAACAAGCCCGTCGGACAGGTCCGTCCGAAGGGGGCCGTCGACGCGTGTTTCGAATCGGACGGCACGCCCATCGCGATGGGGGAGGACGTCTGGGAGGGCATCCTCGAAGACCGAGACCAGGGCCGTGGCAACGAGTGTGGGAAGACAGAGGATGCCCATCCGGGAACCCTCCTCTCGGACGACGCTTGCGGGGCATGTGCCGAGAAGTTCACCATCTATACTAGTTCGCGAATCGTCGCGGGCGGGCCGATTGCGGGGAACGTCTTCAAGTGCCAGACCAAGTCGGTCGAGGAGGCACTCAACGACGGGACCTACGGCGACTGGGAGCCGACCGAGGACCAGGTGGAGCGATTAAAGGCAATTTTCCCGGATGGAGTCTGTGACTATTCGAAACCCGACGCCGGCCTCCCCGAGAAATTCAAGCAACGTATGCACCTCGACGACGTGGAGGGGTAAGCACGCGCCGTCCGCTATTTTTATCGGTTAGATCGATCGAGGTATTATTCCCTGTCGGCAGCAACACTGGATGCTTCACAACCGCTGGAGTGGTCGATTACCCGGCTCTCCCACTTGACCAGTCTCGCTCGATACAGATTCTGTACAACTCGCCTGCTGGATACCGAGGAGAGATTCAGCAGTCTTCGAGGGCAGTTCAAGATGACTTAATCACAGAGCTGAGGACGTGGGCGTCCGCTCGCAGACTGTCACGTTTGGAGGGGGTATCGGGAAACTGCCAGCCGGGGTGTCAGACCAGGGCAAAACACTTTATTTTAACCTCGAACGGTACGCCATGGGCAGTACTCCGCAGGGTCGAGCCGTCCTCCCGACCCATCCGCTGCGTCTTGGCCGAATCGGCCTCACGTCCGCTACGGTCCTCATGGCATTCTCTTACGCAGCTTATATTGTCGAACAGAACGTCAGCGCCTCTCCCTCCCTGGTGGGCGTGCGCTCGGGGACGCTGGTGGGTGCACTTACTGTCGCCATCGTCAAGGGAACCACACTGCGGCGACTGGCCTTCGGGCTGGTTGGATTCATCGCGAGTCTGACCATCGTCATTGACATCACTGGTCAATTCGTCATCGTTGATGGCCGCGCTAAGTGGCTCGGAGCGGTCGGACTGATGGCGGTGAGTGGTGTGGTCCTGTCAACGGGAACCGCGAAGAACGAGCTGACCACCGGAATCCTGTATCGCTCTTGCGTAGTACATTGTTGATGTAGAGCTGTCTTACGATTCTGTGTTCGATTGAGGGTGAGTAGAATCAGCTCGCTG
>CAZCXJ010000144.1:0-4918 GCA_964502585.1 uncultured Candidatus Halobonum sp.
AGTACACGGTAACACCGCTCGGCGAGTGGGTGTACGACGAGTTCACTCGCCTGGTCGACGAGATGCAAGCCGAGCATCGGGTACGGGAGGCCGTGCAGTGGTTGCCGACCGACGTGGTGACCTTCGACGTCCGGTGTCTCCGGGATGCCGAACTCATCCTGGTCGATGAGACGGACGTGACCGTCCTGGTTCGACGGATCGTCGAGTTTCACCGCTCTGGTGACCGGATCCGGGGGGTCGCACGGGAGTCTGCCCCGGCATTCATCGAGAACCAGTGGAAACTGACCGTCCAGGGGGACACCCGTGTCGAGCTGGTGATCACTCCCGAGATCGTGGAGACCATTCGGGCGCATCGGTCCACGGCACGCCGCTTTCGCGAGATGCTCACCGAGGAGACCGCGCGGTATTTCGTCGCCGAGGAGATCCCGCTCTCGGTCGGAATCGTCGACGGGGCTGTCGGGATCAACCTCACTGACGAGCAGGGGACCCTCAAAGGGGGGTTGCGAACCGACAACGAGACCGTCCACGCGTGGGCGGTCGACCTGTTCGAGACCTGTCGGGACCGCGCGCGGCCGGTGGAGCCCGACGCAGTCACGGTGTGAGGAGCGGACACTCGGATCCACCGGTTCCGGGGGCGGTCGTGAACTGCGGCGGCCGATCCGATCCAGTCCGGTTCGACGGGCGGGTTTCGCCCGGCCAGGGGGTTTAATCCCCCCACTCCCGTTATCCCGTCTCATGATACACGGTCGCATGATCCCGTGGAGGATTCTCGACCACTGGCGGGCGAGGGCCTTCCTTGCCGCTGGGGGACTGTTTCTCGTGTCTCCCGTCGCCAAGACGCTGGCTCTGGTCACGGACGGGCCGCTCCCGACGATGGCGATTGCCGTGCTCGCGTTCTCTGGGCTCACGGTGGCGCTCGGTGGGGTGCTTGGGCTCTACCCCACACTGGCCAATCGCGTCCCCCGACACGCACGCGCCAGTGCCGTGACCACGGTCACCGCGGCGGGCATGACGGTCGGGATGTTGGCCTGGATCCTGGGAACGCGACTCTTGTCGGCGCCGGCGGCACCGGCCGGTCCGCCGGCGCTCGCGTTCCTCTCGCTGATCGGTGTGCTGGCTGGCACCTTCGTCGTAACTGGCACCGCGTGTCTGCGGGCTGCCGTCCCCTCTCGTCCTGTCGGAGTCCTGGTACTGGCCCTCGCTGTCCCATGGGTCGTACTGATCGGAACGGGTGTCGTGTACGGGTCGGAGCTCCCGGCGTGGGTCTCACTCCCCACCTATGGGGCGATCCCGGTCGGCTTCCTGGTGACCGGCTACGTCCTTCGGCAGAATGGCGCCGTGGCGAACCAGCAGCCAGTCGGAGCCGACCTCACGACGGAGTGACCGGCTCCGGACGGCGACCGCCGTCCGTCGCCCTTCGATTTATCCTTCCCGCCCGTGAGCACGTCCGCATGAGTGACACGAACTCGGGCGAGTCGGGCCTGGACACGGCGGCAGGGGCCGCAGGGCCGCACACGACCGAGGCCTTCTCACACCTGGCCAGCGAGACGCGGTTGGCGATCCTGCTGGCGCTGTGGGAGGCGTACGATCCGGACGCCGACGACGATGCCGTGCCCTTCTCCGAGTTGTACGACCGCGTGGACTACAGCCACTCCGGGAACTTCAGCTACCACCTCAACCAGTTGGAGGGCCAGTTCGTCAGGAAACGAGCCGACAAAGACGGGTACGAGCTCCGCAAGACGGGGCTGAAGGTCGTCCAATCGGTGATCGCCGGGGCGGGCGTGACCGACGCGACGCTCGAACGGACGCCGATCGACCAGACCTGTCCCCACTGCGGGGCCCGGACGGCCGTCATCTACGACGACGGGGTCGTCTACCAGGTCTGCACCGCATGCGATGGAAACACGACGAATGGCGACCACCCCACGGGCTACCTGAACGCGACTCGGCTCGACCC
Organism: uncultured Candidatus Halobonum sp.; assembly: GCA_964502585.1. GTDB lineage: Archaea > Halobacteriota > Halobacteria > Halobacteriales > Haloferacaceae > CAZCXJ01. Next base: position 1,958 of record CAZCXJ010000144.1, read on the forward strand.
GGCCGGGTTGATCCACCGGGACCCTGAGGAGGTGTTCGCGGCCGCCGGCGTGGCCGCCTACCGGCAGATGCGGACGATGTTCGAAGGGCTCTGCAACGCGTGCTCCGGCGCGGTGGACGCCACGCTTGAGTACTGCCCGGAGCACGAGTCCGAGGGCCGGTGTACGTCCTGCGGCCGGCCGTTCGTCGCCTGGGCCCGGTTTCGGTGCCGCGTCTGCAAGGCCGCTCACTATACGACGCCGACGATGCTCGCGTTGTTCCATCCGGCCGTGATCGCGTTCTACGACGAACATGGGGTGTCGACACAGTGGCACGCCGACGATGTCGAGAGCGTGACCCGTGTGCAGGACCTGGTCACGGACCACCACGAGATGGCGGTCGTCGCCGAGGACCCGTTGCGGGTCGAGGTGACGGTTGCGCTCGACGGTACCGACCGCCGTCTCACGTTCGACGAGACGGCGAGTGTCATCGATGTGGACCGGTGAGTCCCCGCTTCGCGATGTCCGTCGTGGCTGTGGGTCGGTCCCTGGCGCTGCGGTTGCTCCCGTGGCGTCGGCTCTACTGAATTAGCGTAATTCTGGCTACTCTAATGTAATACAGATAATACTTAACGCCGCTCCGGCCGGGCGCCGACACGCCAACGATGGACCGAAGTTCGATTTCGCGGCATGGACCCGGACGCGACCGACTCACTGGCTGCCGAGGAGGGGTCGCGCCATGACCCGGTTGGAATCGCTCGAACGATGGAGCGCGACGGCGTTTCTCGGTGCCGGAGCGCTGCTCGCCGTGTTCGCCGCGCTCGTGGCGCTTGAGGTGTTTGTCGGCGTGAACGCACCACAGGCCCTGGTCGCGATCCCCGGGCTCTTGGCCGGCTTCGTCGGCCTGCTGGGATTGTACGCCCCACTCCGTGCCGAGGGGTCACGGCTCGCGCTTGGTGGCCTCGCGGCCCTATCGATTGCAGCGACCGGGCTCGTGGTGCTGCTCCTGTGGGTCGGCGCCCTGACGGCGATGTACGGGGTCGACAGCGTCAAGCCGCCGACTGCCGTGATTTTGGCGACCATCCTGATCGCGATCCTGGGATACGTGCTCTTCGGACTTGCAAGCGTCCGACAGGCCGTCCCCTCACGGACGGTCGGCCTCCTTGTATTGGTGCCCCCCGGAACCCTCGGGCTGATGGTCGCGACGGGCGTCGCGTCCGGCGGTGACCCGCCCGGCTGGACGTCGTTCCTCTTCAGCGGGATGCAGGCCGTCGCCCATCTGTCCATCGGCTATCTCCTCTGGACCGGCGGCGTCTCAGCCGACAAGGTCGGAACGCCCGCGGACACGACCGCCCGGTAGTCCCCGACGGGACTGGCGCTTCCGCCTGGAGGTCAGCGCTCGGGACCTCCCGATCAGCTCTCCACCCTCCGATACGATGGGACGCCGGTCCCGTCCGACGGGACGGATCGCTCGAGCCAGGCAGTCGACGGCGCTTGGTCGTCCGGGTCGGGGTCCCGAGCGCACCGGGCGTGGGTCCGCTTCGTCCCCAGGTTTCTGCCTCGCGTCGACGTCGGCACCTGCCCCGCACTCGGCGCGCTGGGGAACGTTATCTGACAGATTGCAGGATTCGACACGCTCAGCGAGCGGGGAGCCGATCCCCCGCGCCGACACCTGGGATGTATTCGTCTGCGAGTCATACGTCGGCAACGGAGCCGTGGTCTCGTCGAGCGTCCTGACCGAGGCGATCGAGACGTACAACGAGTACCGGAGCCCGATGGCGACGGCGGCGCTGGTCGAGTCGGACGCCGACAGCTTCGTCGTTCGCTTCGAGGGGCCGTTCTGTCGGATGTGCTGTGATTACGATTACGTCGAGGATCTCATCTACGAGCTAGAGGCGTTCGGTCTCGACGCGTCGTCGGTTGCGGTCGTCGACATCCGGTACACCGGAAACGAGACCTACCTCGTCGAGTTTGCTTCCGGGTCGGTTTGAATACAAGGTAGCGGACGGTAGAGCGGATCGGTCTCTCTGGGTCGGTATTGTCTCTACCAGCTGATGATCAGAGGACTGGACGCCCGACACGGGATGGACGGCCGCTGGCGTCCCTTGACCCGGACGGCCTACTGGGGGGCGATCCCGCCCGCGTTCCGCGTCGCCAGATAGAGGACGAACGTCGACAGCCAATGGGACCCGGCGTACTCGTCGGTGAACGCCTGGTCGAGGCTTGCCTCGACGTGCCGTCGTGCCGCCTGCTCGAAGACGGACACGTCGGCGTGGTCCGCCAGCGCGGCCGCCAGGCCCGCCAGACACCACGCCTTCGAGAGGTTCAACCCGACCAGGTGGAGCGCGATCTCCTCGTCGGGATCCGCGTCCACCGCGACGGGATCCAGAATCGTATCGTACGGCGGCACCGTCACGTCCGGCAGGAAGTCCTCGAGCCAGGCCGTGAACCGGTCGTCGTCGAACACCCGCCGCATCAGGTCGGCCTCCGTGAGTGCCGGGGAGAGGAAATCCCAGCCGAACGGCTCGTACTCGACCGGCGCGTCGATGTCGTCGGCATACAACGCCCTGGCCGTCTCCGCGGCGGCGGCCGCGAGCTGGTCATCGCCCGTGACCCGCGCGTAGTCGAGGACGCCCTGGAGGGCGAACGCCGAGTTCTGATGGGTGCCCACCCGGAACGGCCGGTCCTGGTCCAGGAACTCGGAGTCGACGAGGTCGACGATCCGGGTTTCGAGCGGTCGCAGCGTGTCACGCCACGCGGTCGCCCGGTCGTCCTGCCATAGGGCCAGTTCGGCGACGAGCCGCAGGAACCACGCCCAGCCGTACGGCTTCTCGAACGTCGGGTTCTCGTCGAAGTACTCGACCTCCTGCGCGACGTTCGGAGCGGTCACCCGCTGCTCCACGCTCTCCATGATCTCGGATTCGCGGGGATGCTCCTCGGCCAGCCGGAGTTGGCGGACCAAACTCCAGTGGCTGTGGACGGCC
>CAZCXJ010000145.1:0-4858 GCA_964502585.1 uncultured Candidatus Halobonum sp.
CCGGGCGCCGCGGTCGCCGCGCCGGACGTGACTCCGCCGGCGACGACCGAGGCCGTGAGCGTCTTCAGTACTGTTCGCCGGTCCGTGTGTGGTAGTCCGTCCATGGGTCTCGGGTGGGTGGTCGCGTGTCGCGTCGGTTGCCGTGCTGTCCGCTGACTCGTCGCGGCCGACTGGCTCCGGCCCGCTCGAGCGCGGCATGCTCGGGGCCATCGGAGCGCATCGGCCACCACCTTGGCAGAGTGGGGGCAAAAGTGTTTTCTGAACAACATTTTAGTCACAAACTCGTCTGAAACGCGTTTTAGACAGCTCGATAACATGTTACGGCCCGCCTCCAGGACCGCTGACGGACGTGACGCGAGACCCTTACCCGGCGGGGCCGTCCCGGGACGTCTCGAGCACGTTGAGATCCTCGTCAACGAGGAGCCGGAGCTGGTCGCCCCCCTGCGTGAACGTCACCTGGAGCCGCACGGGATCGGTGTCGACGATCGACTCCTCGGCGTCCTCGGCCAACTCGAGCATCCGGATGACGTCAGCGAACCCCGTGGCGCCGGTGAAGCCCACCTCGATCCCGTGGTCGTAGTAGAAGGCGATCACCGCAGGATGGAGCATGGTCTTGATACTCGGCGAGCCCTGGCCGGCACTCTTACAGACGGTACACGTCTCCCGAACCTGTATCGGCTCGGTGCGCCCACAGGCTGGACACGGGTGTTCGCCGTCCGGTTCGTGAGCCGCGCAGACGTCGAGCGTCCATCTGACGGGGCCGGAACAGTCCGGACAGATGTTCTCCGTCCGGAGCGCGATCCGGGCGAACGTCTTGATCGTGCTCGCCGCGAAGACCTCGGCGGCTGTCCGGTCGGCCAACCCCGTCGGCTCGAACGTCCACCCGATGAACGCACCCTCCGGATGGGGCTCACCCAACCCCGTCGTTGCGTCACAGGCGTTCATACACACCTGATACACGTTGACGTTCTGGTAGGTGACGGCCGTCGGCCCACCACACGAGGGACAGGTCGCATCCACCTCCGTCGGTTCGAGGGTCGGGTCCTCGATTCCCCTTCCCGCGATGATCGATTGGACGAGGAGCAGCCCCGTGCGCCGGAGGACGTACCCCGCGTCCGTCTTCCGGACGAACTCGCCCACGAGCTTGTCGAGGTGGTAATTGAACTGTCGACCCTGCCCGACGCCGACGCTGTCGCGCAACTCGGTGAACGACACGGCGTTCCCATCCGCGTGTGGGTCATACGCCTCCCAGAGGGCCAGCAGGATGGCCAGCCGGGTCTCGTTGCTCACCAGCTTGAACGTCTCAGTTGCGCGTGTCCCCGCGGCGTCGGTGGCCGTTCTGAGAGGCGATCCGGTTGCGTCAGCGTTACCCATGCGGACAGTTCACAAGGAATCGAGTATAAAACCAGAGGCCACACGCGGGTCACGGACCATCGGCGCCCGCCCTGGTCCGCGGTGTCCGGTTCGGGGTCCCGTCTGTATACGACTCTGGGGGCCTTTCTCTGCCCTGTGGGGTCTCTCCCACCCTGAAATTGCCCACCACGTCCTCGATGATCGCCTTGGTTCCTGCGTGTATCACCCCGGGTTTGCGACCAGTAGGAGCGGAACGGATCGGAGGTAGAGTCGTCACGGCGTCGGTAGAAAAGGGGGTCAGCCCGCCGGTGTTGGGAATTTAGACGAAAGGATTAGTTCATATAAACTATACTAATCGTAAGAATAATCCGTCTGGAGGAATGGCTCTACCGTGGACGCATTGCGTTTCACCGTGAAATGCGTCCTCAGAGGCACTCGCGGCCACCTGTATGCCCCCCATCGACCACACCGGACGGGATCCTCACCACTCGCCCCCGCCTTCGACCCGGAATTCCCCTCCGTCCCTGGCTTTTGACGGTCGCGGTGCCCGTCGTCCGGTGGCCTCCTACACGCGGATCACCTCGTTCCTGAGGGTTCCGATCCCCTCGATCTCGATACGCACGGTATCGCCGGGCTGAAGGGTGAACTCCTCGTCCGGGACCAGGGAGGTTCCTGTCAGCACCACTGCGAGATCCGGGACCGTGTTGTGACGCGTGAAGTACGAGACCAGTTCCTCGCAACTCCGGACCAGGTTCGCCGTCGACGTTTCGTCCTGATACACGCTCGTCGAATCACGAGTGATCGACATGGAAATCGACAGGTCGTGTGGGTCGGCGATCCCCGTCGCCACACAGGGCCCTACGGCACAACACCGGTCGTACACCTTGGCCTGCGGGAGGTACAGGGGGTTTTCCCCCTCGATGGCCCGGCTGCTCACGTCGTTGCCGATCGTGTATCCGACCGGGTCACCCTGGAACAGGACGACCCCGAGTTCCGGTTCGGGGACGTTCCACTCCGAGTCACCGCGGATCCCGACAGCCGCGTCCGGACCGACCGTTCGGCTACCGGTCGCCTTGAAAAACACTTCCGGCCGGTCGGCATCGTACACGTCGACGTAGATGTCCGGCATCCCGCTCTCGGCTCGGCGGGCCTCCTCGCTGATCTGGTAGGTCACCCCGGCAGCCCAGACCTCGTCCACATCGAGCGGCAGTCGGCGGTGGGCACTCACGACCGATTCCTCCAGGGGGGTCGCCGCCTCGAGACGGCGCCGGGCGACCGCGTCCAGCGACCGATCGGCGATCGCGGCCGCCCGGGCCAGCGCCTCGAACGAGCGAAGCGCCGGGGTAGCCGACGTCAGGTCGTAGAGGCCCGAGTCGGTGGCGACGGCAAGGCTGGACTCACCCTCACGTCGAAGCTGGAAGTATCGCATGCCTCCGAGTCTTTCCGCCTCGGGATAAGGATTCGGCCCCCAGGCCGGGCTCCACCGACTTCCGGTCCGGACGGACGGCCGAACTGGACGATATCCGTAACACCTGTGACGGTGGCGCTCGACAGGCCCCCATGGCAGTCGAACCCATCTACGTCGACGGTGAGTGGACCACGGCCGACACGGGCGAAACCTTCGAGGACCGTAACCCGGCCGACACCGACGACCTCGTGGCTGAGTTCCAGCTCGCCGGGCGGAGCGACGCCGACCGCGCGGTCAGTGCGGCAGCGGCCGCGAGGGCCGACTGGGCCGGGACACCCGCCCCGGAACGCGGCCGCCTGTTGGACGAGGTGAGCCAACGGCTCGCCGACCGCAAGGAGGAACTGGCGCGGACCCTGACTCGGGAGGAGGGCAAAACCCTAGCCGAATCGACCCCGGAAGTGCAACGCGCCATCGACATTTTCTCGTATTATGCCGAGAAGGCACGGGACTTGGGGGGCCGCCGCAAACAGGCCAGTAGCCGGGACAAGGAACTGTACACGATCAAGGAACCACTCGGGGTTGCGGCGCTCATCACGCCGTGGAACTATCCGATCGCCATTCCGTCCTGGAAGCTGGCCCCCGCGCTCGCCACGGGCAACACCGTGGTGTTCAAACCCGCGAGTCAGGCCCCGTTCGTCACGAAAAAGCTGTTCGAGACGTTCGACGCGGCCGGGCTTCCGGCAGGGGTGGCCAACTACGTGACCGGACCCGGGAGCGACGTCGGAGACACGTTCGTCACACATGAGGATGTCGACGCCGTGTCGTTCACCGGCAGTTCCGAGGTCGGATCGATGCTGTACGATCAGGCGACGGACGACCAGAAACGCGTCCAGTGCGAGATGGGCGGCAAGAACCCCACGGTCGTGATGCCCAGCGCCGACCTCGATGCCGCGGTGGATATCGTTGCTGGGGGCGGGTTCGGCGTGACCGGGCAGGCCTGTACCGCCTGTTCGAGAGCCATCGTCCACACCGACGTCCACGACGCGTTCCTCCAGCAGTTGGTGACGACCGCCGAAGGGCTCGATGTCGGGGCAGGCCTGGAGGGTGCCGACATGGGCCCGCAGGTGTCCGAATCGGAACTCACGACCACGCTCGAGTACGTCGACGTGGGGCAGACGGAGGGTGCCACACTGGAGACCGGCGGCGGCCAGCCGACGGGCGGCGAGTTCGAAACCGGGTATTACGTCGACCCGACCGTGTTTTCGGGCGTCACCCCCGAGATGCGTATCGCCCACGAGGAGATCTTCGGCCCCGTGATCGCCGTGCTGGAAGTGACGGACTTCGAGGAGGCGCTGGCCGTCGCGAACGACGTCCAGTTCGGGCTCTCTGCGAGCATTGTCACGCAGGACCTCACCGAGGCCCACCGGTTCATCGATGAGATCGAAGCGGGCGTGGCCAAGGTCAACGAACAGACGACCGGGCTGGAACTCCACGTCCCCTTCGGCGGCTACAAGCGGTCCTCGACGAACACGTATCGGGAACAGGGCGACGCGGGGATCGATTTCTACACCTCGATCAAGACGGCGTATCTGAACTACTGACGATCACGAGGCTGAAGGGGGCGAGGGTAAATCCGGATTAATCCGGGTACAGCGTCTGGCCTTTTGATGTCTCTCCGGGTCGAAGAGGCGGCCGGGGCGGTCCCCGTCCCGGATATCCATGATACGCTCACAGGTGGCCCGCAGTCGACCGCAGCGCACGCCAGTAACCCCCGCCCGGTCACGGGGGAGACGAACCCTGATGGATCCCCCGAGCTGGGGCCCCGTCGGACACTCCGGGCGACGAGCGAGCCCGGGGTTCACGCGGGAGGACATCGCGAGCTAAACGGTGCACCTCTCGATCGACCACAGCTCACATGTCACCAGATACGACCATCACCACGGCCGACGAACTGGATACGAACGCCCTCCGACCGGTGGTCCGTGACGGGCTGATCATCCTGGGACTCCTCGGGTTCATCATCCTTGGGTCGATCCTCCCTGGGACCGGACGCGAATTCCCCGAGACGGGGGTCGCGGTGGCCGACCTCGTCCTCGG
>CAZCXJ010000146.1:0-4854 GCA_964502585.1 uncultured Candidatus Halobonum sp.
CTATTCAGCGACGGGCAGAAGCTTCGAGGCGCCGTTTGGCCACGACTGGGAACTCAAAGACAGTCAGGTCGTCCGGATGCAACAGTACGTCGATACCGCTCGACACGTAGCCCAGCTCTCAGCCCGACTGCTGTGATTGCAGCTCTTATATATACAGCACGCACCGTCTGCCAGGAGCCCGATAGGTCGTTCAGACGCTGCTGCATACAGGGCACGTATCCCGCTAAGCGGATCCTCGGATTCCCCCGCCGTGACGGTTACGGCCTCGATGGACGGCGAGAAGGTCCAGCTCAGGTTCGACGAGACTGCCAGCGTCGTCGGCGTACGCCGATTGCCCCGGGCGCCTCGTCTCGATTCCCCATGGACAGTTCGAAACGTGTCAGATCGCCTTTGGTGCTATCATGCTAATTATATTTATTGCGCCACCAGCCGACGATGCTCGTGTCCTCCACGCGGTTGCCTGACGCATACGCTCGGTTACAGAAGGCCGCTTCTGTCCTAACGGTTGCAGAAGCCGATTTCGGTTTGGGACGTTACAGAAATGTAATTCTGCTAATACTTTTCCCATCCGGGCGTGTTCTACTGGATGGAGGCAAACCCCAGATGTCGACCGCAACCAACCCGGAGGAACGCACCGCTCCCGACCAACCCAGTCCATCGTACACCGACGAGCACGGCCACCTGGCGGTCGCCTCGATGCTAACCGCAGTCGTCTCACCGGACCGATCGACGGACGACCGCCGGAGTTGGTCTCACGACGTGGCCGACCCCGGCGAGTCAGTCCGCCTGGTCGGCCGGCTCGTGGCGTTCGGCCTGCTCGTCGCCCTGGCGAGTTGTGCCGTCGCGCTGGCGGTGATCGTGACCGCGCCGGTGGCCGCCGCCGTCGCGGGGTCGGCCGGGCTGCTGACGACCTGGGTCGCTGGTCTCGGCCTACTCGTGACCACGCCCCGCGTCGCGTCTCGGTGTCTCGTGATCATCAGGCGAGCGGTGTACCGTCGATCTCGACGCTTCACGGATGCTCCCTGAACAGCAGGCTGACAGAAACGAAGTCGGGTCGATGGCGCGGCCCGTGCGTTTCACACGGCGGGGGTCAGTCTGCATCGGGGCCGTCAACGTTCACGACGACCGGGCCCGATCCGACGAAACAGGCGAGTACCACAGTATCCGTCTCGGGCGGCGTTATGTCACGGTGAACGGTCCCGGGAGGGATGTAGAAATACTCTCCGGCACTGCAGTCGCGTGTTTCGTCACCCCCTGATCCGTATTCGACTGCTCCGGCACCCTCAACGATGTATCCGTAGACGTGACGGTCACCATGGGAGTGCCAGCCTGTCGTCGTCCCGCCCTCGATGTGGGATTGAACCACGACGGCGGTCTCGGTTTCGAACACGGTCTTTCGAACGACACCGGGCGTACTCTCGTCGGCCGTGACTTCCTCCGGGGAGACCACCTCGACGGTCATGCCGCTTCCTCCGAACAGAACTGTTCAGCGCTCATTGTGTTTGACCTCCGTGTGTCACGAGCCACTCGTGACACACTCTCTACCGTCTGAGGGACAGCATGTGAAGTTTGCCAGTGCTGTACTCGTGGTCTGTATTCAGCCCGCGTTTCTCCCGGCGGGTATACACGTCGAGGCCGGCCGTGCTGGATTCAGCAGACGACTTCATCGCTCGGCGTTCCGTTTTATCACTCCACCCGTGGTACCGCCTCACATGGCTGACTCAACTGCGACCGACTCCCCACCCGACGTGACGGATCTGGCCATCGATTGTGGACAGTTGATCGACGGGACGGGTGCCGAGCCGATCGACGGCGCGCGGGTGCTGATTGCCGACGGAGCCATCGACGCCGCCGGGACGCGCGAGTCGGTGGCGCTCCCCGAGGACGCCGAACACGTCTCCCACCCCGAGGCGACGGTCATCCCTGGTTTAATCGACGCCCACTGCCACCTCACGGGGTATCGGTCGATGAAACCCTTCGACTTCCTGAAGCTCAGGCCGACCCACGGGGCCGCCCGGGCGACCGCCGACCTCCGCGAGCTGCTCGCGGCCGGGTTCACCACCGTTCGGGACGTCGGCTCACGGACCGGCATCGGGCTCAGGGACGCCGTCGCGGAGGGCTCCATCCCCGGGCCGCGCATCTTCACCAGCGGACGGCCGATCTCTCAGACCGCCGGACACGGCGATGCCCACTTCCTGCCACATCAGTGGGTGCAGAGTGAGGACGACCGCGGACTGTCCGCACTGGCCGACGGCGCCAACGAGTGTCGCAAGGAGGCCCGCAAGCGCATCCGGGAGGGAGCCGACCTCATCAAGATCATGACGACCGGCGGCGTGATGTCCGAGAAGGACGCGCCCGACGAGAGCCAGTTCACGGCAGCCGAGATTCAGGCGATGGTCCAGGAGGCTCATCGGGTCGACATCCCGGTGGCCAGCCACGCTCAGGGGAGCGAGGGGATCCTCAACGCGCTGCACAACGGCGTCAATACGATCGAGCACGGGTTCTGGCTCACCGAGGAGGTCGTCGAGGCCTTCCACGAGACCGGCGCTACCTTCGTCCCCACACTCTCGATCATGCACCGCATCTGTGAGCACGGCGAAGAGCACGGCGTCCCGGACTACGGCCTCAGGAAGGCTCGCAACGCCCGCGAGGCACATTTCGAGTCGGTCGAACGTGCCTACGAGGCTGACGTCCCGATCGCGTTGGGCACGGATTTCATCGGCCCGGAGCTCGTTCCACACGGCGAGAACGCTCTCGAGGCCGAACTCTTCGTCAAGGAGATCGGCATGGACGAACGAGACGCCATCCGTGCGGGGACCGAGGTCGCCGCGAGAACCGTCCCGGCGGACGACATCGGGACGATCACCCCCGGGAATCAGGCTGACCTGGTCGTCCTCGCTGAGGACCCACTGGAGGACATCTCGGCACTGCACGCGGTAAAGGCCGTCTACAAGGCGGGTGAGCAGTTCGCGGTCTGAGGCGAGGCCCCTTCTGAACGCTCAACGGGTTCTACACAAAACGTCGGGGTCGTCCAGTCCATGGATGGATCACGCTAGGGCGTGCTGGGTACAGAGCGCGTCTTCGTTTCCCGGGTCAGCCGGACCGGCCAGCGATGGACCGCGAAGTGGCCGTCGTCGTCCCGGTATCCTGCCGGGGCATCGATACTCCCGGTCCGGCCCCGCGGGCCGACGATGCGGACGCCACCCATCAACTTTTCGTCACAGCCAATTGGGACCAGTTAGCATGGCACGGAGTGATCCGGCCGGCGATGTAGACCAGTTAATCCAACTCCGGGACGAATACGTCCAAGCCGAGAATGCGGGGGACGTCGACGGCATCCTTCGCACGTTCGCGGATGACGTCGTCGTCATGCCGCCGGAGTCGCCACCCGTGAGGGGGATTGACGCAGCCGAAGAGTTCTTGCAAGAGTTCCTGGACGCGTTTAGCGTGGAGATCGAGTTGACGAGCGAGGACATCGTCGTTGATGGTGACCTCGCGTACGATTGGGGAACCGTGTCAGGGACGGTCGAACCTGAGGGTGGTGAAGCGCAACCGATGCGCAACACGTACCTGCTCGTCTACGAGCGCGCCGCGGATGGAGCCTGGCGACAATCCAAGCATATCTGGAACGCAAACGAGTAGCAGAGCGGCCCGGGAGCCGGACTCGTGACGGGACGTCCGGACGAGAACAAGGCCCTCGTTCGCCGCCACGTCGACGCGGTCACCGACCGGGGCTGGAAGGCGTGTGCCGGCACCCGCGCGGAGGATCTCGTGGTCCACCAAGCCGGGGAAACCCATCGCGGCAGCGAGTGGTACACGAACCATTTGAAGGGGTTCTACGACACGATTCCGGACGCCAGCATCACCATCGACGACATCCTCGTCAAGGACGACAGGGTTGCAGTCCGGATCACGAACGTCGGCACGAGCGACGGGAACGTACCGGGCATCAATCCCGGGGACACGAAGGTCGTGGTTTCGAGCCATCTCCTCGTCGAGTCGCAGACGAAGCACTCGCGGAACTGTGGGTCGTCGCGGAGCAGCCACGCCCGGCCTCCCAGTGATTCCGTGTCAGTCCCTCGGAGCGATGCTGGAAACACACTAGGGGAACAATGCCCAGTACGCAACACACTCCGTCTGACAGGACCCCGGTATGTCGGTCGGTCACTGCCGAATACAGGACGCGCACTCAGCAGCGACTGCCTGACCAGTGATCAGTACAAATCAAGACTCTTGCCGCTCTGGCCAGGAAAGGCCCTATGGTACTGGTGCAGGCGCTGTCGTATACGGCGCTCGCGGTCGTGGCCGCCTTGGTGGGCGGCGTCATCGCCGTCTACTATCCCCCGGGTGCACAGATGGAAAGCAACATCCAACACTTCGCGGCCGGGGTCGTGATCGCCGCCGTTGCCGCCGAACTGCTCCCGGACGTGCACGGGCGGGCGCCCCTGGTCGTCGTCCTCGGGTTTGGCATCGGGGTCGTGACGATGCTGGGCATCCACCAACTGAGCAAGACCATCGAGAAGCAGGATATCGGCGGCCAGTTCGCCGGCGCGGCCGGGCTGCTCATCACCGTCAGTATCGACATGCTCATCGACGGGGTCCTGATCGGGGTGACGTTCCTTGACAATCCCGACACCGGCGTCATCATCGCGGTGGCACTGGCCATCGAGGTACTCTTCCTCGGGGTTGCCAGCGTCGTCGCGCTACCTGAGGATATGGGCATGGCGCGGAAACTCGCAGTCCCGGCACTCTTCGGGCTACTGCTCGCGTCAGGCGTGACTGGTGGCGTGCTTGCACTGGACGGCGTGACCGGCGCCCCCATCGCGATTATCCTCGCCTTCGGGTCCGCCGCCC
>CAZCXJ010000147.1:0-4842 GCA_964502585.1 uncultured Candidatus Halobonum sp.
CCAAGGACGACTTCGTGTACAACAAGGAACAACTGAAGAACGTCCCTTGGTACAAGGGGATCGACCCGCTCGCCTCCCGTGAACCCGACCGCGGAGCGTGGATCGGTGAGGGCGACGGCGAGATCGATTACCAGTAGGCAGCCCGCGCTGCTGCAGCCGAGTCCGTCGGTCCGGGCGTTCGTGCCGCCGTTGGTGATGACGCCGGGTCCTTCTCACAGCAGGCGGGCCGCCCCGGTCAGAACAACGACTCCCCGTCCGTCTCGTAGGGGGGAGATTCGGTCCGGATCACGTTCGCCAACCCCTGCAGCTGCATGCTGAGGAGTACCACGAGGTCGTCGAGGGTGACGATCCCCGCGAGCTCCCCGTCCGCGACGACCGGGAGCCGACGGATGCCCGCGTTCGCCATCGTCTCGAACAGGGACTGGACGCTCTCGTCGGCCGAGACTGTCAGCGGGTCCGCGGTCATCACCTCACGAACGAGGAGCTGGTCGGGGTTCGCATCCGTGCCCAGGACCTCGATTACGAGATCCCGGTCGGTAAGGATCCCCACGGGGGCCTCGTCTTCCACGACGATGAGACTCCCGACCTGCCGCTCGCGCATGGTCGTGGCGGCCACGGCGACCGACTCCTCCGGCCCGACTGTGACGACTTCTTCCCGTGCGATTGTGTCGACCGACATATCCGGAGCCAGCGGCGACCGGCACTAAGGCGTTACCATCGGCCGACACGCGCAGATCGGTGCGTCTCAGACGTCTCGAATCCGGTCGTCCCGCCGCGTTTGACGGCGGCAGACGGCAACGTGTCTGGAGCCGGCGCTCGAGGGCGGCCGATCGTCGGGGAGGATCCCCCAATTCCCGGAACGGCATGCTACAGTCCGGAGCCGCAACAAGAGCTTTATCACAATTACCGTGTTACCGAACCGCAGGATGCACGGACGGAGGCTGGCGACGACAGAAGAGATCATCGCGATCACGAGTCCCGACAGCGAGGCGGCGCTGGGGACGCTTCAGGAATGGACGGACGCCAATGGTGTCGGCCTGGAAACCGTCTCGGTCGGCGAGGAGATTGACGAAGTCTACGACGAATCGGCTGCGACACTCGGCGTGACACTGGGCGGTGACGGGACCTTCTTGGAGGGGATCCGTGCGTTCGCTCCGCGGGAAGTACCGCTGTTGGGCGTCAATACGGGAACGCTGGCGTTCCTTGCGCGGGTGGCGCCGGCCGACCTGCCGGACGCACTCACGGAGACGATCAGCGGCCGGGCCACCGTCGAGGGACGACAACAAGTCCGAGTCGACGCGAAGGGGGTCGAGACCACTGGGATCAACGATGTGATGATCCAGCACGTCCCGCCGGAGAACCCGGTCGACCGAAAGATCACTCGGTTGCACCTGTTCGCCGACGACGAGTATGCCGGGATGTACGAAGGAACCGGCATGGCCGTCGCCACCCCGACCGGCTCGACTGGGATCTCGCTATCCGCGGGTGGCCCGCTCCATTACCCCAAGGACGACTTCACCCTCCAGGTGGTCCCCCTTCACACCCACCGGATGGGCGTCCGGCCGATGGTCGTGGGGGCGGATACGAACCTGCGGATTGTCACCGAGGAACGGGCGAACCTGCTGGTCGACGGCGGTCGGTCGTACACCATGCTCGGTGGGGACGCCGTGGTCGAGATCACCGGTGCCGAGCGGCCCGCCCACGTCGTCCGGACGTCCTATGACGATCAGTTCTTCACCGCGGTCGCCTCGAAGCTTGGGTGGGGCATCCGAGACGGAGACGACCAGGGTCCACGGGATACGCTTCCGACGGAGTCGGACATCCCGCCGGGCCATCCGGCCGCTGCTGCGGCCGCAGAGGCCGGGGTCGACGAGACCATCACCAGAGCGCTGCGGGTCGGAGTCGAAGCCGCGGAAAGTGCCGGCGAACCGCTTGAAGATCTCCACGGTCGGGTTGAGTCGATCGAGGTCAAGTCCGACAAGTCCGATATCGTCACCGAGGCGGACTACCAGGCCGAACGGATCATCGGCGCGGTCATCGAAAACGAGTTCCCCGACCACGGTATCCGCTCGGAGGAAGCCGTCCAGCGAACGGCCGAAGGCCCGTACACCTGGATGATCGATCCGCTGGACGGGACCGGGAACTTCGCACACGGGAACCCGAACTACGCGGTCTCGATCGGACTGCTTCGCGACGGCGTCCCGGTGATGGGGGTCGTCCACGCCCCTGAAACAGATGAAACGTTCGCGGCGGCGGCCGGCGGCCCCGCCTACGAGAACGAGACCCGGCTGTCGACGACCGACCGTGACCGGCTCGATGAAAGCATGCTCCTGTCGGGCTATGATCCGGATGGCGGGTTTCTCTCGCACTTCTACCAGGAGACACGCGGGGTCCGGCGGCTCGGATCGGCAGCCCTGAGTCTTTGTTACCTGGCGAGCGGAAGCGCCGACGCCGTCTGGGAGTTCGACACGTATCCCTGGGACGTCGCCGCGGGGCTCGTGATTGCCCGGGCAGCCGGAGCGCGGATTACCGACGCCGCCGGTACGGAGTATGAACTCCGGCTTGACGCGGACGAACGGACGGAACTGCTCGGCTCCAACGGCCCACTACATCCGGCTCTCGTCGAGCATCTGGAAACCGGCACACCCCGGCTTCAGCACGACTAACCACCACTTTTCCTATACGTTCACAGCGGTACAGCGCGGAAGCCAACGACTTCAGCCGTGGGCGGTTGACTCACCGGAGATGGCTCCTTTCACCCGCCGGTACGGGGCGCTCACCGGCTTGTCATAACTCGAAACCTTCAAACGCGCGCCGGCGGCACGCCCATACAATGGTCGCAGAGATGATCGCGTTCGCGCTGTTCGCCCTCGTGACCGTGGGGTGCGCGCTCGGGGTCGTCCTCGTGCGCGACGTATGGCACTCCGCGCTGTTCCTGGGAGGCGCGCTCCTGAGCGTCGCGGTCCACTACGTGATGCTCCAGGCCGAGTTCCTCGCCGCGATGCAGATCCTGGTGTACGTCGGCGGGGTCCTCATCCTCATCACTTTCGCCGTCATGCTCGTCCGTCGGGGGCCGCAGCCGGCCGCTGGCGGGAGTCGATCCACGACGGCTGCCGACGGCGGTGACGGGGAGGTGAGCGAGCCGTGAGCGCCGACGATCCCGGGAGCCGACCGGAACTGAAGCTCGGCAGTCACCTGGTACCCGGACTCGCGGCGGTCGCGCTGTTCATCGTGCTCGCGGTGGTCACGCTGTCGGCCTCGTTCGGAGCTCCGGCCGGGTTTTCGGATACGTACACGTACAATGTGACACTCGGGGACGCCGACGCGGTCGAGAACGCTTCGGTCGTCCGGGAAGGCGGCGACACGTTCGCCACCTACGAGATCGCGGGTACCGACGACACGCAACAACAGTACGTCTCGGGCGACCCGGACGCTAACGTCTCGTTCGCGACGGCTGGAGGGGACCGAATCGCGAGGGTGACTGCTGAGACCGGGATCACCGCCTCGATCGCCCATGCGATGTTCGGGACCGACCAGACTGGCGGCGTGCCCGGTGAGAGCTTTGTGGTCGCGTTGATTGTGATCGCTGTAGTCCTAGACGCGGCCCTCGATGGAGCGATCTTCCTGGCCAAAAGCGAGAGCGGCGAGGACCTGACGACCGCTCTCTCTGACGGCGGTCGCGAAGCGCTCGATCGGGTCCGGGGGGGTGATGACTGATGGTCCCCGTCCAGTGGTACCTCCTGCTCGCGGCGGCGGTGTTCTGTATCGGGGCCTTCGGAATCCTCACGCGACGGAATGCCCTGCTGTTCCTGATGTCGGTCGAGCTCATGCTGAACGCGGCGAACATCAACCTCGTCGCGTTCTCGCTCCAGTGGGGGAACATTACGGGCCAGACGTTCAGCCTCTTCACGATGGCCCTGGCCGCCGCCGAGGTGGCCATCGGTATCGGCATCATCCTGGTTCTATACCGGAACTTCGATGACATCGACGTAACCGATGCATCGACTATGAGGTGGTAACGATGGTGGGCGCATTCGATTACGCACCAGCGATCGTCCTGCTCCCGTTCGTCTCGTTCCTGATCGCCGTCGGGGTCGCATTGTACGATGAGGACCTCCTCCCACTGGGTGGCGCCATCCCAGGCATCGCCGCGACCGCCGGCTCGCTGCTGCTTTCGCTGTGGGTCCTTCTCACAGTGGCAGGCGGCGCCACGTTCAACGAACGCCTGTACGAGTGGGCCGCGGCCGGAACCGGTGAAGCTACGGTTGCCTTACATTTCGGGCTCCTGCTCGATCAACTGTCGGCGTTCATGGCGGTCATCGTGTCGCTGATCGCGCTGCTCGTTCACGTCTTCTCGCTAGGGTACATGAACGACGAGGGTGAAACCGGCCTCCCACGCTACTACGCGGGACTGGGCCTGTTCACCGCGTCGATGCTTGGGTTCGTCGTTGCCGACAACCTCCTGATGGCGTTCGTCTTCTTCGAACTCGTCGGCCTGTGTTCGTACCTTCTCATCGGGTTCCACTTCCGCGAGGACGCGCCCCCCAGCGCCGCAAAGAAGGCCTTCCTCGTCACCCGGTTTGGTGACTACTTCTTCTTGGTCGGCGTGGTCGGCGTCTTCGCCACGTTCGGGACGGCCGCGTTCGCGGGTGGCGAGTCGTTCCCCGTGCTCGCGGCCGAGGCGCTCGAGACCGGCGCCGGCGAGGTCCGTACGTTCGGCTTCGCGCCGGGGACTTGGTTCACGGTCCTCGGGCTCCTGGTTCTGGGCGGCGTCGTGGGGAAGTCCGCACAGTTCCCGCTCCACAGCTGGCTTCCGGACGCGATGGAAGGCCCAACGCCGGT
>CAZCXJ010000148.1:0-4754 GCA_964502585.1 uncultured Candidatus Halobonum sp.
GAACTCGCCTCGGAAGCCGGTATCGCTGCCGTCGCGACGGCGGGAGTTCTCCTCGGGAACGTCGATATCCCCTACGAGGACGAGATTGCGGCGTTCAAGGGCGATATCACACTGGTAGTTCTCTCGTTCGTGTTCATTTCCCTTGCGACGCTGCTCTCGTTCGAGGACCTCGCCTCCCTCGGGGTCGGTGGCCTGCTCGTCGTCATCGCCGTCGTAGCAGTGATTCGACCTGTCGCCGTCCTGCTCTGCACGTACGGCGAACGGTTCTCCGTCCGCGAGCAGCTGTTCATGAGCGCGGTCGGCCCGCGGGGCATCATTCCGGCTAGCGTGGCGACCCTGTTCGCGCTCGAACTCCGGTCGTCGGTCCCCGAGGCGGCGACCGTCCTCGTCGGAACGGTGTTTCTGGTCATCCTGGCGACGGTGGTTCTGCAGGGTGGCTTCGCACGGCACATCGCACAAGCACTCAACGTACTCCCAATGCGTGTCATCATCGTGGGCGCCGGTCGCGTCGGTCGCGGCCTCGCCGAACGGCTGGAGGATCGGGGCGAAAACGTCATTCTCATCGAGACGGACCAACAGCAGGTCGAGCGGGCCCGGGACGCCGGCTTCACCGTTCACCACGAGGACGGGACCGACGTCGATGTCCTCCGGTCTGCTGGCGCTGACAACGCGAAGATCGTGGCCGCAGCAACCGCTGACGACGATGCGAACCTCCTTGTCGTCCAGCTCACGAAGTCGAACTTCGACGTCGACACCGTGATCGCCCGGGTGAACCGGCCAGGAAACGCCTCGGCGTTCGAGGAGTTGGGGGTTCGTGCGATCGCAGCTGACGAGTCGATCGCCCAGTCGATGGATAACGCCATCGAGCGACCCGCGCTCTCGGAGTGGATGACCGAACTCGGCCGGACGGGTGACGTCCAGGAGATCGAGGTCACCGCCGACAGTCTGGTCGGGATGCGGATCGGGGATCTCGATACGGAGCTCCCCGACGGCGTTCTCGTCGCCCTAGTGAGCCGTGACGGTGACTCCCAGATTCCCGAGCCGAATCTCACGCTCCGCCGGGGCGATCATCTCACCTTCGTCGGGCGGCGGGCTGCTGTCCACGAGGCGATCGAACGGTGTCACCCCGATCTTCACTGATGAAGTCGGCTCCCTCGGCGAGTTGCACTCACGACCGATCCCGGTGCTGTATCGTCCTTCGAGCTGTGATTACGGTCCCGTCTACCCGGGGCCGGCAGCGCCCTGCCCCGGCATGGACCTGACGAACGGAGAGGCGCAGTTCTCCTCGCTCTATCTCACCCGATTCGCGACCAGTTTTGGGTTCATGACGGTTTTGACGCTGTTGCCGGACTACATCGACGCACTCGGGGCCACCGGGGTGACCATCGGGCTGTTCATCACCGCCCTCGAACTCGCCCGGACGGTCGGTATCGTCCCACTCGGCTGGGCAGGTGATCGATACAGCAAGCGGCTGCTGCTCGTCGCTGCACTGATCGTGAGCGCGCTGGCGTATCTGGCGTTCGCCCGTGTCACGACCGTCCCGGGGTTCCTTGCCGCGCGATTCCTCCAGGGAATCGGTCTCACCGGTACCGGACTGTTGGGGCTCGCGCTCGTTGGCGAACTCGCACCGAACGACGGGCGGGCGAACCTCATCGGCACGTACAACGCCTTCCGGATGGCCGCGGGTATCGCGGGGACGATCGGGGCGGGTATTCTGTTCGCGCTGACCGGGTTCGGTATCCTGTTCGGTCTGTTGACGGTCCTCCTGGTCGTCGCTGCCGCGAGCGTCTGGCTGTTCGTCGACGGTGACGAGACGACGATCACGGGCTTCGCGTTCACCGATCTCGCGGTGAATCGCCGGATCGTGACGCTCACCAGCTTTCGCGCGCAGTACGCCGTCGCCGTCTCGCTCGTCCGGAAGTGGGTGCCGATCTTCGTCGGCGTGTCGGTCGCTCAGGGCGGGCTCGCATACGGTACTGTCGTTGTCGGGACGGTCCTGGCGGTCGAGAAGGTGACGAACATGCTCTGTCAGCCAATCACGGGGCGGTTCTCCGATCGGCAGGGGCGCGCGCTGTTCGTGTTTCTCGGCGGCGGTGCCTACGGGCTGATCGCGCTCGCGTTCCCCTTCGCCTCGGCGTTCGATGGACTTCTCACGGTGTCCGTCCCGATGGCAGGGGAGATCACCGGCGCGGTTGTCGCGGTCCTGTGTCTGAACGGGCTGCTCGGTATCGCGGACGCGTTCCGGGAGCCCGCGAGCATGGCGCTGTTCGCCGACGAGGGGAAAGGCGAGGGCATCGCTAGCAGCTTCGGTATTCGGTCGCTCGTCTGGAGGCCGGGAAGCGTCCTCGCCCCGTTGGCCGGGGGCTGGCTGATGGCTCGGTTCGGTATCGAGTGGGTGTTCTTCGCGGGTGGGATCGCCGCGCTGTCGGGCGTGGCGACCTTTTTTGGAATCCTCTCGTGGGACCACGGCTCGCGAGCCCTCCGTCAGTGGTGAGTCGGTCACTCGGACGGGACTACGGAGCTTTCCCGGCGTCTGCAGGGAGTCACGATCACCGACTCGGGCTCCTCACACCCGATTCCGGACCAGAGCCGCCCGGGGAGACGCGAAAAGAGGACTGCAGTCGGCGAGCGTGATGGAGGTCGGGATTCTCCGATGACACGACTCACCGGTGTCTCCACGCCTCTCGGTGACCCGTCGTTCGAGGTATCGCTCCCGGTATTAGGGTGCCTGTTCCGTCCAGTGAAGTTCGTACTCGAGTTCGTATCGTTGCTCTCCGGTTTCCGAGTCGGTGAGACGTTCGAGTTCGACCTCGAACGTGGCGTCCTCGGGAACGGTTACGGTCTCGGTCTGGTCCGTGCTTTCGAGCTGAACGGTCCCAGCTTCGATCTGCTCGGCTGCACCGGCGAGGGTTTCGGCGATCTCCGACCGGGAGTGCGGTGCTTCCGTCTTGAACAGAACCTCTTCGGGCATCAGTTAGCCCGACGCGTGCCGGCCGTATATCTAACCGTCATCGTTCCCACGCCGTCGGATTCGACGCCCGGAACAGCTCGAGTGACGAAGGGTCGGGTTCTGCTGGTCGTCCTGTGGCTCTTAATGGGCGGTGATCGAATCCAGCCGTATGGTCGAGGTTCGGGCACTGGCGGCCGATGCCGTGGTACTGCTCGATGGAGAGGTCGTCCTCCTCGAGCGGAATCATCCACCGTTCGAGGGCTCGTGGGTCCTTCCCGGTGGCCTCGTCGAGCCGGGTGAAACCGCACGGGAGGCGTGTGTCCGGGAGACGAAGGAGGAGGTCGGACTCAACGTGACCGTCGAGGGGTTCGTCGGGCTCTACGACGACCCGGACCGGGATGAACGCGGGAACGTGAGTGCGGCCTACCGGTGTGCTCCCGTCGGTGACGGGACACCGACGCCGCGGGAGGAAGCCGCTCGAGTCAAGACGTTCGATCCTGCGTCGTTGCCCGGGATGGGCTTCGATCACGAGCGGATCGTCGCCGATGCGGTCCCCGAGTGAACGCGATACGTCCCACCGCCTCAGAGGTTGCTCACCGGCCGGCCGTGGTGCAGGAAGCGCTCGGGTTCATCGACTCGACGAGAACCACCACGAGAACACAGTCGAACGAGGCGCCTGACCGTTGGACACAATGAGCGACCGAGCCGACAGCGACCCAGGCTAACGGTTCCCCTGATCGGGCTACTCCGCTTCGGAGCTGTCTTTGATCTCCGCGAGTTTGTCGACGAGGTCGTCGGTGTCGGCGTCGGTTTCGAACGTGATCTCCCCCTCGTGGTCGTTTTCGTGCACGCTTACGCTCTCACTGTCCTCCTCGTCAGCATCGACGTCCTGGTTCTGCTGTTCGGATTCGTCGTAGCTTCCAAAACCCATGCGTGATAATAATACCGGGACGGGTTTAAAATACCCGGTACTGACCGTACAGTCCCTGACAGTGTGGGACCTAGCCACACTACCTGCTGGCAGACCAGTCGGGCCCACACGAGACGGACCGTTAATAGTGGCCAGTATCCGGATCGGGGTGGACTGTTCACGATATACGATCCGACGAGGGAAGGGCCGAGCGGCAGTGCCTCTCTCTCATACCACGATGTGTGGCGAGTAGCCGTTCTGAGGCCGTAAGACGGCCACAGGTGTCTCGCCGTTGACCAACCAGCCATGTGACGCTCTCTGTGAGGGTTCGAGTCGTCCGTCACAGATGTCTACTGTCGTGCGTCCGCGTCCGTGAGACGGGAGACAACGTGGTCCGGCCGTACACGCTGGGCCCGGGTGTTACCGAGAGCGGCTTCGGCCCAACCGGGACAGTTCCTACGCCCCCAGACAACAACTTGCATAGTACGGATCCCTATCCAGGCAACGGGGACGGTTGATATCCTCCTCCGCCTGAAGACGGAGGAATCCCAACCGCGTTAGGGATAACAAACGCTGGCGGTTCCACCGAAGGAGTCGTATACCCCGCTGTCCAACGCGGCGAGGTGCCGGGAGATAGTTCGTCTCTGGTCGACGGCGACGAGAGATGGGTTCTGCAGACCCTCACCCGGCGTGCCGTCTGGACGACAGAGACGACGGAGTGTCCGAACTGCGGGTCGTCATTCGACCTCGAAACAGCACACTACTGTGCGAGACTTCGATCAGCCGACTCCCCGTCCAAGACACCACGCAAGCTCGCGTTCTGTTCTCGTAGTTGCTTCGAGGAGTGGCGCTAATTGCGCGATGATTTTAGGAGTGAGTGCCTGTACGGCTCTG
>CAZCXJ010000149.1:0-4691 GCA_964502585.1 uncultured Candidatus Halobonum sp.
TGTCCCGGTACTCGGGCATGTTCGTCCGGCCGACGATCACCTGGTCGATGTCGATCCGGGGGTTGTTCTTGGGCTTGATCGTCTGCTCCTGGGTCGCGTGCAGGAAGTCGTAGAGGAACTCCCGCTGGAGTTTGAGCAGTTCCTCGCCGGAGAAGATCCCCCGGTTGGCGTTACAGAACGCGCCTGCGTAGTCGAACGCTCGGGGGTCGTTTTCTCCATAGACCGCGAGCTTGGAGTAGTTAACGTCGCCGGTGAGTTCGGTCTCGTCCTGGTTCTTTTTATCCTTAGGTTCGAAGGTCTCGATCGACTGCCGCTGGTTCTCGTCGGCCAACAGCCGCACGATCTCGATGTGGTTATCGAGGACAGCCTGGAGATCGTCCTCGTAATGGGCGAGCAACTCGTTCATGTAGAACCCCGACGCCGGATCGAGCGACTGCTCGTTCCGTATCGTATACGGTGCGTCGAGCTGCTGGTTGAGCCGCTCTATCACGCGGTCACGCTGCTCTTGAGGAAGCAGGACCAGTGGGTCTTGGTTCATCGGCGACCGAACGGTGTCGTCACCGGGATCCTGATCGTCGATGACGTCCGTCAGGTTCGTCCACCTGAACGTGTACATCCGCCCTGCGTCTCGCCGGGTGTAGTCCTCGAAGTACCGACGGACGAGGTAGTCGAAGTGGGACTTCCCGCTGCCCACCGGCCCCAGGAGGAGCTTGATTCGTTTTTCGGGCCCGAGACCCCTAGCCCCGGATTTCACCTTATTGACAAACTCGTGGATCGATTCGTGAACCTCTCGACCGTAGAACACGTTCTCACCGTCGTGGATCGGGTCCTCGGCTGCGAGTCGGTACTCCACGACACCGGCATCTTCGTCGTACTCCGTCCCGTAGTGGTCGAACATGTCCGCGACTCGCTGGTGGGCGTTCCGGGCGATGCGCGGGTGTTCTTGGAGTTCTCGAAGGTACCAGTCGAACGACTTCGCTTCACGAAGGTCTTCCGGAACTGACTGCTTGTATTCTTGACTCAGGTCCTCGAGGGTTTCCATCTGGCTGGGCTCACTGGTCATTGGTTGCGAAATGGCTGTCCGGTCTGGCCGGAACCCGGAGGGTGACACCCCCGATCGGGGAAATAATCGATGGCCACGCGCCTGTGTGGTCGGCAGGAGCGTCCACGGGAGTGTTTCCTTGCATGTTCTGTTTTCTCACACCACCCGGACAGGCACGCGGTCAGACGCGCCGTTATGAAGCACGGTTTGGTGGGAGTGATTCGGTCCGTCCCGACCGAGACTATATACCGTGTGTGTGTTTGTCACATATAAACCCTTTGTCCAGACGGGCAGAGCTCGAGTCAAAACACGCACACGTGGTGTGGGTAGTGGACCGCATCCCCACTCGGTTTATATACTTGGTGGTTCCCGGGGGTCAAGCCCGGAGTTCCGGGACCAGTTGTTCCCGCCCCGGCGAGATTAAAGGAGCCGGCCCCGAACCGACCGTCGTGAACGACGCGACAGACCAGTCCACAGAGGAGCGCTTGCCCGACGGGTGGGTCGTTTGGGCAGACGACGCCGGGGGGCGAACGGTGTTCGCATATCGTCCAGGCCTCTTCGACGGGGCCCAGTTCCCGGCCCCCTGTCTGCCGACGATTTACGTCAGTGATGGCTCACGGCGACCGCGACCGGGTGCGGGGAGCCGACGAACGGACGAGTGGCATGCGAAGCTGTTCCTCGAACCCGAAGTCGACGTTGAGACACGGGTTTTTGATGACCGGGAGGCCGCCCTCGACGGGGCCGTCGACATAGCCGAGCGGTTCGCTCACGGGCAGATCGATTACCGGGCGGCGTACCAAGTCCCTCGTGAAGAGTACCTGGAGAGGCTGGACACGCTCGTGGGCCGGGACGGGTGAAGTAGGATCCCGCTCCCGCCGGGTCAGTCGCCCGGTTGCGGGTCCGGCGTGGGCGTTGCGGCCGAGCGTTGAACGCTGATCCAGAAAACACCCGTCGCGAGACAGATGAATCCCGCTGCGGTGTAAAACGCCATCGGCGTGGAGACGAACTGCTTGATCGCCCCGACAGCGAACGGACCGGTGACCTGACCGATCTTCCAGGAAATCGACCGGAGACTCATGCTGGAGGCAACCGACTCGTACTTCTCTCCTTCCTCCACGAACAGCGCCATGCTGGCAGGAAGCCGGACGCTGTCCGCGAGTCCGAGGATCCCATAGGCGGCAAAGAGCGCGAAGAAGGCCCCACCGAGGATCTGAGTACCACCGAACGCGCTGAACCGAACCGGGTCGACCGTCCCCTCGAACACGTAGGCGGCAGGAATGAGCGCGGTCCCGAGCCCGTAGAGCAGCGCCCCCGCTGCGACGAAGTATTCCCGCCGCCCGACTCGATCCGTGAGGTCTCCCACGTACCCCTGCGCGAGCGCCTTGGTGAGCTTTCCCCCCGCCAGAATCCATCCGATCGCAAACGCGTTGATCCCGAAGTCGGTCCGCGCCATGATCGGGAGGAAGATTATGACGGCCATCTTTCCGACGGAGAAGGCCAGTCGGAAGAAAACGAGTGCCCGCACCATCGGGAGCCCGAGAAGGGATTTCAGCGTTCCGAGTCCCGTGTCTGCGGGGCTCGTCTCGGCACCCCCACCGGGATCGGCCCGAAGGAACGCGAACACCAGCAGGAACGCGACGATCGTGACCGCGGACAGCACGACGTACGTGAGGGTGAACCCGTGCGCATACAGCAGGTAGCCCCCGACGACATCACCGAGAAGGCTCGAGACCGCGGCGAACTGGTTGTAAGAGCCAAGCCACCGGCCACTCTCATCTTCGGGACTGATGATCCCAATGACGGTCGACCCAGTGATCCACAGGATGCTCGCCCCGATCCCTTGAATGAGCCGAATCAGGATGACGTGAACCGCGTTCGAGACGAGCATGAACCCGAAGAAGACCGCGATGTTGATCGCGAGCCCCGCGAGTAACCAACGCTTGGCATCGCTCGTATCGACCTTGCGGCCCAGCGGAAGGACGATAAACAGCTGGACGACCGCAAAGGCGGTCCCGAACAGACCCTCGATCGTCCCGGTCGTCCCAAAGAGGTCGGCGTACAACGCCAGGGCGATCAGGATCGTCGAGTACGCCTGACTCCGCGCGAATGCCGTGCCAGCCAGCGCGGCGAACTCCTTGTCGCGCAGCAACGCGACCGAACTGCCGACCCGGGCCACCGTTACGTATCGAAACCCTCCAAGGCGGATAAAAGCATCTGTCCGGCCCCGGTTCGCGGGCCGTTCACATGGACTGTCGTCCCCGACCAACGCCGCGAATCAGGGCTATAGCTCGATGCGTTCGACCAAGCGTTCGCCCGTTTCGTCTTCCCGTTCGTTGACGGCGATGATATGGATATGGTCCTCTAGCGTCGAATCACGGAGTTTCGCCTTCAGGAGATTGTCGACCTGGTAGACGCCGGCTGCATTGACCATATCGATCTCCACCAGAACCGCCCGTTCGGTGCCCGGTTGCAAGGATACCCGCCGGATCGCCTGTGAGGAGATCGTATCGATACCGCGGCCTCCTTTCTTGTAGGGCATCCGTGACCGCCCTTGTTCCATATCCAGGGCGTCGGCGACGCGGACAACGCCTGCCTCTCTGGTAAGCGGGTCCTCTTCGGTGTGATGACAAAGGATCGCGTGGAGGATCTCACCCTTCATCCTCACTTTGTCCGCGGTATCGTAGAACTCGGGGAGGATACGGTCCAGGATATCAGCGGCCAACGGGATCGAGTAGTACACATGGCTGTCGCGGTGAACCACGTGACCGACGTCATGGAGGGTGGCGGCTAGCGCGATGATGACCGGTTCGTCGGCTTCGGTGAGTCCCTGTTCCGCGGCACCGTTGAAGTCGCATCCTCCCCGCTTGAGGAGATCATACAATCGGAGCGCACGGTTCCGGACGATCTCCACGTGTTTCGACCCGTGGTCGTTGTATCCTTTTCGCGTGACGGCATTGACGTTTTGTGCATCCAGATAGGTTCGAATCTCCGTATCGTCGACGATCACCGGAAGGATCTCGTTCAATTTCGTGTCGGGAAACGCGTGGTCCGCCTCTGGATCGTACTCGCGCGGACCGTCGGAGTGATCGAACTCGGTCTCGCGCACTCCATCGTCGGCGTTACTCATACCTTGCCGGTCGTCGGGGAGGTGGAAAAGTTCTCGGAGGCATCTTCCCGGACGGGGTCATCCCTCATTGTCCCGCCCGGTCTCGAGAGACTCGCAGACAGCACCGGAATCCCATCCGCTGACCCAACAGCGAAGGTATTTTTAGGCTCCCCTAAATCACTACGGCCGATGAGTGAGGACATCTGCGTCGTGGTTCCGACCATTCGCAATCCCGGATGCGTCCGTGAGTATGTGACCAACGTCCGCGCCAACGGGTTTGACCCGGCCCGACTCCACTTCGTCCTAGTGACCGAGGACTTCTGTGACACCGACGCGATGCGTTCGATGCTCGAGGACCTCGGAGTCGCCGGACGCGTCTTCGACGGGACCGGCCGGGATGCGTGGTTCGCGGACCGAGGAATCAGCGAATACCGTCACCTGATCCCGAAGGCGAGTCACGCACAGACGTCCTTCGGACTCCTCTACCTCTGGGACGGCGATTTCGAGTTCGGCATGTTCATCGACGACGATACACGGCCGGTC
>CAZCXJ010000150.1:0-4647 GCA_964502585.1 uncultured Candidatus Halobonum sp.
TCGACTCGATGGAAAACGACAGGTCGTCGAACGCCTCGTGCAGCCCTTGGGCGAAGGCGACGAACGCCTCCCGGCCCTCGACGTCCTCCCGAAGCGCGGTGTGATGGACGAAGTCGGCCGTACACAGTTCCGTCAAGACCTCCGGGTCTCCCTCGTCGAAGGCTCCCTTCAGTGCCCGTCTGACCAGTGCTTTCCGTTCCTCCAGTTGCGTTGGCATGGTATCACCGTGTCCCGGCCGGATCGCCCGTCCGGGATGGGACAATCCCTCGACCAGGAGGACGATAAATGTTAGCTGTATTATATTACACCCGGCGTGCCGACCGATCGACCAACGCCGCCGAGGATCGGAGGACCCGGGGCCGGGGCAGCGTCCCCGTGCCAAAGGGTTTTGTCACAGGTTTCCAACGTGAGCGCATGGACGGGACCGGAGGACAATCGGGGGACGCCGGGCTCTCGGCCGACGAAGCGTTCGGGTTGCTGGCCAACGAGACCCGGATGGAGATCCTCCGACTCCTCTGGGCGGAACACGAGCCCTACGCCGAGAGCACGCTCACCTTCTCGGAGCTCCTGGAGGGGGTCGACTACGAGGACACGGGAAACTTCAGCTACCACATCGAGAAACTGACTGGGCCCTTCGTTCGCAAGACCGACGCCGGGTACGAACTCCGGGAGGCCGCCCACAAGGTACTGCGGAGCGTCCAGGCGGGGACGGTCACCGACTCGTTGGCGTTCGAGACGGAACTCGAGAAGCAGTGTCCGAACTGCGGCAGCGTCGTACTGGCCCACTACGCGAACGACCGCCTCTTCGTCCGGTGTACGGAGTGTGACTCGATCCTCCCCCACGAGAACCTCCCGAAGGGGACCATCTTCGCCGCCGAGGTGCCGCCCGCCATCTTCGACGACCGGTCCCCCGACGAGGTCTTGGAGGCGGCCATCACCTGGAACGCCGCCCAGTACCCGGTGGTGACCCGCGGCGTCTGTCCGGAGTGTACCGGACGACTCGCCCGGTCGCTCGATGTCTGTGAGGACCACCCGGTCGGCACCGGACCCGAGTGTTCGGCGTGTGGAACGCGGCTCGCCGTCTGGGTCGGGCACGTCTGCGAGAACTGCGGCTACTCGCGGCACTTCGGACTGTGGCCGTACGCCTGGCGACACCGCGACGTCAACGCGTTCTACTTGGACCACGGACTCGACGTCAACGGGCTCACCTGGGCTCAGGCGGGAGCCCTCATCGATTCGATCGAGTACGAGGAGGTCGTCGCGACGGATCCGCTCCGAGTTCGGCAGGTGATTCGGGTCGATGGGGACAGACTCGAAGTGACGTTCGACGAAAATCTCGACGTCGTTGCTCTCGACGAGTAGGGTCCCGGAGCGGTCATCAAAATAGACGGGTCGGATCGGTCGGTGCAGAGCATTCACTTACCGCTCGCTTCGGTTGCTGTTCGTTCACCCTCTCCACAGCGTCGGGCAGGATGTATCACGGCAGGTGACTACAGAGAGTCGCGCAGTGAGGGCGGCCCACGGTAGCGTCGAATCAACGACTGAAGGACTACGCGTGCGGCTTTCTGTCCTCGTCAAGGGCGTCGATGTGCTCGAACAGGTTCCGGTGGAGTAAGAACTCAACACGGTCGTCTTCGACGACAAACTCGACCGTGTTTTTCTTTCCACTGCCCGTGGTGTGCTGGAATACGTACTCCGTCGGGTCGGTCGACGCTGGGGAGAGCGTGACACTATCACCCCCCATTGGATTTTCGTGTTCGATTTCGAGCGTCTCGCCTGTCCAGGTTACGGTCGCCTCCTGGATGCCGTGGTAGGATTCGTAGGTCCCGGTTACACGCTTGGCCTTCTGTTCGATAGCGCTCTCCGGCAACACTGTGAGAGGGTCTCTATCGGTCAGAGATGCGAACAATTCGATGGCTATCCGTTCTGGGTTCGTCTCCGGCTGAGCGTTACAGCCGATGGCAACACCGAGACCACGCCCCTGCAAAAAGCCAAGATAGCCGGCAGAGACACCGGTTCCACCACCGTGACCCACCAATACGTCCTCGCCAAATGGGCGGATCATCCAGCCGTGCCCGTAGCTGACCTCTGTCCCGTCGACGAATTCTCTGAACGTCCCGGTGGGATCGGACATCGTCTCACACAGCGACGATTCGACCGGTACGTCGTCGGTTATCCAGGCCGACAGGAATGTCGCCATGTCAGTGACGGGGGTCACCAACCCGCCGGGTGCCTCAAACAGCGGGTTATCCGGGAGCGTTGCCGTCTGTATCCCGTCTTCGTCCTCGAAGTACGGCGTCATCACGTTCCGGGAATCGTCGTCGAGAACAGTGACGTCGAACGTAGAAGTGTCCATCCCGAGTGGGTCGAACACCGTCTCCTGAACGTACTCGGCAAATGGGGTGTCCGTGACGGCTTCGATGACACGGGATAGCACGACGTACCCGGAGTTGTAGTACAGACACTGGTCGTCCCCGAGACGCCGACGATCCACGGACTCGTTGACGTACGCCCGGAAGTCGTCCCAGCTATCGAGAGAAGGGCCTACGGTGATATCCAACCCGCCTTCGAGCAGGAGAAGGGTAGCCATGTCATCCGACGGCATCCCCGACGTGTGGGACAACAGTTCTCGGATGGTGATGGGTTCGCCGGGTGCGTCGTCGAAGTATGGAACGTACGACGGGACCGGATCGTCGAGACCGAGGATTCCCTCGTCCACCAAACGCATCACTGCCGTCGCGGTGATCGGTTTCACCGACGACCCGATGCCGTACAACGTCGTCGCTGTGGCGGGTTTCCGGGGATCGAGTTGCCGGGTGCCGAATCCGTCCGCATACACTGTCTCCGGTCCGTCTACGACGGCAACACTCATCCCGGGAATGTCCAGCGACTCGAATCGCTCGCCGACGCTGTTCTCGATTTTTGTGCCTCTTTCCGCTGCTTGCTTCGAGACCATACAGTACAACAATCGCAATACGTAATAAGATCTCTTAGCAACTCATTACTGTAAAAAATTTTATACTATGTGCGGTCGTCCGTCCAGTATGGACGATATCTCGGCAGGAAACAACCTCGGGCGGGGAATCGAACTCATGAGTCACGAGGTCCGCGCAGATATTCTCTCGGCACTCCTACGGCATCACAGGGCAAAGTCCGCGACCGAGTCAGTTCGGTTCTCCGAATTACGCGAACGGGTCGGACATGAGGATCCCGGGAACTTCAACTACCACCTCGACCGACTGCGGGGGAATCTCGTGGAACAAACTGACAGGGGGTATCGACTCTCTGACATCGGCCACCAACTCGTCGCACTGTTCGTCTCCGGGAGGTTCGATCCGGATGTTACCCGGGAGTTTCCAGAGGTCGAACCACCCTGTCTGCTCTGTGGTGTCTCGTCGACGGTCGTCTACGAGGACGGCATATTCCACGTCAGGTGTGGAGACGGTCACGAGGTCCGACTGGCGAGCGGGTGGAAGATACTGGAGTCACGCTCGGTCCGGAAAGCCCTGAACAGTGCACTCCGTCGGAATCTGCTTCACGCAAAGTCAGTTATCGACGGAATCTGCCCTTACTGTGAGGGGAAGGCGTCCATGGGGGTGAATCGGCTCACCGACGACACGATCCCCGTAGAGTATGAAGGAAGCTGTCATCGGTGTGGGTGGGTCTTGCGGAATTCCCCCCGCGGCTGTGTGCTCTTTCATCCCGCCAGCGTCTCGTTCTGTCACCGACACGGTCTCGACGTGTACGACGACGCTTGGGATGTGCTGGCGACGCACGTCGAGACTGTTGCTGTAGACGAGAGGGATCCACTACGAATCGCCGTCGTGCTGTCGATTGACGGGGACAGGCTCGAACTCACTCTTGACGACTCTGGCGATGTCGTAACCACAAGCATTCCACAGGAACCTGCGGAGCGCGCTAACGGATAGGTCGAACCTGGCCGTGCTGCATCCAGGACGCGTATGCAGCGGGCTCCGTCGGCCACAGGAGCCAGGTCCTCACGAGCGGTGAATAACTCGACCGGTCCCCTCGTCCAGCCAGGCCTTCGCGGCTTCGAGCACGGTCGCTGGGTCCGCTGGCGACCCGTCCGTCTCGATGTGCGTCCAGCCCGCCCGCTCACACAGGGCCGCGTCCGCGGCTTCTGGTGGGTTCGCGCCCGCCCAGCTGGACCAGGATGGTCCATCCCCAGCCGCTTGACGAGGTGGTCCGTGTCTGGACCTGGCATGACAGCCTCGATAACGAACGGTCGGCCGCATCGACAGGGAGGATCTCGACGCGTCCTCGGCGGGCCTCCGCGACCCGCTCGTTCCCGACGCCGAGGAGTCCGAGGACGCCCGGAACGTCCGGAACGGGCCGATAAACAAGTACCCCGAGGTGGCGAAATTGGGTACATGACGCGTGACCTTGTCACTGCTGCGAACGACAACCTGCGCAGCACATTCGTGGCATTAACGGAAGAAGTTCACCGGGGCAAATATCGACAGTTCGGGCCACTCACGGCGGCCTCTGTCGGAGTTCCAATACCACTCTTCAATCGCGTATTCGTCTTCGACCCTCCGTCCTTCGACGAGCTTTCGGCGGCAGTCGAGTGGATGACCGAGCGCGAGGTCCCGTTCTGGGTTACCGTGGCCGGACCCGTGGTCGAGG
>CAZCXJ010000151.1:0-4576 GCA_964502585.1 uncultured Candidatus Halobonum sp.
TCGAGCACCATACGGTCCCGTACGCGATGATCGTCCGTAAAACCAGACGCCCCCCATCCGACACTCCACCGGGTGGGACGAATGCGCCCCCGGACAGGACTCCCACTGCCCGGTACTTGGGCCGGACGAAAGTGC
Organism: uncultured Candidatus Halobonum sp.; assembly: GCA_964502585.1. Classification (GTDB taxonomy): domain Archaea; phylum Halobacteriota; class Halobacteria; order Halobacteriales; family Haloferacaceae; genus CAZCXJ01. Next base: position 136 of record CAZCXJ010000151.1, read on the forward strand.
ATGCTGCACCCAGAGGGTGAGTCGGGGTGGGGACAAACGGTCTCCACCTCCCGCTGTTGGGGTCCGCGAGTCGGTGGAGGTGGCCGTTCCATCACCGATCGGGCGACTCGCATTCCGATTCCATCAGCCTGCCTCCGTGGGTGTCGCGGTATTTGCTAAATCCATACTGACGATCGCGGGACACACCTTCTCGCTCGAATTCCCAATTCGAATAGCTGACGACAGGGGATCAGAGTAGCGTACGCTTCCCCTCCGCCTGACGGCCGGTCCCGTGTCCTCGGGCGGTCCGGTCAGGTGCGCTCGGAAACCGTCCGCTGGGGGAACGGGATGGTCACTGCTTCGGTTTCGAACCGCTGTTTGATCCGTGTGATCAGCCGCGAGCGAACGTTTACGAACCCCGACCGATCGGGGTCACGGAGCCAGACGCGGGCCTGCATCCGGATGCCCGAATCGGCGAGTTCCTTGACGATCACGTCCGGGGCCGGGTCGTCGGCGACCCCGGGATTCGATTCCGCGACATCCCGGACGAGCCTGCGTGCCGCCTCGATGTCGTCGTCGTAATCGATGCTAAACTCGACGGAGATTCGCCGGGTCTCGTAGGCGACCGGGTTCGTAATCACGTTCTCAGCCAGCTCCGAGTTGGGGACCGTAATGCGCTCGTTCTCGAACGTCCGGATCCGTGTCACCCGGAGCCCGATGTCCTCCACCTCGCCCTGATTGTCCTCCCATTTGACCCAGTCGCCGATGCCGAACGGCTTCTCACCGAGAATGAAAAATCCGGCCGCGATGGCTGAAAGCGGTTCCCGGGCGATGAAGGCGATAATGATTGCCGCGGCGCCACCGGTGGTCAGCAACGCGGCCAACACCCCAGCAAATCCGGCCGCGACGAGCCCGAGACTGAGCGCGACGCCCACCAGCATCACGTTCAGGACGTTTCGTAGCACCGACTGCAGCGTCTCGTCGATCCGTGCTCGGAGCATCACTCGGGAGGCGAGGGGACGAAAAACCACTCGGCCGAGGAGCAGAACGACACCCACGACTGCGACGCCCGTCGCCAGCGTTATCAGTTCGGGACCGACCTGTTCCCAGACTGCCGATGGTGAGGTGGGTACTGCCTGGAGCACGCCTGGATACGGCATACACCAGCCGGCGGGTTCAGACATCAAATCGTTACCGTCTGGCTCGGCCGGCCGTACCTGGGGAGGATGCGCGCCCCGTATGCGGGGCCGCCGCCAGGACCGCCCGACGACCCGGGCGGACCTGCAGCCCGGATCGAGCGGAGGCGTTCGGCAACGGGGACGGACCTCGTCCGGTCCGGAGCGGCTGCATTCGCCGTCCGGGCGGGCTGCCGGAGCGAGTCGTCATCCTGTTAACATTTAACACGGCCGTCGTCGAACTGCCGGACGGGCGTTCTCAGCTTCGACGGTGGGAGGCCCGATACGACTGGTCGCAGTGAACGCCCGGGAGATCCACCAATGTCAACGACGCCCGCGACCGAGACCAAGGAACTGGTACACGACTACCTGGCGACGTGGGAGGACGCGGACCCGGACGCCGTGACGGACGTCCTCGCGGACGACTTCGTCTACACGCACGAGGACATGAGCGGCACCGAGACGGAACTCGGCGTCGAGGGATTCCAGGACCCGATGGCGGGGTACTTCGAAGCGCTTGCGGATCCTGGCCACGAGATCCACGACCTGGTTGCCGAGGGGGATACCGCGATCGTCCGCCTCACGTACAGCGGGGTGCACGAGGGTGAGATGTTTGGGGTCGAACCAACGGGGAATCACATTGCAGTCGAGGAGTACATCACGTTCCACATCGAGGACGGCGCGATCGCGAGCCTCCACTCGCTCGCCGACGACCTCTCGTTGCTGCGCCAGCTCGGCCTCGACCTCCCGGTGTGACGATTCACGATGAGCGAGCCCGTCACCGACGAGAGGATACACGACCGCCTCACCGACGCGGTCCGCGGGGACGTCCTCCGGCCGGGCGACACCGGCTACGACGACGCGCGGACGGTGTGGAACGGGTTGTTCGACAAGTACCCGGCAGTCATCGTCCAGTGTACGGGGGCCGCCGACGTGATGGCTGCGGTAAACGTCGCCCGTGAGAACGACCTCCTCCTGTCGGTGAAGAGCGGCGGCCACGGCTACGCGGGGAAGGCCGTTTGCGACGACGGGATGGTGATCGACCTCTCGGCGATGGACAGCGTCCGGGTCGACCCCGAGGCAAGGACCGCCCGGGTCGGGCCCGGGGCGACCTGGGACGACGTCTATCACGAAACGCAAACGTTCGGCCTCGCAACGCCCGGCGGTGCGGGGATCGTCGGTGTTGCCGGCTTCACGCTGGGCGGCGGGATCAGTTACCTGTCGCGCAAGCACGGCCTCACCTGCGATAATCTCCTTGCGGCCGACGTGGTCACGGCGGATGGCAGATTGGTCCATGCGAATGCGGACGGGCATTCGGACCTGTTCTGGGGGCTTCGGGGCGGGAGCGGGAACTTCGGGATCGTCACCTCGTTCGAATACCAACTCCACGAGGTCGGTCCCGAGGTGCTTGCCGGCACGATCCTCCATCCCTACGAGAGCGCGCGGGAGGTGCTCGAACTGTACCGGGAGGTCATGGCGGACGCGCCGGACGAACTCGGCTGTTTCGCCCTGTTCCTGCGCGTGCCGCCCGAGCCCCCGTTCCCGGAGGAGTACCACGGCGAGCCCGCGATCGGACTCGGCGTCTGTTACGCGGGTGCCGTCGAAGACGGCGAGGCGGCTGTCGCCCCGGTACGCGAGTTCGGCGACCCGATACTCGACGGCGTCCGACCGCAGCCGTACCTCGAGTTCAAACAGAGCAACGACGAACTCTACGAGGCGATCGACCGCTGGTACTCGAAGTCGCACTACCTCGCCGGCCTTCCGGACGACGCGATCGACGTCATCCTGGAGTACACCGAGGACCTCCCGGGGCCGTTCACGATGGTAGGGCTGCTCGCGACGGGTGGCGCCATCACCCGCGTGGATCGGACTGCGACGGCGTTCCCCCACCGCGATGCGGCGTTCGAGTTCGACATCTGGCCGGGATGGACCGACCCTGAGGACGACGAGGCCCTGATCGGGTGGGCAACGGAGTTCCACGAGGCGATGGCTCCGTATGCGACCGGCGGGGTGTACGTGAACATGCTGAGTCATGACGAGGATGACCGCGTCAGAGCCGCCTACGGCGACAACTACGAGCGGCTCGCCGAACTCAAAACCGAGTGGGACCCGGAGAACCTGTTCCGGATGAACCAGAACATCGAGCCAACCGGGTGACCATCTCGGGACCGCAGGGCGATGGAGACGTGCGCTGTTCGGCCCCGCCTCTGTGTTTCGGAATTCCGGTCGACATCGTCGGCTGCATACGGAGGGTGGCTTCAACACCACAGGACTGATCGATCACGGTGTGCCGTGTGCCGATTGAGCGTAGACTATCACTATTATTTTCATAAGAATACTAATAATTGAGCCGTCCGAACGTGAGCGTATGGTCAACTTCCCGCTCGAACACTGTCCGTACTGTGGGACGGAACTCGAGGTCGTCGAGTGGCCCACATACTATCACTGTGACTCGTGCGAGCGGCCGGTGTTTCACAACGCCGTTCTCGGTGGTGGCGTGGTCGTCGTGGACGGGGAGCGGGTCCTTCTGGTGGAGGACTTCCGCGAGCCGGGGACCTGGAAGGTGCCGGAGGGTCGCCCCGAGATTCCCGAATCCCCACGGGAGGGGGTCGCCCGCGAACTCGAGGAGGAAGCCGGGCTGTCGGTCGATCCGGAGGCGCTCGTGTATCTCTATGACGACGCGAAGGAAGTCGGCGAGGAGATGTTCATGATGGGGATCTACTACGCCGTCGAGCGGAGTGAGACGACGGGCACGGTTGAAGCCGGTACCGATGCGATCGATGCGCGATTTTGGACACCCGAGGAGTTCGCCGCCTCCGAGCAGACGCTGCGGGACATGCCGAATCCCGAGGAAACGCGGTCCTGGAAGATGGGCGGGCTGGATGTCCTCCGTGACCTGGCACGGGAAGCCCTCGACCGGGGGTCACATTACGAGCTCTTTGCACCACATCTCGATAACTGACGGACCCGTTGCTCTCCTCGCGACGACTGCACCGGGCGGCTGTATCGAGATTTCCGACGGATGAGCGTCCCGGTGGCTGCTAAATCCGCACCCTGTATTTAGCAGCCAGTCCCGATCCGAAGGCCACTGCCCGATGCTCCTATGGGTGTGTGGTGGTGCGGATCTACCCGGTGGACCCCCGCCGGGTCTGCCCACCGCCTCAGTGGAGCATGTCGAGCAGGAAGATGGCGAGGAAGCCGACGAAGAACAGCGTCGTCGACACCGGCGTCTCGGGGACCTTCCCGGCCTTCACGAGCAGTTCCTCGGTGACGAGGTACAGCAGGGC
>CAZCXJ010000152.1:0-4522 GCA_964502585.1 uncultured Candidatus Halobonum sp.
CCCTGCTGTCTCCGGCGGGTCGTGGCACTGAGCGGACGCGAGTCACGCCCGGCGTGAACGCCGGGATTCTCTCGCTGAATCAAGATAGGGCCGTCCCGAGAGAGATTCAGTCACACTCGGCCGTAGCTGACTTGAGTCCAAGTAAGAAACCGACGGGCGATGAACGAAACACCGATCGAACTGGTCCCCTACGATCCGGAGTGGCAGACCCGGTTCGAGCGTGAACGGGAACGCCTCCGGGACACCGTGGGAGGTCACGTGATACGGGTGTTTCATATCGGCTCGACCGCCGTGCCGGGGCTGCCCGCCAAGCCGATCGTCGACGTCTGTCCGGTTTGTTCCGACATGGCTGTCTGCCGGACGGTGGCCAAGACCCTGGAGGATGCGGGGTACGCGTTCGGCTTCGAACGGCAAGAATGGATCCACCTGGGCCACGAAGTCGATGGCCAGCGGTACAACATCCACCTCCGACCGGGTCGGTCCGAGGAGTGGCGGAAGAACCTCCTCTTGCGGGAGTTCCTCCGGGACAACGCCCCGGCACGGCGGGAGTATGCGCGTGTGAAGCGTGAGGCCGCCCGTGAACACACGAACGACGTCGAGGCCTACTCCGAGGCAAAGTCGGCCCTGATCGATCGGTTCCTGGAGCGGGCGCGTAGCGAAGGCTACATGGATCAGGTCCCGGATCTGGACGAGGACCCGAACCCCGGGTAGTTACCGCATCCACAGGAGTTGGGCGTGAAGCGTCCCGTCCACCTCCAGGACCCGGTCGGCGTCAATGAGTCCGGCCTCGATCGCGACTGTGACGCTCCTCTCGCCGACGAGGTTGGCCGTCGTCGCCCGTCTGAGGCTGCCGATGACCGCCTCGGCGTCCGCTCGAACGGCGTCATCTCCCCCATAAAAATCTTCACTCACGTCCAGCGACACTGATCCCTCCTCGAACGTTTCACCGAGGCAGGCCACATCGCAAACGGAGACGAGTAACCCCTCGTCAGTCTCCCGCTCGCAGAGCAACATCCCGGAGACCGGGTCGTCCGGAGGGCCACCGGCCGAGTTCCTCCCGGACGACCCACCGTCGGCGGTCACTGCTCGAACTCCTCGACGAGCTCCTGTTCGGCCTCGGCCCGGAGTTCTTCCGCTTGTTCGGCCACTTCCTCGGCCTCCTCGTGTTCGCCGGCCTGTTCAAGCGCGCGTGCTTTCTCTTCGAGAACGTCGGCGTTGCGCATTCCCAACCGGACCGCGTTGTCGAAGGCAGTGACGGCCTCCTCGGCCAGTCCGCGTTCGAGGAGGAAGAACCCGCGGTTGTACCACGCTTGCGGGAATCGGGGGTCGATCTCGACGGCGCGTTCGGCGTGTTCGAGCGCGGATTCCGTCTCGCCGAACTCCCAGAGGGCATACGCCAGGTTCGTCTCGGCCGTCGCCGCGTGTTCTGAATCATCGTCGATCCGGAGCGCCTCCCGGTACGCCCCGATGGCTTCGTCGTACTCTTCGAGTTCCGCATGGGCGACTCCCTTGTTCACCCAAGCCTCCTGTGCTTCGAGGGAGTCCTCGTCGGCGAACCGGGCGGCTCGCTCGAACGTCTCCGTCGCCTCCTCGAACCGGTTGATCTGCATATACGACAGCCCGACGTCGATGAGTTCCTGGACGTCAACCTGGTCTTTCGGAATGGACGCCTGGTCCAGCTGGTCGGTGATCACCCGGGTATCGACCGGGTCGACTTCGGCCGGGTCCGCAGCGAGATCCGAGGGGTCAAGACTGAACGCCTCGTAGTCTTCGTCGAACCCCTGACCGGCCGAGAACCGGTGGCCTCGGTCCGGTCCCGCTCCCTCTTCAGGGCCGGGGTCGTCGGGCTCTGTGTCCTCATCAGTCATGTTCAGAAGTTCGCGAGCACCGCGGGTAAGGCTTGCGCGTCGCGTTTTTGTTCCCCCCAGCCTGACCGAACTACAACCACATGTCCGACCGCCGGCTGTTCGTGGCTGTCGACTTGCCTGACCACCTGACAGAGGACGTGGCAGAGTTACAGGACCGCTTTGCGGGGATCGAGAGCCTCAGCTTTACCGAGCCGAGCCAGGCACACATCACCCTGAAATTCCTCGGGGACACCCCGTCGGAGCGGGTCGAAGACATTGTCGGCGCCATAGAGCGGGGAGTCAGTGAAGCGGCCGTCGACCCGTTCGAGGTGGAGGTTGCGGGACTGGGCGTGTTCCCCTCAACCGACTACATCCGTGTGGTCTGGGCCGGGACCGATGTGGGGACGGTCGAACTGACGCGGCTTCACGAAGAGATCGAACGGGAGACCGTCGTACTTGGGTTCGACGAGGCGGAGCACGAGTTTACCCCCCATCTGACGCTCGCGCGGATGGCCGACGCCCGAGGGAAAGCCCGTGTCAGGGAGATCGTCGGCGGGCTGACGCCGACGGTCGGTCGGTTCCGGGTGGAAGAGGTGAGACTAAAAGAGTCGGTGCTCAGGGACGACGGACCAGAGTATGAAACGGTCGCGCGAGTCGGACTCTGAGCCGACGGTTGGGCTCGGCGCCTGAGCTATCGGGTTCCCGGCCCGGGCTCCGAGCTGCTGGGTGGGCTCAGGTCGGGCGTCCCGTGGATTTCGTTGTGTTTCCGCTCGAGGAACGAGTAGACGGCGCCGTGGGGGGCCCCGTCGAGGATCATCCCGGCGGCTCGACGGACGGCTCGGACCTCTTCCGGCTGGCCGATAACCCCGAGGGTCGTCCCTTTGATCACGACCTCGGCGCCGGACAACTCTTCCATCAGTTCGCGGGTCCGGCCATCCTCGCCAATGAGTCGCCCCTTCTGTCGGCGGAGGTCGTTCTCGTTACGGGTTTTCGCCGCCAGGTCGATCAGTTCGAATCGACGGAGGTCGTGCTCGAGCAAGGACAGCGCTGCGTCGGGCGTGAACCCGCGACCGATGGCCTTGACGATGTCGGGCGCGACCATACCCTTCACTGGGTCGCCGACCGAGTCGATAGCGACCGAGCCGGTCTCGCTGTCGATATCCAGCCGGACTTCGGCACGGTCCTCGATCTCGCGCATCGTCTCACCTCCTTCGCCGACGAGAACACCGATTCGATCCTGCGGAACCGTCACGTGCTGCATACGCAGCGATATCCGTTCGAGTAATTTAAGCGTTCGTCCACGCCCGTGTCAGGGACGCCTCACTGGGGATCAGCTGTCGGGTCCGGGTCGGTGTCGGTGACGTACGCTCGGAGGTCGGCACCCGTGACGTCGAGGCCCTGGCGGGCAAAGAACGATGCGACGTTCTCACAATCCCGATCGAGGAACGTGTCAGCGTTCGGGTGATGGACCGTCACGGCCTGTCCGAGGTCGATGACCACCAGTTCCCCGTCGTGGATGATGAGGTTGTACTCCGAAAGATCGCCATGAATGAGCCCGGCACCGTACAGGCGGTTCATGTACTCCCGAACGACTTCGTAGGCAGTGTGAGGGTTTTCAACCTGGACCTCGGCGAGCCGTCGGGCGCGGTCGTCGGCGTGGCCCACCAATTCCATCACGAGGGCGTTCCGTTCCACGGCGATCGGGTCCGGGACTCGGACGCCTGCGGCTTGTGCCCGTGCCAAGTTCGCGAACTCCTTGCGGACCCAAGCGAGGACGACCGCTTTCTTGTCCCCGCCGATGCCCTCGAACCGCGGGTCCCCCTCCAGGTATTCCCGCATCTGTCTGAAGTTGGAAGAATTGATGCGGTACACCTTGACGGCGACTTCACGCTCGTCGGCTCCTAAGGCCTCGTACACGTTCGCTTCCTTGCCGGTCGAGACCGGCCCCCCGAACGCAGCGACGTGGCCGTCCTGGACGAGTTTATACAGGGCCGCGAGCGTCGCGTCGTCGAAAACGCCGTCATCGAGTTTGAACTGATCGGCGTCCTTGACCCGCTGCCGGAACTCGCTGAAGTCCCGGTCGTGAGTCCGAGCGATTCGGTCGGCTTCCGTGTCCGAGACGTCGAGCTCCTCCCATTCGTCCCCGGGTGCTTCGGCTTCCTCCGGTTCGACGAAGCCGAACTCGCCGGACTCACCTGGCATTCAGGTTCAAATAGGATCGCCGAAGGGAAAAGTCGGATGGTGGTGTTGGACGTGCAAGCGGACTGAATCGGAGGGGAGTCTGCAAAGCCGGAGCCCGTGGACGCGATACCGAACCGCGCGGCCCGTCCCTGTTCTGGTCACTGGATATGACCCTCCTCCCGTAACTGGTCGGCCTCGGCCTTCTCATACCGGAAGGTGACGTCTGCTTTCTCGTCCTGCCAATCCCACGGCTCGACGAGGACGACATCACCCTCGCGGATCCAGACACGCTTCTGCATCCGACCGGGAATCCGAGCGGTCCGTTCGGTCCCGTCCGCACAGCGGACCTTTACGCGGTTCGCCCCGAGCATGTTGGTGACCTCCGCGAACACCTCGTCACCCTCGGGCATCCGGAGGTCCGTTCGCCCCTCTTCGTTCTCGCTCATACCCCTGGGTTGTCGCTTGCGGCGAATAAAACCGCCGGGACGCGAGCG
>CAZCXJ010000153.1:0-4454 GCA_964502585.1 uncultured Candidatus Halobonum sp.
TGAACCACTCGAAGAACGGTGGGTTGGACCCGTCGAAGACCTCGTCCCAGTGTTCCTCCCAGTCGAGGAGCTCAGCGTAGTGCTCGAACCCCTCCGGGAAGTCACCGACCTCGTCGTAGATAGCCGGGTCCGAGGCGTTGGCCTGCCCGACGAACTTGGCCGGGGGTCGGAAGTAGTCCTGCTCGTGGAGCCGTGCCTCGATGGTTGGGTCGGCCTCCTGCTGGTCCGACATGAGTATATGATGTGGTCTTCTCTCACACTATTAGTCGGGAGGGCTAACTATACAAACTCGCAAGCGATCACTCTCCTCCATCGAAGAACGCCGCGAGGAGCTTCCGCTGGGCGCGGCGAAGATGGTTGTGCAGCGTGGGAGAGGAGACGCCGATGGAGTCGGCCAACTCCTCCGCGGTCGACCCGCGCGGCCAGTCGAAATAGCCTGCATGGTAGGCGGCCTCCAGGACGGAGCGCTGTTTCGAGGTAAGCTGCTCCTCCAGCGACCGCTGGAATGCCCCCGGCGTCCGGACGGATCGTTCCACCTCGCGTTTCGCCGCGAGCTCGATGCCGGGGAAGGCGTCAGTCACGTTCTCAACGATTCCTCGCACGTCCGCGCTGGGTGCGACCTCACATTGGAGGTCCACGTGGCCGCCGTCCGCGACCAATTCGGTCACGTTGGCCCCGCGGGCCGCGAGCGCACCCGGGAGCGACGGCCCTTCGACGGTCACCTCAAGGAGCGATTCCTCGCCGTAGTCGGTGATGAGCCGGGCGTCGGCCGTTCGGTCCTCAAGCGTCCCGAGGGCCACGTCCTGACCCACCCCACGGACTGTGACGTAGTACAGGAGCGACCCGCCCTCCAACGGAACCAGGCCCTCGACACGAAGGTCGGCGTCAAGCTCGGCTGATGCCCGGGCAAACGGTGAGTCGACGTTTCCCCCTTCGAAAGCTAATTCCCGGACGGCGTCCGCAAGCAGGAGCCGCTTCCACTCGACTGCAGCGAGCGTGCCGCCCACGCGCTCGCCAAGCGTGGCCAGGGCCGCGCGCTCGTGTTCGTCCGCCGGGCCGCGCGATCGGTTGACCACCGTCACCGTTCCATACGTGGTGTCACCGTGGGCGAGCGGGACGGTCGCGAGCGCAAAGGTTCCACCGTCCGCTGAGACGGTCGTCGCGTGGACGCCATCCTGCGAGCGTGCCCGCTCGATCAGACCCCGAACGTCCTCTCGTTCGACGAGCCGCTCGATGGCCTCCCCGTCGAAGCCGGCGACGGCGGTCGGCACTGCCGGATCGCCAGAAGTGTCCGTCGCCCACGCCGCGGCGTAGGCGTCCGACGCCGCGAGGCGCTCGCAGGTGCCTGCTAACACCTCCTCACGGGTCCCGGCCGCAGCAAGCGCCTCCCCGACAGCTCGAGTGGCTGCCCGCACCGTCCGGAGCCGGTCAAGCGTCCGCCGCGCGACTGACTCCGAGGCAGATTCTGTCTCGTATGACTCAAAGGTGGCCACGAACCCCGCGACGCTGCGACCGGTGCCTAGCGCCGAGACGGTGAGTCGTCCGCGAACCGTATCGCCACCCGGGACGGTGGTGTTGACCTCACCGGCCCATGTCTCGCCCGCAGTGACAGCCTCCCACATCGCCGCGTACTCCCGCTCGTCGACCGATTTCGTGAAATCACGGAGCTCCCGACCCTCCGCCTCCCGGGGGGGCAGCCCGGTCACGGAACCGAACGCGGCGTTGGCGTGGACGGCGATCCCGTCGGCGTCTAACAACACCGCCGGCCGGTCAATCCGGTCGAACGCAGCCCGGTAGCGGCCCTCAGCCGACGAAGTGCTCCCGTCGAACGCCGCTGCGATCGTCGCCTGCGAGATGGCAGCCGGGTCGGCAGCAAACCCGTCGAGCCGCCGCCATCCGCCGACGGCCATCACGACCGCCGGCGGCACTCCGCGGTCCAGCGCGCGGCGAGCGAAGTGCCGCCGAAGGTCGGCCGACGAGCAGTCCGCGAGCGCTCGGTCACCGGTCTCCTCGGCCGCGCAGTCTGCGACCTCTCCGACGAGCATCTGGACGCGACGTGCGCTCACCGATACCACCGGTTCGTCGGCGGCGACGTCATTCCGGTCCACATAGCGGTCGAATTCCCGCTTGAGGTCTGCGGGGAGGTACGCCTCGCGCTCGGCGTCCCCGCCCCTCACCGCAAGGAAGTAATGGACTGTCCCTTCCTGCACCTGGGTGGTCAGGTCCGTCGGCCGAACCTCCACGATTTCCGCCGGGCGCAGGCCTACCTCGGCAGCGAGTCTGACGATGAGCCGCTTCCGGTAGGTCGACGCCGCCTGCCGAAATTGCTCGTAGTCGGCGGCATCCAGGCGGACCCCTCCGGTCTGCTGTGCCATATTTCGTCTACTTGTGGGAAGCGAAAATAGTATGCCTATATACCGCTTACTTTTGCCGGTTATCGAGCTATGTTCCTCACTTTTCCCGAGTTCGAGGCTCCTTCGTATTTGCTTTCGGATTTACGTTGTGGCCGAAATTATTCTTCGTTAGCGACGGTTTCGATCTCCCCGACAGTCTCCGGGTTGCGGAGCGCGCTGGTGTCGCCGTACTCCTCCCCGTCGGCGATGGCCGACAGGAGACGACGCATGACCTTCCCCGAGTGGGTCTTCGGCAGTTCCGGTGTGAACACGATGGCCTCGAACGTGGCGGTCGGACCGAGTCGTTCGGCGACGTGCGAGCGGATTCGGTTACGGAGCCCATCATTGCCCGGGCGGTCGCGCTCGGTGCAGACGTACGCGACCGCTGACCGATCCCCGACGACTGACTCGACCACCGCGGCCTCCGCGACGCCATCGACCTCAATGATCGCTTCCTCGAGGGTCGCGGGCCCGTAGGTCGTGTCGCCGACGGTGACCGTATCATCCTCGCGACCGAGGAACGTAACGTAGCCGGCCTCATCCATCGTGGCGCGGTCGCTGGTCACGTACTGCCAGTCATCCGCGGTCGCCTCACTGGCCAGCGACCGGTGCATTCCGGGCCACGGCTTCCTCACCGCGAGGAAGCCGGCCTCGCCGCTGGGGAGGGCCTCGCCGTCACAGTCGACGATGGCCACCTCGTTGCCGGGCAGCGCCGGACCCGCGGACCCGGGGAGCATCGGGTCGATGCCTGGGAGCGTCGAGACGACGATGCCACCGGTCTCCGTCTGCCACCACGTGTCGACGACCGGGCACCCGTCGCCGACGTGCTCGCGATACCACCGCCAGGTGTGTGCGTCGATGGGTTCGCCGACCATCCCGAGCAACCGCAGGCTCGAGAGGTCGTGCCCGGCCGGGTGCTCATCGCCCCACTTCCGGAAGGCTCGGACCGCCGTCGAGGCCGTATAGAAGACGTCGACGCGGTGGCGCTCGATGAGTTCCCACAGGCGGTCCTTCTCCGACTGGTCGGCCGATCCCTCGTACAGAAGCGTCGTCGTCCCGAGCGCGAGCGGCGCGTAGACGGCATATGAGTGGCCGGTGATCCACCCGATATCCGCCGCACACCAGTAGGTGTCCTCCGGCTTGATGTCCAAGACGTTGCGCCCGGTCCAGGCGACGTACGAGAGGTACCCTCCGGTCGTGTGGACTACCCGGTCCGGGTCCCCCGTCGTCCCGGAGGTGTAGATAACGAACAGTGGGTCATCGGCCGCCCGCTCCACGGGAGTCACGGTCTCGCCCGCATGGGCGTCGAGCAGTTCGCAGTACTCGACATCTCCTTCACCCATGGGGAGGTCATCCTCCAGCCGGTTGACGACGACCGTCTCCACGTCGGGCTCGGCGGCGAGCCGGGCGTTGTCGGCCTTCCGCTTCTGGTTGACCGCCGTGCCGCGCCGGTAGTAGCCGTCACAGGTGACGAGGTACTCCGAGCCGGTTCCGTCGAGCCGGGCGGCGAGTTCGTCCGCCGAGAACCCCGCAAAGACGACGTTATGGAGCGCGCCGAGCCGCGCGCATGCCAGCATCACGACCGGGAGCTCCGGCATCACCGGCAGTGAGAGTGTCACCACATCCCCTGGCCCGACACCCAGCGACCGAAGCCCGGCAGCCGCCGCGTTCACCTCGCGGTGGAGGTCGAGGTAAGTGTACGTCCGTGTCTCGCCAGTCGTTCCCTCCCAGCGGATCGCGACGTGATTCTTCCGATCTGTGAGGTGGCGATCGACACAGTTGTGCGCCGCGTTCAACCGCCCGCCGTCGAACCATCGGAGGGCCCCGTCACGCTCCCGCAGCGCGGCGTCGGGGGGTGACTCCCACTCGAGCAGGTCGGCCGCCCGCTGCCAGGCCTCGGGCCAGGCCTCATCGAACGTCTGGCGGAACCCCTCGCCCGAGGCGTTCGCCTGTGTCACGAACGATGTCGGGGGTGGAATGGGGTCCTCGGACGGGGTCGACTCCTCTCGCATTCAGGTGCCTGCGGCTATGCGAATGAGTCGCATAAAAGGTATGGCTAAT
>CAZCXJ010000154.1:0-4420 GCA_964502585.1 uncultured Candidatus Halobonum sp.
GGCGTCGTCGTCAGGCGGGCCGGCTGAGGCGGCCTACCCAGGCTCGATACCGTGCCGTCGCTTCTCGCTGAACCCATCCTCTGTATGCAGCACCCGTGTCCTGGCAGGAGCTCGATAATGCGTTCACTAGCTGCTGCATCCAGGACGCGTATACAGCAGATCGGCCTTGTTTAGACGCGGTACAGATCGCTCTCGACGGCGTTTATACACACACCGAAACCGGGTAGTGAGCCACTCCACGGACTGATTCTGTTCATCCAACAATCGCCACGAACCGGCATCTTCAGGAGCGTCTAAACGAGGCTCAGCAGATCTATTGTGGAACCTGACGGGAATGGACCAGACGACCGCCACTAGTGAATGCGGACTATAACGCAGCGAAGAATGTGGCGCGCAAACACGGGCTCACACTCCAGCAGGGGCAGACCCCCCGCTGGAGGGGCGATCTGTCAGTACGCCCTGAAGTCAGGGACGATGATCGTGAACGCGACTGACGTGGCGTCCGACACGTTCGTGTCGGCAGACCGGGCGTCCACCGACAAGCCCACCGCTTCAGCGGTGGGTAGCTGACCGCACTCGACCCCGTTTTTATTACCGACAGAGCGTGAAGACCCGTTCATGAGCATCGTGCAGAATCCCGAACACAGCGACGGTGCCCCGACTATCGAGGGGACCGGCATCCGGGTGAAAGACGTCGCGGTCGCGTACGAGCACAGCGGGTACGGCCCCGACGAGATTACCCAGCTGTATCCGGACCTCGCGCTCGGTGATGTCCATCGTGCGCTCGCATACTACTATGACAACATCGACGACTTCCGATCAGCCGAGTCCGCTCCGGCATGAGGCCGCTATACTGTGACGAGAGTATCTGGATCCCGGTCGCGGACGGACTCCGCCGTCGCGGCTGGACCGTCTACACTTCCCGTGAGGAAGAGCGATTGGGCGACCCCGACCGTGAACACCTCTCTACGTCGTCGATAACGACTGGATTCTGCTGACGTTTGACGACGACTTCCTCTCACTCGTCGAAAACTCCGGATTCGAGCACGCCGGAATTATTTACGTCCACCAGGCCGGGCGTGATATCGGGGATGTCGTGAAAGCTGTCGACGCGCACCTCGAGTCACGTTCTGAAGCCGACCGCGGCATTCACTACTGCTGATACTCGATGGAAGTGTGCCCTCGCTTCCGGCAGGGTATTATCGTGAATGCAGTATATCGGGTGAGTAGCCCGGTAAAGTCAGATCCAGAGGAGCGACTGGCTCTCACTCGCCCGGGACTGACCCAGCAACGGTGTAGCCCGTCATCGAACAGAACAGCGTCCCCTCTCGACCGGCCTGGCGGACGTCGGCCAGCCACTGGTCAGCCCGGGCGGCCGAAACAGCAGTCGCATCCTGAACCCGTTCGACTCGGGCGACGAGGGACAGCGCCTGGTTCGCGGTCCTGTAGTCCGTCAAGACCACGGAAAGCGGGTGGATCTGGATGTCCGTGAGGCCGCGTTCTCGAACCAGCGCGTACAGACGGGCTCCGATCTCTGGATTGCGGGAACTCCCCCACGTTCCGTCGGTCACGTGTCGCGTCACCTCCTCGTCAAGGGTCGGGGCGTGAACGACGCACGTGTCCCAGTTCGGATCGCTGATCGCGATCCGACCACCGGGACGGACCACCCGACACATCTCCGCGAGTGCTCCCCGTGGGTGGCGCAGGTGCTGGAAGACACGATCGGCGCGACACGCATCGAACGTGGCGTCGTCGAACGGCAATTGCATCGCGTCCCCGACCAGAAACCGAACCCCGTTCGTCGATCCGGCCCGCGTGTGTGCGTCGTCAATCAACGACGCGCTCCTGTCGATACCGACGGCCACACCTCCGGGTGTGACCTGCTCCGAGAGGTTCACGACGTCCGCACCGAGCCCGCATCCGACGTCGAGAATGCGGTCCTTCTGCGTCGGGGAGAGTAGCTCGTAACTCTGCCGCTTGTACGCCTGGATGGCCTCGAGACCGGTCACCCCCTCGAGATAGTCAACTGCCGCGTCGGCACGTTCGTCGACGGTCGCCCAGTCAAGGTTGGACTCGTCGCCAGTCATCGGGTCAGGTCCGGACTGTGCCAGCAGACGGTCACGCCGACCACTCCCCGTCGAACACGGACTCGCCGTCCCGTCGAATGGTCGCTTCAACGGTCGTACCGTCCGCGTCCCTGCGGGCAGTCGTCGCGACCGTGATGGGTTCATCCTCATCATATTCCAAGACGGTCTCGATACTGGCGCTCGCCGAGAGCGTGTCCTGATCGTCGCCGACGACGGACGCCTGAACGTCAAGTTCGTAGGACTTCTCGACGTGCGGGAACGAGAAGTCGGTCGCCACGCGTCGGCGACGGGTCGCGCCGCCTCGCTCGTGCTCCCGGGTCGTTTCCCAGGACGCTTCCGTGTCCGCGACGGCCGCAGGTACCAGCGGAAGCGAATCGTCCGGCGGTGGCATCGAGACGGCATCCTCGTACGGTTCCGGTGGCCGGTCGCTGCCGGGAATCCGGATCGTCGTCGGGGCAGCGGGCGTCGAGGTGACGACGACCGTGTCTCCCGTACCGACGGGCACGTGCGAGGGGAAGTCCGCGGCGCTGATCGCGACTCGAAGCCGGTGTCCCTCTTCGAGGAGGTGCGAGACTGGGGCCAACGGCACCGTGACCGGGTCGCCGTCCGGAGTGTCGGCCCGCACCGCGCCCCGGGTCACCGGGCGGGCCCGTCCATCCGGCGCCCGGTCGACGAGTCGAACACACACCGGCACGGGGCCGGTTGCCGCGACCCGGACGGTCGCCTCACCGGTGCCGGTCAGTTCGACCGGGTGGTCGAACGGCGCCGTCTCGAACGTCACCGCCCGAGCGTCGTCGGCGTTCGTGTCGACGAAGGGGACAGCGATGTCATGCGCCTCGAGACCGACGGTGTGGTCCACGTCGTGGGTCCGCTCGACGGCGCCCGAATCGAACGCCGATGTGGGTTCAAGCCCCGCCGGCGTCGCCGCGAAGGACAGCACCTCGGTGTCGTCCCCGCGCACGTCGGGCCATGCCGAGCGTCCGCGCCATCCCCCGGCGTCGACCTGCCGTCCGCCGTCGCGCTCGGTCCAGTAGGCGACCGTCGGTTCGAACGGCTCGGTCGCCTCGTGCTTCAGGAAGCGGTCGAACCAGTCAACGACCTGCCCGCGGAAGCCGACCGCCGATTCCCGGCCCTGGTAGGGGATGACGTGACGCCAGGGGCCCATCAGCAGGCGCTTCGGGGCGTCGATGGCCGCGAAGTACTCCACCGTGTCAGCCGGGAAGTGGTCCCGGTACCCCCCTACCGCGAACGTCGGGATCGTGATGTCCTCGACCGGCACGTCCCAGTCCCAGTACTCGTCGTCGGGGTCGGGGTCGAACGTCCGGGCGAGCGGCGGGCCGGATTCGCGGTAGCGTTCCACCCTCGTCCGCCAGACATCCTCCCAGCCGGGGGGCTGGCGACTCGGGGGCTGGACGCCCGTGGCGGTGTACAGTGCGATCATCGTCAGTCTCAGCCAGAGGCTCGGGAGCCCTCCACGATGGAACGCCATCCGCTCCCGTCGGTGGGTCGTGAGGATCGGGACGACGGCCTCCAGCGGGTCGGGGTTCTCCGCGGCCGCCGCCAGACAGACCGCCCCGGGGAACGACTTGCCGAGCATCCCGACCCGGCCGGTCGTCCACTCCCGATCGGCGAGCCGTTCGACGAGCTCCCCTACCTCCGCGCTCGTCTCGGGACCCAGCAACTCCCCCAGGCGTCCGGTCGACGCGCCGGTCCCGACCATGTCCGCGACGACCACCTCGTACCCGTGCGCGGCGACGTACTCCAGGAGCGGGTCGTACCTGCCGAAGGTCGTCTCGTCGTCCTTGTGGTACGCAGTGTACCAGAGGACGGCCGGCAACGGTTCATCGAACGCCGTCGGCTCGTACCGGGTCGCCGCGACCGTTTCGCCGTCGACCGCGAACCGGAGTGTCGGGTCCTGGTCGACAGCCGAGCGCCCGTCCGATCCCGGCGTGCCAGTCACGTCTGTCGCCCCCCTCGTCTCCCCGTCTGTGGCTCCTCACAGGAGTAACCCCGTGTCCGGGCGACCCGAGGGGCGCTGGCGGAGCCGGGGCGATGCACGGGGGGTCTCACGCCGCCTCCGGCGCGGCACCGAGCTGGTCCAGCAGCCCTGCGACGTCCGAGAGCACCCACGTCTCCGCTATCGCGTCGCCTTCCAGGCGCACGAACACGTAGCTGTCCCACCGCACGGATTCCTGCGTCGGGGCGATCCCTTGGAAGTCGCCGGCGTGAACGCCCGAGACGGCGCCACGGACCGCGACCGTCTCGGCCTCGGCGACGGTCGACTCGATGGAAAACGACAGGTCGTCGAACGCCTCGTGCAGCCCTTGGGCGAA
>CAZCXJ010000155.1:0-4346 GCA_964502585.1 uncultured Candidatus Halobonum sp.
TACACGGGTTTGCCGGTCTGGCGGTCCCACACGACCGTCGTCTCCCGCTGGTTCGCGACCCCAAGCGCGGCCAATCGCGTCGGGTCGAGCGCCGAGGTCGAAAGCCCTCGGGAGACCGCCTTGGTCACGGCCTCCCAGATTTCGACGGGGTCATGCTCGACCCAGTCGGGTTCGGGTTTGATCTGCTCGTGTCGTTCGTAGGCGTTGGCGACGACCTGCCCGCCGTGATCGAAGACCATGAACCGGGTTCCGGTCGTGCCCTGGTCGATCACACCAATGTACGCCTGTTCCATTACCCGTCCAACGTGGCACTAGTTATGTAATAATACCGGGAGTCGGGTCCCCCGTCTCGGGGGGGCGGCGTCCAGCTTGAGCACCGGGGTGAACCCGCAGGGAGCGTCGCGTGAGATCTGAGGCGGTGGGGGGGTCTGTACGTCGCTGACACAGAGATGATCGATCCGCCTCCCTGTCAGCGATGGAGGGGGCCATCAGGTCCGTGTGACAGGCCTACACTCCCGGGGCATTGTTATACGAAGGTGGCCCGTCGGTGTACGTATGGCAGACACGCTTACCTGCCCGGAATGTGGGATGGAGGTCGACTCGGCCACGGAACTCGTCTCCGAGCACGAGGTTACGGAAATCGAAACCTCGGAGGACGATTCGATCCACCTCTTCGAGAATCGTGACCTCTTCCTCTGTGAGGGCTGCAAGAAGCCCCTGGGCGTCTCGCGGCCCTCGGAGTAAGCTGACGGGTGCCGTGTCCTCCGTCTCCGAGGGGAACGACTCTGGCGCTCCGATCAGACGGACCGGCGGGATACTCGAGCGGCGTGAAGGGCTAGTGCTAGAGGTCCTCGCATGTCCGGCGACGGTGAACGAGAGAGAGCCTGCAGAGGAGCGACCACGAGGGACGGTCTGCACCCGCGGAGTATGCGGTGGGGTGGCCGCGGAGGTCCGCCACGGTCGCGGACTCTTACCGGATGGACAGGAGCCGGAAGTCGAAGACGAGCGTCCGTCCCGCGAGTTCGTGATTGAAGTCGACCTGGACGGCGTCATCTGACACGGCGGTCACGTCCCCGTGGCGACCGTTCTGCGCCTCGACGTGGCGTCCCACCTCCGGCGGCTTGCCAACCATCTCTTCGAACGTCTCTGGGTCGTACTCGCGGACCATATCGGGGTCGTACTCACCGTAGGCCTTGGCGGGCGGAACAGTCACCGTGGCCTCTTCGTCGACGGTCATGCCCACGACCGCCTCGTCAAGCCCCTCGATCACCTCGCCGGCCCCGACAGTGAAGGACAGAGGTGTGAACTCCTCAGGATCGGTATGTTCGGCGTCGACCAGTCCCGCCGAACGTGCGACCTCCCGTCGTGATGTTGCGAACACGCTGCCGTCCTGAAATCGTCCCACGTAATCGAGACGGACCCGATCGCCTGGTTCCACACCCACACACGGGGCTGTCGCTAGATGCGAATAGGTCCTTCGGCCAACGGCTCCGAAGTCGGTCTCCGGAACTCCCATGTCCGGGGGCTTCCCGCGAGCGCACGCCAGTTACTGTTGAAGATCGTACAGGCGGCGGAACGCGGTCGGCGAGAACCGCAGTTCGACGCGGCTCGGAGGCCGCCCCTTTCCGGTCTGAACGGAGGACTGGACACGGTCGACGATACCGATCTCTGCCATCTCGTAGAGGAACCGCTTGACCGTTCCTGCCGAGAGGTCGACCGATGGTTGAGAACTGATCGCCTCCGTCGTCGCGACCACGGACGCCCGGTCCTCGGGCTCGAGGTCGACGAGCTCCCGGAGGACGAGCTGCTTGTTGGGCGGGAGCGCCAGGACACGCCCCAGCGAGACGGAGGGGGCCGGCGTCTCTTCAATGGCTACAGTGATGTCGGACGCCGTGACGCGGTCCCGATCCGCCTCATCCGCTCGGGTTGCTGCGACGAACAGCGCCTGCAGCGCGTGGTGGGCGTTTCCATCCGCCCAGTCCGCGATCTCGCGGGTTCGGTCGTGGTCGAGCGCCTGTTGGGCCAACCCATCGGATCCTCTTGCCATCAGCAGGTCGACGAGCGTCTGTCGCCGATAGTTGCCGACACGAATCGAGGTGGAGGTGTACTCCGTCAACCGGATTTGGTCGGGGGCGGCCCGCCCAATGGCGAGCCAGCTCATGTTGCTCGGAAGCCCCGCGAAGAGGTCGATGAGTTCCTCAACGCCGACACTGTTGGGCTCGTCCACGTGGTCGACCGCCACGACGACTCCGGCGCGTGACTCGCGGAGGAGGTCATGAAGGCGGCTCCGGAGGTCGGCCGTACTGATGCCGTGTTCGGGAACGGACTCGTCGACGAGCGAATCCAGGACGCCGTGATAGAAGGCGAAGGCGCTGGTTTTGCCGCGCATATCCACGTAGACGAACCCGGGGGTGGTCGGCGAGGTAGTCCGTGTACTCGTGTGGATCACGGACCGCGTCTCGGTTGAGAGCCGGCGCAGATGCGCGAACAACGCCGTCACCACGGCCGACTTTCCGGCGCCGAACGGACCGTACATGTAGGCATTGGGAGGCAACTGTCCGTCGAACACCGGATCGAGATGGTCGAGCATCCGCTCGAATATGGGGCCCCGACCGACCGGTTCGTCGACATGCGCGACTGGCGAGAGTGCCTGGTGGTCCTGCACCAGGCGTGGGGGTGCGTCCCGACGCTGTCGTCGCTTGATGCGCGCGTCGATATCCATAGGGTGTGGGAGTGTTTTGTTATCGGAGGTTGCCTCTACTTGATAAAAAGGACGGGGGATTCCGTCAGCCGTGGTCCCGTCCGCGGTACGAGATCGAGCCCGAAAGGGCGGAGGAGGGGAGCCTCAGGGGAGCGGAATCCACACCGCGCTCGGGAAGACGCCGGCGAGGTGGAGGACCGCGATCGTCAGTGTCGCGACAACGATGGCTGCTGCCGGCGGGTCGAAGTGTGTGTCCGAGTGGGCGTAGAAGATCCGCTGGACGAGTTCGCCGACGAGTGCGCCGAACGCCCCGAACAGCCCGGCGACGACCAGGAGCACCGGGTCCGCGAGGCCGAGCGGCGCGACGGCCAGCGCGGCCGTACTCGACGGCAGGGTCATGTGATGAGTGACCGGGATCTGCTCGACACCGAGATTCAGGAACAGCAGGCTGGCCGCGGAGATGCCGAACCCGAGGAAGGCGCTGCCGGTCTGCACGGCGATGAACCCGCCGAGCAGGCCGGCAACGACGCCGATTGCGGCGACACTGGCCCACTCGTACTGGTGAGGCAACCATGGCTCGACAGCCAACCGGTCGGATTGGACCATCCCGCCGTCGACGGCAGTCCCCTCCTCCTCGCTCGTCCCACCGGTACCGGAGGGGGCCCGCATCTCCTCGCGCTCGAACGGCGTCATGTCGAGGATGCCCTTGCCGCGGGGGCTTCCCACGATCGGGTAGCCGAAGGCCAACCGGGCCGCGACCGCCGAGGCGACGACGCCGAAGGCGATCGGGTCCCATGGCAGACCGACCGTCCCGGAAACCCGGGTGACGAACAGCCCGAGGATGCCGAACACGCCGCCGACAGCCAGCACGTCGGGTTTCGTCCCGAGGGCGAAGGTGATGTCCTTGGCGTTGTGGTAGTCGAAGCCGGACTGCATCTTGCCGTGCTTGGCCGCGTACGCCGCCGCGGCGACGCCTCCCGCGAACGAGATGTGCGGACCGAACACCGGTCCGAACGCAAGGGAGCCGGTGACGCCGACCGCGATGTCCGCGGTCGCCGGGACGTCGATGACGCCGGTGAGTTCCGCCTTCAGAATGTTTGCGGCCTCGCCAGCGATAACCATGATCCCGGTGAAGCAGAATGCCGGAAGGGCCCCGATCGCGGCGCCGAATGCGCCGCCGGCGATGGCCGCCAAGATCATGAAGGCCCAGTTCTCGAGGCCCCACCCGAGGAGTTCGATCGCCATCGGTTAGTCCTCCGTTGCCCAATCAAGGGACTTTTCAACGGCATCGTCCCACCGGCTGTACATCTCGTCCGCGTCGTCGGAGTCCATTTCAGGCTCGAACTCCTTGTCGACCTGCCAGTTCGACCGCAGCTCGTTGACGGTGTCCCAGTAGCCGACGGCCAGGCCTGCTGCGTACGCCGAGCCGAGGGCAGTCGTTTCGTCGACGACGGGACGCGCGATGTCCGTCTGGATGATGTCCGACTGGAGCTGACAGAGGAAGTTGTTCTTCACCGCGCCGCCATCGACCCGCAGCGTCGTCGTCTCGATGCCGGAGTCGGCTTCCATAGCTTCGGCGACATCCCGCGTCTGGTAAGCGATCGGCTCCAGCGTCGCCCGCACGATGTGCTCCCGCCGGGTCCCC
>CAZCXJ010000156.1:0-4287 GCA_964502585.1 uncultured Candidatus Halobonum sp.
AGATGGAACGGCGCGCGAACGGCATCGCGTACGAGGGCGACCCCTATCTCGACGACTCGGAACTTGCCGACCTCTTTGCGTTTCTGCTCGAGTCGAACGAGGCTCGCCGAACCGTCGCGCTCGGCGGAGACCTCCGGGAAGTCATCATGCGGCCCGTCGACTCGGAGGCAATCGAACGGGAGATTCGCGAGTTGACTGGACAGAAAGAGCGGGTCGAGGAACGGATACGACAACTCGAACAGGTGAAAGGGCAACTCCCCGACCTCGAGCAGGAGCGTGCGGACATCGAAGCGGATATCGAAGCGAAAGAAGCGGAACTCGCCGACAAACGGGAGGCGCTCGACGACCTCTCGACGAACGCGGACGAAGCACAGGACGAACGGACCGAACTGCAAAAAAAGACCGCGGAACTGGAGCGCGTCAGGTCCGAGCGCCAGGACGTCGAGTTCCAGATCGAGAGCCAGGAGGAGAGTCTCGACTCGCTCCGGTCGGAGCTCGAGGAGCTACAGGCGGAGCACGACGAACTCGAAGACGGGACGGAGATGAACGTCGATGAACTGAACGACCAACTCGCTTCCCTCCGGAGCGAGCGACGCGAGCTCGACGGGAAGATGAGCAAGCTACAGGATATCATCCAGTTCAACGAGGAGATGCTCGACGGGACGGCCGGCGACATCGCGTCGGCTCTCCGCGACGGCGACGAGGAGGAGGCTGTCACGGACCAGCTCCTCGAGGCCGACGACTCCGTCGTCTGCTGGACCTGTGGGTCGGAGGTCGAGCAGGAGCGTATCGAGGCGACGATCGAGCGCCTCCGCGACTTCCGCCAGTCGAAGTACGGCGACAAGCAGCGCCTCGAGGAAGATATCGACGACCTGAAACACAGGATATCCACCCACGAGTCACAGCAGCAACGGAAAGCCGACGTCGAACGGCGGATCGAGCAGGTCAGTGACGAACTCAGCGAACGGGAGTCCCGGCTCGACGAACTGGAAGCCGAGCGGGAGGAACTGACGACGCGGCTCGAGGAACTCGAGACCGAAATAGAGGAACTCGAAGCCGAAGACAGGTCCGAAGTACTCGCGCTTCACCGCGAAGTCAATCAGCTCGATATCGAACTCGACCGGCTCGAACAGGACCGCGACGACCTCACCGAACAGATCGCGGACCTCGAGTCGAAGGTCGACGAGCTGGACCAACTCGACCGACAGAAAGAGAACATCCAGGAGCAACTGGCGGAAGTCCGCACCCGTGTCGAACAGCTGGAGACGGAGGCTATCGAGGCGTTCAACCACCACATGGAGACGATCCTCGACATCCTCAACTACGAGAATCTGGAGCGTATCTGGGTCGACCGCGTCGAGCGGGATACCCGTGAGGGCCGGAAAAAAGTCACGAAAGCCGAGTTCCGGCTCCACGTCGTCCGGAACACGGACGGCGGCGTCACGTACGAGGACGAGTTCGAGCACCTGAGCGAGAGCGAGCGGGAGGTCACGGGACTCGTGTTCGCCCTCGCGGGGTATCTCGCCCACGACGTCCACGAAGTCGTCCCGTTCGTGCTCCTGGATTCGCTCGAGGCGATCGACGGGGACCGGATCGCGAAGCTGGTGGAGTACTTCTCCGACTACGCCGACTACCTCGTCGTCGCCCTCCTCCGGGAGGACGCCAGAAAACTCCCCGACGAGTACGACCGCGTCACCGAGATCTAGCACCTGCCAGCACGTCCTTCGCGTGACTTGCGAGCGGGAACACGCCCGTCATTTCAGCCCGCGCACATCCAGGTCTCCCTGTCCATGACTACCCTCTACCGCGAGGGTCCGATCCAACCGATTCCTGTATCGACAGGCTGTGAAAGAGACATATCGGTATAACCCGTTGCGGCCATCGCAAGATATATAAAAAATATTGGTATCTAATCGAATATTCATATACTCGCTATCGAACGCGACGTTGCTCAAAATATCGCTTCCGTACACCGTTCTGCCCGCCGTCGATATAGGATACCGAAATTTTCAAGATTCGAAAATAGTCTGGTCTGTGGTATTACCTTCTGCACAGATCGGGGTCGAAGTGCGGACACCGGAACCGGACATCTACCGGCCCGGACGCCCGGGATCGGAATGGCCCAGATTCACCCCCGGCGTCGCTGTAGACACCGCTCAATCTTCCCGGGTCGCAGTGATTGCCTCCTCCTGTGCGCCGCAGGCAGGACACGATTCCGGCATGCCGTCTTCCAGTTCACCCATCTCGCCGCACTCCTCACACCGCCACATCAGGTATCCCTCGCCGAACTCCTGGCCGGGGATCTCCTCGGTGTCTTCTTCAGTGCCCACCGCCTCGGCCTCGAACCCCTCTTCGGTGAGACCACTGATATACCCGAGGAGTCGGCCGTTGCTGTCGTAGACACGTTTCCCAGGCTCGATCCGTTCGTGATGGTCGCGGCTCTCGCTTTCCATAGGAGCCATACTGCCTCCCCGATATTGAACCTGTCGGACGGGATGGTTTGCGCTTCCGCCGGACGTCTACGCCGACACAGGACCGGACGGTGGCTCTCCTCCCGGTCTCCCTTCGACAGCCTCTATTACGTCCTCCTGTGACGATAGCAGTGGCGTGTTGTTCTATCGGGACAGCCCCGTCGTCGCCCGTCCGGGAGACACCAGCGAGTGTGAACCGTTTGCCGCTATCGGACCCTCTCGAAACTGAGACGGAAATCCGGACTGAGACGTCCGTACCAGGATATACAAAAAAGCTCCGGACCGGCGGCCGGACCGATTACGACGTTCCTACTCCATTCGACAGCACAGGGAGACGGTTTCTATCACGTCCGCATTACGACTGTACGTTTGTAATGCCCCTGTCTCCAGTTCGCTGTCCCTTTCGAGGTCGTAAGTGAGACGTACTTTTGATAATCCCTGTTATACACTAATACCCTGTCCGTCCGAGTGAGATGCCCCGTTTCGACGGAGACGTACGACCGATACCCGTCACGGAGGCAAATCTCACGTCCCGTACTGTGAGCGATTCACGGCCCTCGTCCGTATCCTGCACTTTTCCGGGCGACGGTGGAAACGATCACGACCACACCTCGGCCTGTAAAACCCTGATCCGCACGGTCCTCCCGACCCTAATCGTTGAGGGAAAACGGCCCTCCGGTGGCGGTTCGGACTGCGACTGTCGAGAGTCGGAGCATGTACGATGTGAGAACGACGTACGGGAGAAGTGCGACGGTGAAAATTGCGGCCACGAAAACCTGGAGCGGGGGGAGACCCAAAAACCAGAACGTTGGAAAGCGGCCCGCGTTGATGGCAAGGATGGCCGTCGCGGTGACCAGGATCGCGGGCAGCGAGACGATCAGCAGAGTGCGGGACAGCACTGATACTTCCTTGTAATAGTACAGCGTCTTGAAGTGCTCCCGCCCGATGGCGAACAGCTGGATCGACTCGACGAGACGATCCCACTGTTCGTCGGACGAGTCCGATATCTCCTCGCCGTTTGACCCCCGGAGCGCCCGCGAGCGTTCCAGGAATCCCCCGTAGTCGACTTCCAGCGCTGTCCAGAGGTCGGTGAAATCGCCGTGTTCGGTTTCGTCGACCTCTGTCAGGTGGTCGATGGAGCCCGCAATCGATTCGGTATACGCCTTGATCTCGTCGTACGACTCTTCACCCTTCGCAGCCTCCGCCAGCGCCTGCGCACGATCCGTGATTACTGTGGCCATCAAGCGGAGGAAGGCTCTCGGATCCGACGGACTCTCCCCAGTCTCGGTCAGGGAACCGATGTCGTTCCGGAACTCCCTGGTGCCCCGAGTGCGGTCCTCCTGGCTCTGGACGGAAGCGATATCCTGCGAGAGCACGATCGAGTTGATAGAGACGACGATCGAGACGAGCAGGATAATTCCATTCAAGAACGAATCGAGGATGTTCTCGACAGTCGAGGTCTCCGTGAGAATTACCTGCATCTCGAAGGTCCAGATCAGCCCGGCCGACAGGAGGACGACATTGACGAACGTGAGGATGGCACCCGTGACGGCGAGCCGATGTCCCTCTAACAGGACCCACTGGATAAGATCGAATCGTCCTCGTTGTGTCGGGATGGGAAACCAGCCCCGCCACCGTCTCATCCGTTGTCCGAGGCTCATGGACGGTCAGGGGTTTCAGCAAGGCTGTGATACCGCTCTTTCGACGAACTCACTATGATCAGGGTAGTTTACGCGCGGGTAAAACTCTGTTGCAGTACGGAACTTCGTTTCCGGATCGACTCTGTTGCAGTACGGAACTTCGTTTCCGGATCGAC
>CAZCXJ010000157.1:0-4262 GCA_964502585.1 uncultured Candidatus Halobonum sp.
TCCTGATCGTCGTTGGCTTCGTCGGGCTCAACCTGAAGGGCGTCCACGAAACGGGGCTCTTCGAGGACATCGCGGTATACATCAAGATCGTGATTTTGCTCTCCCTCGCAGTCCTGGGAATCGTCTTCTACGATGGGAGCGTGACGGGGATCGATTTCTTCAGCAAGGGGGTCGTCAGCCCGATTACCGGGTTTGCGATCATCTTCGTCTCCTACGAGGGGTTTCAGCTGCTGGTGTACGACTACGAGGACATCGAGAACGTGGAGCGAGTGTTACCGGTCGGGATGTACGCCGCCATCCTCATCGCGATCCTGATCTACGTCTCGGTCTCGTTCATGGCGACGCTTCACCTGACGCCCGAGCAGCTCGTGGCTCACGAGGAAGTGGCACTCGCCGAAGCGGTCTCTCACATTCCCGTTCTGGGTGCCGCCGGGTTCGTCCTCGTGATCCTCTCGGCGATGAAGAGTACCTCCTCGGGGATCAACGCCACCCTCTTCGGGACGGCACGACTCGTTCACAAGATCTCGACGGAAGGGGCACTCCCTCGGGCCTTCTCGTTCCGAAATCGGGAGGGGATTCCCGTGTACGCGCTTCTCGTCATGGGTGGGCTCACTGCCGCGTTCGCCGCGGTCGGGTCGCTCACGCAGATCACCGAATTCAGTTCCGTCGCGTTCCTTCTCTCGTTCGCCGTCACGAACTACACGAACCTCCGACTCGCCGACGCGACGGGGTCGACCCGGCTCGTTCCCGCACTCGGCCTGGTTGGAACGGCCGTCGCAATCCCGGTCGTTCTCTATCACCTCTATCTCACCGACGTCGAAATTCTGCTCTGGATCATCGGCATATTCGTCTCGGTCTTTTTGCTCGAATCCCTCTATCTGGACCGAAGTCCGTTCGACCCCGACGTCGAAAGCGATGTGTGATCGGTCCGGAGGGGACGCGCCACCCGATCCCGGCGTTTATAACGTCCCGATCCGGGATGAGTGCCGTTCCCGTCCGAGTTCGGCGGGCTCTTGTCAGGCCGACAGCGCCTCGTCCAGTCGTGTCTCCAGGTCCCGAAGGTCCTCGCGCAGCCTCTCGCGCTCCTCGCCGTCCACCGCCTCGATTCGCTCCGCGAGCCCTTGCAGGCGGGAGTACTTCTCGTCCTCCTCGACCCCAGTCTTCTGGACGTAGACCTGTTCCTCGACGTCGTACACCTCGTCTTCCGCGAGGTCTGTCGCGGTCAAGACGACGTCGAGCTTGTCTGGATCGACCCCGAGCACCCACTCACGGGGGATCCCGTGCTCGGCCAGGGCGTCGAAGACCGTCTCGTCGTCCTTCGGCCGCCGTCGCTCCCGGGTCGTCCGGCGGACCGTCCCGAACCGCCCGTGAAGCTCCTGGTCCGGGCCGAGGCGGCTCAGAAGCGACTCCCGGGCGGTCTGTCGGAGCCGGTCCGCCTCGTGTTGCACGTCCGAGAGGAGGACGTACAGATCGGTGAGCGTGCTCGTCGCGAGGGTCTCCGGGTCGACGGGGTCCAGCGTCTCGAGCAAGTCCGCCAGGAGGATCGCATCGTCGTGAAGGCGCTCCGGACGGGTCCGGGCTTCCACCGGCGAGATGAGATACGGGCTCCCGCCGCCCGTCTCGGGCTCGGAGACGTGGACGATGTGGTCGTCTCGGACGACGAAGTCAGCCAACAGCGTCAGGATCGTCGCGTACGGTTCGACCCCGGGCGGAAGGTCCGCGACCGCGAGCCGCTGCTCCTCCAGGCGGTCAGCAAGAACCTCGAACTGCTCACGCCAGAGCGGACGCTTCTCGCCGCTGTCGTCGAACCGGATCTGGAGCCGGTCCACCGATATCTCCCTGACTCGAAACGGTCGGTTCGAGAGCGGCGTCACCAGTTCGGTTCCCGGTTCCAAGGCCCCACACCGCTCTTGGATGGCGTTCCACAGTCCTTCGGGATCGACGGTCATAGAACCGAATCTACGCTTTCGGGGCGGAAAAGGATGTGCCCGGGAGAGACGCTACCGTCTCGACGGGTGTCTCGGCTCCGAACCGGTCCCCTCGGCCAGGAACATGTCTTCGGCCACAGATAGCGCATCGACGAGCGGCCGGGATCTGGCTCGAACTGGTCAAACTATAATTTGTAAATAATAATAATTTCTTTGATACTCATGCGCACGAGTCGGCAGCAGTCCCCACCCCCTCGATGGTCCAGTGAACCGGTCCGATCCCACGACGGGGCCCTTTTCCATTTCGAATTGACGATCCCTCTGACCGATGGACGGACCCAAGGAGGTAGGGGCATCCGTCGAGGATCGGAGTCTCGTCCCTGTGTGCCGAGCCGGCGGAATCGTGGAAACCCGGACCGCTCGAAGGTGAGGCAAAAACGCGACCAGCTTTCCGGATACGACGTCGGGAAGTCCCATCGAACGAGGTATCTGTTTTCTCCCAGCGAGATCCCGAAGCGGTCAGTGGACCGACCAACGCAATTCCGGGTGGCTCTAATGATAGATTCAGAATAGTTCTTCAAAAAAGTATGACTTCTGTTATTTGAACAGCCGATCGAATCACGAGAACCTGTGAGGGTTTGATCCACCCTCATCCAAGGAATGAGCTGTGTAATCACCGACAGGTCGAGACTCGCCGTCAGATGACCCGGGCAGGACGAAGGAACGGTCCCGGAGAGGTCAACAATACCAACTCACGGTGTTCACCTGCGCCTGGAGTCGGCGGAGTCTGTCGAACGCTCTCGCCACGTCTGATGGGTGGGGGGCGGCCTCGCCGATGGCATGGTCAGCGTCTTAACACTCGTACTATTGTTATTTTTCACGGCGCGCCAGGTGTAATCTCCCCGGACATGAGCACGAGGCCCAGGCGACTGATCACGGGTCACGGGCTCCTGTTTCGGTAACACTGCTCCGACCGAGATATCCGGATGCAGCGAACACCCCGCCATCGGTCGAGATCTCTCGGCGGAAGACCTGCTCCAGGACCTGCTCGCGCGTCGACCTCAGCTGGGGGTCCCGATACGGGTACGGCTCCGCGAGCAAGTGGCCATCGGGGAGCAGGCCGGTGTCGACGCCCCACGTGTCGATCCCGACCGTCTCCAGCGACGCTCGCCGGTGCGCCGTTTCGAGTCCGGTGACCACCGCCTGCTTTGACATTCTCCCCGTCAAGAGCAGGGATTCCCGACCGGGAGATGGGCAATCGTGTGGCTCAGATGACCTGCCAGCCGCCGTCGACGAACAGGAGCTCGCCGGTGACGTAACTGGCCTGGTCGCTCGCCAGATAGAGGTACGCAGGCGCGACGTCCTCGGGCGTGCCGGCCCTGTCCAGCGGGACGGGTTTGACGAAGGCATCGTCCTCGGCCATCTGGGAGGCTTCCTCGCTCCACCCCTCCAGGAACTCAGTGGCGATCTGTCCGGGAGCGACGGCGTTGACACGGATGCCGTACTCGGCCAGTTCCAGCGCTGAGCCGCGGGTGATCATCCGAACCGCCCCCTTGGAGGCGTCGTACTGGACCTGTTCGAACTGTGCGTGACTCGAACTGATGGAGGCGGTGTTGATGATGCAGCCGGGGTCGTCCCGCTCGATCATGTCGTTGGCCGCGACCTGTGTCCCGAAGTAGACCCCCCTGGCATTGACAGCCAGGACACTGTCGAAGTCCTCGGGCGTGAGCTCACGGATCGATCCGGGAATGATCAGGCCCGCGTTGTTGACCATGATGTCGACGCCGCCGAACTCGCGAGCAGCCTCGACCAGGGTCTCGAGTTCCGACAACTCGGTGACGTCCGTGTGCAGGTACTCGGCAGTGCCTCCACGGCCGGCGATCAGGTCGGCGGTGGGCACGGCGCCGTCCTTTGGTTCCTCGTCGATATCGGCCACGATCACCGCTGCCCCCGCGTTGCCGAAGCGGAGTGCCACCTCGCGACCGATGCCCGACGCGGCTCCGGTCACGATCACGGTCTCGCCGTCGAAGGTCGGATTGAGCTCTCCCATGTCGCTCCGTAAGCCCCGAGCGCAACCGTTTATACTTTGCCACGCCCTCCCCGACCGAACCGGCCCCGATTCGGGACGCTAGGCGGACGTCGCGTGCATCGTATCCGGGGCCGGCAGCCCTCTCACGATGGCAGGCCGGGTCACGACGGTCGGGGCGGCGGGCTAAACGTCCCGAAACGGCTGGCCGCGGATCCTGGGACGTGCCCGCCGAATGTTCAGCCGGTCAAACGAAGATTTTTGACCGCGCCGTGGAATCACCGGCCTATGTTCCAGCCGCCAGAGGA
>CAZCXJ010000158.1:0-4247 GCA_964502585.1 uncultured Candidatus Halobonum sp.
ACTCGGCGATTAGCCTGCAGTCATGCGGTTCTCTTCCTTATCCGAATACGGATGGGGGCTCTCCATAGAGGTCGGCGATTCGACTCGTCTTCCCGCGCGCTCGTCCGTAGAGGCGAGTACTCGGATCGGATTCGCTCCGGATTCGCACGAGAGATGGGTTCTCTTCGTCGAACAGAGCCCGTATCGATTCCTGGTATTCGCTCATGCAAACGAGTCCGTCCCTGCAGACGCGGACGGCGCTCTCATACGGTCGTGCGTAACTCTCTTCAGTGGTCTTCGGACGTATCGGCGTGTCGAGGCCGATACGACGGACTCGGATCCGCGAGGCGGAACGACGCACGACCGTATCAGACGAGCGAGCGGTTCGACGACGCGGCAGGCGAATAGTCGGCGGTAGTGAGGGTCCGAGACATCGTGCGCTACTGCAAGCGCTCGAGGAAGGTGTCGGCCTCTTCGTGGCCCTGCTGGACGAGGCTCTCGATGAATTCGGGGTCGCGGTCGAGCTTCGTCCGCCAGTCGAGTTTCCGACCCTTCGGGAAGGGGATGCGTCTGATCTCGGTGTAGGTGTACTCGTCGGGAAGGAAGCCCTGCTCGATCCAGCTGTTGATCCGGTTGATGGAGCGGACTTCGGCGTTCATCGAGAGGTTCCCGGACAGTTCGTTCCGGCGGCTGTTGATCCCGTCCATCGACCGGGGCGGTTCGGGACGCTTCTGCGGATTGATCTTGACGAGCCATATCTCGTCGGGGTCGACGATGTCGTCGGCCTCCATGAAATCGACCAGTGGCGGGTTCTTCGAGAACAGCCCGTCCCAGTAGTAGCGGCCGTCGATCCCGACCGCCTCGAACAGATGCGGTTCGGCCGCCGAGGCCAACACCGCCTCCGCAGAGAGGTCCTCCTCCCGGAAGACTTCGAACGTGCCCGCACAGACGTCGATAGCACTGATGAACAGCCCCACTTCGGTGTCGTCGAGCAGCTCCGGGACCGCCCCGAAGTCGACGTACGACCCGAGCAACTCGAGGAACTCGTCTCGGGCCCATTTCGACCCCGGTGTGTAGGCGGGACTCACGTCGGGCATCGGCACACCGGCACGCTGGAGCTGGATATTCCACCGGAGGAGGTTGTTGGCCACGCGGTGGCGCAGCGTACTGGCGGAGAGGTCGTCCCAGAACCCCGACAGCAGCTGTCCTGGATCCTCGTTGGGATGGACGTGGCCGTACCACGCCAGCGTCGCACAGGCGGCTCCACCCGAGGTACCGCTGAATCCGACGACACTGTACTGTTGCGGTATATTTTCGAGCAGTTCACGCAACACACCGGCGGTGAACGCCGTGTGACTGCCACCCCCCTGACACGCAATAGCGACCTGGCGTGACGAATCCGCTTTTGTTATTGTTCTTCGAACGAATTAACGCACAAAATAACCCGTGGGTTGCCACGGCAGACTCCGCGCGTCGGGGACGAAGGTAAGATTAAAACCGTTCTCTACGGATCCACAAAATGTATGAAAGTTAACAGTGTTCGCGGGGGAGCACCGAGGTCGACCGATGGCTGAGTCGTAGACGTCCGCCGGGTCGTTACGGTGGATCCTCGAAGGGGTCGGAGCCGTAGGCGAATGGTTTTCCGAATGGTCGCTGAAATACATCCCCGATCCGTATGCGATCGCGATAATTCTCACCTTCATCACGTTTCTGGCGGTACTCGGCATCGGTGAGGGGTCGACTGGGGCCCTGCGTGCGTGGTCCGGTGGGGTCTGGACGCTGTTGCCGTTCATGGCGACGCTGGCAGTCCTGTTGATGCTCGGTGATGCCATCGCCAAATCACCCCCGGTTACTCGGATCCTCGAACGCATCGCTGCAGTACCCTCCTCACAGTTCACCGCGGTCGCATTTACGGCGTTCGTGGCGATGGCTGCATCGCTCGTCTCGTGGGCGCTCGGGCTGATCGTCGGGGCGACGATGGCAAAGCGTGTCGGCTACGAGATGAAGCAGAAAGGGATCGAAGTTCACTATCCACTGCTCGTTGCCGCGGGCTATACGAGTTTGATGGCGTATGGCCACGGACTCACATCGTCAGCTGCGCTGATCATGGCCGATCCGACGCTCATTCCCGAGACGTTCCCCGAGTACAGCTTAGCCGGTATCCCACTGTCGCAAACTATCGGACACCCGGCGAATCTCGTCAGTGGGTTGCTCGTTGTCACCAGTGTTCCGCTGCTCATGGGAGCGATGCACCCTAAATCGGATATCGTCGAATTGCCCGGTACGGTCGAAGCGGAGATCACCGAGGTGATCGAGGAGACGGAACCCGAATCGCCGCTCCCCGAACGGCCTTTACCAGGCAGGTTGCGCGGCCATTGGCGCGAACTCCGGTACGGTGAGAGGCTAACCGTGGCCGATGCGCTCAACAACTCGCGGTTGCTGGGATTGGCTATTGCTGTTTTCCCGGCCTACTATTTCCTGGAGGTCATGATCTTTTCGACTGGAGGACTATCGCTGGCCGGTGGTCTCGCAGGACTCACCCTCAACAGTATCAACGCGTTCTTCCTGTTCGTCGCAATCGGGGTATGGACCACGCCCATTCAGCTCGTCGAACAGATGAAAGAAAGTGTGCAGACTATCTCCGGAATAATCTTCCAATTCCCCTTTTATGCGGGGATTGCCGGCCTGTTGACGGGGACCGGACTCGCGGAGATACTGACCCGCTCTCTCGCGGACATAGCCACGCCGCTGACGTGGCCGCTCATCGGGCTCGTTACTGCCGGAATCACGAACATTTTTATCCCGTCCGGAGGGGGGCAGTGGATCGCTCAGGGACTGATCCTGCTCGAAACGACCCGAGCACTCGGTCTCCCTCCCGAACTAGCCGTTCTGATCGAAATGCTCGGCGATCAGCTCACGAACATGATCCAACCGTTCTGGGCCATACCACTGTTGGCTATCGCGAACCTACGGGCACGCGATATAATCGGATACACGACCGTCGCGATGATACTGGGATATGTCATCGTTGGCTCGATCCTCACCGTCTTTTTCGGTTTCTGAACCGATTCCGGTTGGCGACGACGATTCCTATCAGTCGTCGGCCTCGACCGGCTCCCCCCGCGGGACCGTCACGTCCGCCAGCTGACTCTCGATCTCCTCGCGGCGGGCCTCGAACGTCCCCGGGAGGACGAGCCGTCCGCCGAGGTCCGAAAGCGGCTCGTCGCTGGTGTAGCCCGGCCCGCTCGTGGCGAGTTCGAACAGCACGCCCCCGTGTTCCCGGAAGTAGACCGACCGGAACCAGTGGCGGTCGATTCGCTGTGTCGGGTTCAGCCCCGCCGACCGGACGGCCTCGCGCATCGCCTCCTGGTCCTCGTCGGTCGGGGTCTGGAAGGCGACGTGATGGACGGTGCCGTGGCCCTGCCGTCCGCCCTCGATGGTCGGGAGCACGTCGACGTACCTGCCGACCGTACCGCCCGCGGCGAAGCGGGTCCGCTCGTCACCCGGCGTGTCCCCCCGTGTCTCTTCGGTACTCATCTCTTCGAATCCCATCGTCCGGAGCAGGTCCATCGTGGGCTGGGGGTCCGCGAGCCAGAGCGTCACGGAGTGGAACCCCCTGATGGCGTGCTCCTCGGGGACGAACTCCGTCCAGGGAACGGTCGGGTCGTCCTCCGGGATCTCCACTTCGACGAGTTCCACCGGGAGGCCGTCCGGGTCGCGGAAGGGGAGGACGGTCTCTTCGAATCGCTCCACTCGGTCGTCGTAGTCGACCCCGTACTCCTCGAACCGCGCCTCCCAGTAGTCGAGGCTCCCGTCCGGGACCCGGAACGCCGTCCGGGAGACCTGCCCGGAGCCGACCTTGCCGGGCGACATCTCCTCCCAGGGGAAGAACGTCATACTGGTCCCGGAGCGTCTCGACCCAGAAGTCGAGGTTCCGCTGGGGGTCGCCGGCGATGCACGTCACGTGGTGGATGCCCGGTGTCGGGGTCGGATCGGCCATACTCCCGGTAGGGGCCGGAAGGACTTGAGTTCGCGCCGACACCGGTGTTACCGGTCGGCGACCGGCCCCCGCGGCGTCCCGCGGACGACCGGAACCGTCGACACGAGGCATCCGAACCCAAACGGTTATTCTCGCGGGTCGGGGAGTCCGGGACATGACACGGGTCGCCGTCAACGGGTACGGAACCATCGGCCGTCGCGTCGCGGACGCCGTCGTCGCACAGCCCGACATGGAGCTGGCGGGCGTCGCCAAGACACGCCCGAACTAC
>CAZCXJ010000159.1:0-4232 GCA_964502585.1 uncultured Candidatus Halobonum sp.
ACCAGCATGAAGTGCTGGTGGATCATGCCGATGCCGGCGTCGATAGCGTCCCGCGGTGAGCCGAACTCGCGGGCAGTCCCGTCGACGTACACCTGCCCCGCGTCCGGCCGATACAGGCCGTACAGGATGCTCATCAGTGTGGTCTTCCCGGCGCCGTTCTCGCCGACGAGCGCCCGAACCGATCCGCGCTCGAGGGTAAAATCGACGGCGTCGTTAGCGACGACGTCGCCGAACCGCTTGGTCACGCCCTCCAGCCGGACGGCGGGGGGTGGCTCGCTCATCTGTCTCTTGGGATGACGGCAGGGGTGTTGAGTGTTCGGCCGGTGGATCAGCGCGCCCCAATCAGTTCTCGCAGCCGGAGGCCGTGCACGGTACCTCGACGTCGCCGTTGACAATGGCCTCCTTCGAGTCAGCTAGGTTCTCCTCGACGACGTCCGGCAGCTCCGGCCCGACGGCCTGGCCTAACACGAGTTCAACGGCGTCCTCTTCGAGACCGAGGACGTTCCGCCCCTGAACGGACTCGAAGTCGTCCTCGTTGATGGCCTCGGCACACTGGTAGGTGCCCTCGTTGATGTACTTCACCGCCGACCCCATGATGACGTCCTGGAAGTCGGGGAGCGTACGCGACTGGTCGGCGTCGACCCCGATGGCGAACCGGCTCTGGTCCTGTGCAGCCTGGAACACCCCGCGGCCGGTGGCAGCGGCCGCGTGGTAGACGATGTCGGCGCCGCTGTCGTACTGCGAGTTGGCCACCTCGCGACCGTCCTGTGGGCTGTTGAACGAGCCGGCATAGCCGATCTGGACGTCGATGTCTTCGTTTACGTACTCGACGCCCTTGACATACGATCGCTCGAACGCGCGGATGAGTGGGCCTTCGACTCCGCCCGTGAATCCGACGGTCGTCCCGTCCGGGTCCGTGCTGTTGCCCTCGAAGGAGAGCTCCTGGGTGGTCATGGTCCCGGCGAGCACGCCCGCTTGGAACGACATCTCGTGGTTGGCCCAGATGAAGCCGGCCACGTTCGGCTGGTCGACGACGTCGTTGATTAGCATCCAGTTCTGGTCGGGATACTCCGTGGCGTTGGTCTCCAATGCCTGCGTGTGCTGGAACCCGACAAGGACGATGAGATCGTAATCGGGATCACTGCTCTCGGCCAGTCGGGACTGGACCGAGCCGTAGTTGGACTGGTCGGTCTCCTCGACGGTGTTGACCTCTCCGCCGAAGTCCTCCGCGGCGTTTTCCAGTCCCTCGACGGCCAGGTCGTTGAACGCCTTGTCGCCGAACCCTGCCGATGAAGAGATGATCGCAAGGTTGAGCGTGTCGTCGCCGCCGTTGCCGCCCCCGCTAGTACAGCCAGCCAGGGTGGCCGCGGTAACCGCTGCACCGCTCTTTTTCAGAAACTCGCGTCGCTCGTGTGTCATGGATCCAGTTTCGAATAAGGAAAGAGGGCCATAATAGCTACTGGTCGCAGCACGCTTCGTGGCCAGGTCTTCGGGCGTGGCATCGCTCACAATTGTTTTGTCGTCGTGGGACACCGATGTTGGCGTGACAGGGATTCGGATCGGGCTCGTGGGGGCGGGGTTCATGAGCGCTACCCATTTGGCCCGCTACACGGCGATGGACGACGTGCGGGTCGTCGCGGTCTACTCGCCCACGACCGCCCCCGAGTTCGTCGCCGAGCACGACTTGGACGCGACCGCCTACACTGACCCGGAGGCGTTTTTCGGCCACGAGATGGACGCCGTCGACGTCTGCTCGCCGACCGGAACGCATGCGACCCACGCCATGACGGCCGCCCGACAGGGCTTGGCCGTGTTCTGTGAGAAGCCGCTGGCGCTGTCGCTCGAGGAAGCGTACGAGGTCCGCGACGCGGTTCGGGAGGCGAACGTGCCGTTCATGGCCGGCCACGTGGTCCGGTTCTTCCACGCGTACGAGGCCGCCCGCCAGGAGGTGGCAGACGGGGCAGTCGGCGAGGTAGCGAGCGTCCGTGCCCGACGGCGGTCGCCGCCGCCCGACTGGGCCGACTGGTACGCGGATGATGCCCGGACTGGTGGCGTGTTCCACGATCTGGGGATCCACGAGTTCGATTACCTCCGCGCCACGGTCGGAGAGATCGAACGGGTGTTTGCCCGGCGCCGTCGGTGGGACACCAAACAGCACGGCCACGCTGTGGTACGGTTCGCGAACGGGGCCCGAGGACATGTCGAAGCCGGCTGGGATCTGCCCCCGGGAGTCGGGCTCCAGAGCGACCTCGAGATCGCCGGTACGGACGGCGTCATCGAACCCGGGGAGGAAGGCTCGGGCCTGACGGTCACCGCTCCCGACGGCATCCAGACCGGGACGGCCGTCGAACGGGACGGCTACCGACGCGAACTCGACGCGTTCTGTGAAGCCGTCAATGGGGGATCGGTCCCGGTGGACATCGATGACGCCATCGCGTCGATGCGGGTGTCCCTGGCGGCGACGCGGTCCGCCGAACGCGGCGAACCGGTCGTGGTTGAGGAGGTGGGACCGTGACCCGGCTCGGCATCCTTTCGGCAGCTCACCTCCACGCCC
The DNA here is from genome assembly GCA_964502585.1 of uncultured Candidatus Halobonum sp. Lineage (GTDB taxonomy): Archaea > Halobacteriota > Halobacteria > Halobacteriales > Haloferacaceae > CAZCXJ01. The sequence continues at coordinate 2,555 of CAZCXJ010000159.1, forward strand.
ACGCCTACGCCGACATTCTCACCGAGCTGGACGGCGTCACCGTGGCAGGCGTAGCGGACACGGACGCCGACCGCGGCCGGGGGTTCGCCGCCGATCACGATCTCAAGTATCGTGACCGGGACGCGTTGCTGGAAAGCGTCGACGGCGCGGTAGTCTGTGCGGCCAATACTGCACACGACCGGTGGGTACGGGCGGCCGCCGAGGCCGGCGTGGACGTGCTCTGCGAGAAGCCGCTCGCGACGACCGCCGCGACCGCGGCGGACCTGGTCGGGGCCTGCGAGGAGGCCGGCGTGGCGCTGGCGGTGGCGATGCCGCTCCGCCACAGTACGCCCGCCCGGGAGGCACGCAGGCTCGTCCGGGACGGCGGCGTCGGCGAGGTGCGCTCGCTCTCCGGAACCAACCGGGGAACGATGCCAGGCGACTGGTTCATCGACCCCGAGCTGTCCGGTGGCGGAGCGGTCATGGACCACACGGTCCACATCGTCGATCTGGCTCATTGGCTGCTTGACACCCGGGTGACCGAGGTGTACGCGGAGACGGCAACCCGGATGCACGACATCCCCGTCGAGGACGTGAACCATCTCTCGATGCGACTGGCCGACGGCACCACACTTCTCCTGGACGGGTCCTGGAGCCGCCCGGATGGCGCCCCGTTCTGGGGCGACGCCACGCTGGAAGTGATCGGGACCGAGGGAACGGCCAACATCGAGTGTTTCGGCCAGCGGTTCGACCGGATCGATGCGGATGGGGTCTCCTCAGTCTACTGGGGTGATGATCCCAACGAAGGGATGCTCCGCCGGTTCGTCGAGACCGTCCGGGACGGATGCCCTCCGGCGACCAGCGGGACGGACGGCGTCGCGGCCGTCGCGGTCGTGGAGGCGGCGTATGAATCCGCCGAGACCGGTCAACCCGTCACGGTAGCGTACGACGCGATCTGAACCGGGTCGGGAACCGGGCGCCGCCACGGACCGAACGCTTATGCCCTGACTGGTCCGGGCCTCGGATATGGAGATCGGCGTGCTCAGCGTCGCGCTGGATGATATGGACCTGAAACCGTGTCTCGCGTACCTCGATGACCTGGGGCTCGGTGCCGTCGAGTTCGGTGTCGGCGGCTGGCCGGCGAGTTCGCACGTTACCCGCGAGGCGTATCTTGACGACCCGGACGCGCAGGCAGACCTCCGGGGGACCCTTGAGGAGCATGGCCTGCGGGTCTCGGCGCTGTCGACACACAACAACCCGCTGCACCCCGACCCCGACCGGGCCGCCGAGGCCGACACGGAACTCCGGGAGACGATCCGGCTGGCCGCCCAGCTCGGGGTTGGCACCGTCAACACGTTCTCCGGGCTGCCAGCCGGCGGTCCCGACGATGACCGCCCGAACTGGGTGACGGCCCCGTGGCCACCGGAACACGCCGACATACTGGAGTACCAGTGGGAGGTGGCCGTCGATTACTGGACCGAGATCGAGGCGCTGGCAGCCGACCACGGCGTCGAGATTGCGCTCGAGATGCACCCGAACATGCTGGTGTACGAGCCGACCGGCTTGTTGCGGCTCCGCGAGGCGACCGGCGCCCGGATCGGGGCGAACTTTGACCCTTCGCACCTCTACTGGCAGGGGATCGACGTGACGGAGGCGATCCGGACGCTCGGCGACGCGGACGCCATCCACCACGTCCACG
>CAZCXJ010000160.1:0-4218 GCA_964502585.1 uncultured Candidatus Halobonum sp.
CGAATCAGCGCGAAATACCTCGCCAAGCGGCTGGTCATCTCGTACCTCACGCTGCTGGTGATCATGACCCTCCTGTTCGTGCTCATCCGCAGCATGCCCGGGTCGTTCATCGGCTCCATGATCACCCCCGACATGACCCCCGAGGAGATCCAACGCCTCCGTGAGGTATGGGGGCTGAACGAGCCGCTCTGGCAACAGTACGTGGAGTTCATGACGAACTACCAGACCGGCGAATTCGGCCGCTCACCCACCTACAAGACGGCGGTGTGGGACGTCATCCTGCGGCGGCTTCCACGGACGCTGATCCTGTTCGGTGCTGCCTACATCGTGGGCATAATCGTCGGTCCCCTGGTCGGCATGTACCTCGGCTGGTGGCGCGGCACCCGCAAGGACAAAACCATCTTCAGCACCAGCCTGACGGTCTACTCGATGCCGGCGTTCTGGATCGCGTGGCTGTTCATCTGGTTGTTCAATTACCAGTTCAACCAGTGGTTCGGGGTCGGCCTCAAAAGCACCTACATGCTCGATCAGTTCCCCGAGTTCGAGTGGACGGTCGTCACCGTCATCACCAACGTCCTCCATCACATCGCGCTCCCACTGATGAGCATCTCGTTCATCGGCTGGGTCGGATACATGCTCGTCATGCGCCCGGCGATGAACGCTACCACCGCCGAAGACTACGTGTTCTTGGCGAAGGCGAAGGGGTTGTCCGAGCGGACGGTGATGATCAAACACGCCGCGCGGAACGCCCTCATCCCCGTCGCCACCCAGGCCATCATCGGCATCGCGTTCCTCATCAACGGCTCCGTCATCATCGAGAACGTGTTCTCGTGGCCGGGGCTGGGGCAGGTGATCGTGAACTCGGTGCTGAACCGGGACTACCCGGTGACACAGGCCGCGTTCTTCATGATCGCGGTCCTCATCATCCTCATGCGGCTCCTCACCGACGTCGCCTACACCTACCTCGACCCACGCATCAAGTTCGGCGGAAGGGGGTGACGTCCACGCTTTACTGGGGACAAGCACGCCCGCGAGTCGACTCCCGGCAGGAACCATATCACCGGTCCCTATTGGCCATTTGTGTCATGGCGATCCTGTCATTCCCCACGCGTGGGGGCTCTCGGCGGTCACCGCTCTTGGACCGGCGTTTAGGACCGTCCCGCATCTCCGATATAGCGTGCGGTAGGACGGATGAGCCTGTTGTCGTCCAGCTGTTCGAGCGCGTGGGCCATCGATCCACCGACCCGCGAGACCGCGAACGTGGCCGTGACCAGGTCCTTCGGAATCCCGACGCCGTCGAGCAACAGCGCCGTGTAGAATTCGACGTTGGTCTTTAGGCGACGGTCGGGCTTGTTCTCCCCATCGATCCGACTGAGGCGGGTTTCCGCGACCGGTATTCCTTCAAGACCTTGGCGCAGTGGCTCATCCGATGCCATGGCCACGGCGGTCGATATGCCGTGACCACGCAAAATGTTCGGGGAGGCGATACGAAGGTGCCCCGAGGGCCCGCCTCCATCAGACCACTTCGAAGACGACCACAAGATAGTACAGCGAGATCGCGAGCAGGAGGAGACCCGACCCCGCATCGACGGCCCGCCGGTGGCCCGTCAGGAGGCTCAGTACCCGGTCCCGCCAGGGTTCCGAGACGAGTCCGAACGCGAGCAGCGGGGTCCCCATCCCTACGCCGAAGGCCCCGAAGTTCGCCAGGCTCACCACCGGGTCGGTGAACAGGAACGCGCGGGCGAAAAACACGGAAATGAATCCCGGGTTACACGGCAAGACGATCGCCCCGAAGAACGCCCCGTAACCGAGCGCCGACAGCGACGGATAGCGGCTCTGTGGCGGTTCGACGGTCGGCAGCCGAGACTGCGGGTGCAGGTCCGCCAGGAGGACCACCCCGAGTATCGCGAGCAGCCCGAACGCAACCGGTGAGACGGTCTCGACGACGACCGTGAGCGACGTCTCCAGGAGCGTCGTGAACACGATCCCGACGGCAGTCATGAACAGGATGACGCCCCCGGCCACCAGCCCGCCCAGGACTGCGATCGACGGGGCGTCGTCGCTCTGGTTCGCGAGGAAGGCCAGAAACCCGGGATACAAGGGGATCACGCAGACCGCCGAGAGGGGCGTGGCCAGCCCGAGCGTGAACGAGGTCGCGACTTCCGCCAGGAAGCCCATTTCAGCACTCCGCGGCGGCCTCGATCTCGGCGACCGGATTGATCGAACCGGCCATGAACTCGGTCGTTCCGCCCTCACAGACGACGATGATTGGCGTGCTCGGCGCGTTCGTCACGGTCGTCCCGAACTCCTCGACCAACGATTCCGTCATCTCGGTCGGGGCGACCGCGAACCGCCAGTCGAACCCGTTATCGTTCGCGTGTCGTCTGACCTTCTCGGCGTCCTCGTTCGGGTCCGTGTTGAGACCGACGACCGTGATCGAGTCATCCAGGTTCGTCAGCTCCCTTGATTGCTGTTCGCACTTCGGACACCAGACTGCGAACGACTGAATGACGACCGGAGGATCGAGGCTCTCGATGGTGAACGTCTCCTCCCGGCGGACGGCCTCCAGCGCGACGGTCCGCCAGGTTGCGTTCATCCCCGCAGTTCCGCTTGAGTCTTCCTCGTCGGACGTGGGGCTGTCGTTTCCGCCGCTTCCCCCGCCGACACAGCCCGCCAGCAGGCTTGCCCCGACTGCCCCGGTGGTCGCCAGCACATCTCGCCGCCGCGGCTCACCCCCGTCTATATCGTCGGCCTCCGTGTCGTTCTGCATGCCCGGGTGTGAGACCCGCCTCATCTAATAGATATTTCAAATTCGGTTCAAATTCGGTCTAAAATTCGTCCCAGTTCGCCACCGTCGCCCGATTGTCACGAACCCGTGGTCGGTCGGATCTCGGCGTTTCAAGCTAAGGCTGATGGGTATGGGGCCGAAGAGAACGGTATGAGCGGATCGCGCCCTGGGACCCCGTCCGACTCCGACATCGGTTCGGATGATGACTCTGGGATCATAATCCCGCGTACGACCGCCACTGCCGAACGCAGCCCGACGGCGGAGACGGCGATTCTCATGACCGGCGTGTTCCTCGTCCAGATCCCGCTCTGGCTCCTGGGCCTGGTCGGACTGTTGGCCCTCGGTCCGACCGTCCTCATCGAACCTTGGACGCTGCTCACGAGCATCTACGCCCACGGTAGTCCGGGACATCTCCTCGGGAACCTGCTTGGCCTGGTCCTGTTCGGCGGGTTGGTCGAGCGAGTGAGTTCGCGACTCCGGTTTCACGCGTTTTTCGTCCTCACCGGGGCGCTCGCGGGCCTCAGTGAGGTGACGCTTGGGAGCCTCCTGGCGTTCAGTCCCCGGGCCGTTCTCGGCGCGTCCGGGGCCGTGTTCGCCCTCATGGGATACGCGATTGCCGGCAACGGACTCGCGGATCGGATGCTGGACACGCTCGACCGGGCGACGAGCGCCGGCTGGGTCGTCACCGCAGCCCTCGTAGGGGTCGCTGCGCTGCTGGCAGTGCTCCTGAGCGGACCCGGGACGGCCGTCGTCGGACATGCCACCGGGCTCACGCTCGGGCTGTTCGCCGGCCGCCTTCGGCTGCTCCACGTCGACAACCGGCCCGGTCGGCCCCGCCCTCGTCAGGTCCGCTGATGTCCATCTCGGTTCCGCCTTCCCGGCTGATGGCGTTGGGATTGGGGATCGCCTGAAGTGTCGTCCTGTTCTGTCTGGTGGTTGGCAGCCGGTACGTGGCTTCCTAGACCCAGCTTGCGTGGATTGCTTGTCCTCTTCAGGACATTCGGCCTGGTGTTCGGCAGCCGGATCCGGCTCACTTGGATCACGTGAGTCCCTCAGGGCGACGCCGGGCTCCGGGGTTCGGGTTCCGCTACCCTGGGTCGAGACGGGTTATACGCCCTGGCAGCCACCCCCGATGAGCGGTCCGTAACCGCCGACGACGAACGCGACTTGGTTCATCTGTTCGGTCGTTCCGCACTGCATGATTCCGACGGCGACGACGGTCCCATCGACTCGAGCCACCATGATGACCGTCGCGCCCTGTCGCACGCTGAGTTCGCTCGTCACGCTCTCGCCGGGCGGGACCTCGAGCAACTCCTGGACTTCGGCGCCGGGAGTCGTGACCGCCGGGACGTCCTCTAGGGCCAAGATGGCTGAACGCAGTTCGCCCTGCTCACCGATGTACGGCGGCGCGACAGTCTGCGTCGTCCCGT
>CAZCXJ010000161.1:0-4205 GCA_964502585.1 uncultured Candidatus Halobonum sp.
CTCGGCCATCGCCTGCTGGTGACCGAGGCTAAAGTAGACGTGGAGGTCGTCGTCGTCCGGCGCGGGCGACGGCACCGGGAACAGCGACGTGATGGGGCGGGCCTGCAACAGCACGAACGTGCCGTCGACCAGCGCCCACTCGACGTCCTGCGGGCCGTCGAGCAGCGACTCGACCGCCTCGCCAAGCTCAACGAGCCGTCGGAGCTCGGCGTCCGACAGCGCCCGTTCCGCCCGGTCGTCCGGCGCGGTCTCGACCGTCTCGGTTCCGCCGTCGTCCCCGCGCCGGAGGGCGGAGCCCTTCTCGCCGACGTCGTAGTCGAGCACCTCGCCCGTCTCCCGGTCGACGCGGGCGTTGTCCGGAGACACCTCGCCGGCGACGACCGTGTCGCCGAGTCCGTAGTTCGCGTCGACGGAGGCGATCCGGCGGTTCCCGGACACGGGGTCGGCGGTGAACAGCACGCCTGCGACGGCCGGCTCGACCATCGCCTGCACGACGACTGCCATGGCGACGTCGCCGTGGGGGACGTCGTTCTCCAGCCGGTAGGCGACGGCCCGCTCGGTGAACAGGCTGGCCATGCAGTCTCGGACCCGGTCGAGGACCGCCTCGGTCCCCCCGACGCCGAGGAACGACTCGTGCTGGCCAGCGAACGACGCGGTCGGCAGGTCCTCGGCCGTCGCGCTCGACCGGACGGCGTAACTGTCGGCGGCGACCCCGTCTAGGGTATCGACGACGGCTCGCCGTACCTCCTCGGAGAGTTCGGTCTCCCGGATCGTCGCACGGACCGCCGCGCTCTCCTCGGCGATGGCCTCCATGGCGGCCGGATCGAGCCCCTCCAGCGACTCGATCTCTGCGTTGAGTTCCGCCGCTTCGGCGAGCGCCCGGTACGCATCGGTCGTCACGCAGAACCCCTCGGGGACGGGGAGGTCCGCCGCCACGAGGCGCGCCAGGTTCGCACCCTTGCCGCCAGCGACCTCGATTCGCGTCGCCGCCTCGTCCGCCAGGACGACCGTGAACTGTCCCGTCGTCCGCGTATCGCTCGTGTTGCTCATCGTGGTGTCACCGTCCTATTGAGTGGTATAGAGACGTCCGTAGCGGTGGATCGACTGCCTAGTATCACTGGTAGTTTATATTGGCGCCGTGTAGTGCCAGGACGCCTGCATGAGAGCCGTCACGTTCCTCGTGAGACCGCCCAGGTCGCACCCGGCCTACCGGCTGTTCGACGAGACGTCCCCACTCCGCAGGGAGCACATCTACAACCTCAACCTGCTGGAGGACGGAACGATCGTCCTGCTCGGCCGTGTCAGTGGCGATCTCGACCGCGCGCGACGGTTCGTCGAGGCGGAGCCCCACCTGCTCGGGTTCAGTATCTCCGGCGAGGATGACGAGGGGGCGATGGTGTTCGTCCACGCCCGGCCACCGCCCGCGGTGACCCGGTTCCTCGAACTGCGGCGCGAACACGAGGTGTTCTTCGAATTCCCCATCGAGGGGACCCGCGACGGGAAGCTCCGCGTCGTCATGATAGGGGAAACCAACGAGATGCTGCAGTCGGCGCTGGCCGATGTCCCCGCGGAACTGGACGCCACCGTCGAGCGCATCAGGCCGTACCCCGAGCATCCCGACGACTTCCGAGGGGTCCTGACCGACCGGCAGCGGGAAGTGCTCGACGCTGCGCTGGATCTGGGATACTACGAGGTCCCGCGCCGGGCGACGCACGAGGACATCGCCGACGAGATGGGCCTCACCACACCTACCGTCACCGAACACCTCCAGAAGGTCGAGGCGAGGGTGTTCGCCGCGCTGTTCGAGTGACGGCAACGACAGGCCGGTCTATCCGCCGGGGTGACCTGTCCACGCTTCGTCGCGGCAGAACGTCCCGGCCCACTCGTCCTCCAGCCAGTTCCGCAGTTCGCGGATCATCGGCCTCAGCGCCAGAGCCGGATGGTTCCGCTGAACTTCGCCTCTGTATCGGTCACGGCAGCACTAACTAGAATTTGATAGGGAATCTCGCTCCTGGGGAACGGAGGGCGTGTGTTCAGCAGGCGTGCGACGTACGGAGTGAGACCCCCGAGTCAGGCCTTCGCCGCCTCAAGGACGCTCAGGGGCCCTTCCTCCGGAATCCACGTCTCGACGAGTTCCCAGTCCGCCCGTTCGAACAGCTCCGCGTACTCCCCCTCGGTTCGTTCGCGGCCGCCGACGTGTACCATCATCGTCATATCCAACCGCTTGGCGAAATGGGAGGCCTTCGGACCGGGCACGACGGCTTCGATGACGAACACCCGGCCATCAGGGGGAGCCGCATCAAATATATTTGACAGGATTCGGACACAGTCCTCATCATCCCAATCGTGCAAGATGAACTTCAAGAAATACGCGTCAGCTTCGGGGACGGCGTCGAACATATCACCGACTTCGTAGGTACATCGATCCCCAACACCTAATTTGGGCGCCCAGAGTTGGTCCTCTTCGGCGATCACGCTCGGGAGTTCAAGCACCGTTCCGTCGAGGTGCGGATACGCCTCCAGGAGCCGGCACGCCAGATGGCCGTGCCCGCCGCCAACGTCACAGATATGCGAGAATTCAGCGAACTCATACCCGTCGAGGGCATCCAAGACGAGGCCTGTTTCGCGTTGCGATCGAGCCGTCATGTGGGTATTGAACACCTCGGCGAACGCGGGATTCTCGTCGAGATAGTCGAAGAAGTCCACGCCGAACTCACGGACGAACCCGTTCGGGTCTCCCTCCTTGATGATCTCGTCCAAGTGCAACATCGGGCGGACCCACTCTGGACTGCGGTCAACAAGCAGCTGATGTCGCACTGAATCCGGGTGCTCGGGCTGGAACAGTTCGCCGATGGGAGTCAGCCTGAACCGGCGGTCGTGGTCCTCCTCGAGCACGTCGAAGTGGCTCAACGCGCGCAGGAGTCGATAGCAATTGTCGGCATGCAACCCGAGTTCGTCAGCGATCACACTGGCTGCAGTAGGGTCATCACTGAGGACCTCGAGGATGCCAAGCTGGACGCTGGTGTAGAGCAGTTGGCCGCTCCATAGTTTGTCGGTGCCGACGAGGGACATGGCCTCAGCGACCGGATCTTCGACCTGGTCGGAGGTATTCGTGGGAGTCGATGACTCGTCGACCATTATCAAGACTCCCGCGTCAACCTACTTCAATATTCAGGAGCGGCGCCACGATGGATCGGCGCAGTTGCTCGATCCGGTACTAGATGTCGGCCGCCATTCGCTTTCGACAGGCACCATCTGATAAGGAAAATCGATCCCTCGCTACGGCGTTGCTTCGAGCACCATTTCGAACGGCGGCGATTCGGTCGCGCGGCGGAACTGCGTGAATCCGCCCTCGGTGACCACCTCGCGCAGTCGCTCTTCACCGGCCTGCGCGCCGAGCGCGTGGGGGCCCTCCTGATCGAGCGCGCTTGGAGTACACATCAGCGTGGAAGCCGCATAGAATAGCCGACCACGCGGCTGCAGGTTTTCTTCGATCCGATCACCAGCAAGCGGTTCCACGATCATCCACGTGCCGTCGTCAGTGAGCGTCTCTCGGACGTGTGCTGCAACGCCGACGGGATCGCCCATGTCGTGCAGGCAATCGAAGGTGGTGACAAAGTCGTACTCACCACCGTCGTACTCCGTGGCCCGCGCCACCTGGAAACTAACCGTGTCGGCCACGCCGGCGGTAGCCGCACGCTCGCGTGCCTCGTTGATAGACGCTTCGTGGTAATCGTATCCGACGAACGTCGAATTCGGATAGGCCTGCGCCATGATGATCGTCGATGCGCCGTGACCACACCCGATATCGGCGACTCGCGCCCCCTCCCGAAGTGTTTCGTCTACCCCATCAAGGGCGGGGATCCAGTCGGATACGAGATGTTCCACAAAGCCAAATTCGGAGACGCGCGACATGCCCTGAAAGACGCCCTCGTCGTGTTCGTCCCATCCGACCCCTTCACCAGTGCGGAAGGCTGTCTCAATTTCGGGCATGGCCTTGCCGGCGGCGAGCATCATCTGGAACATGCCAGCAAAGGCGGGTGGCGGACCGGCCGTCTCGGCCAGCATGAGCGCCTGCTCGGGAGAGAGACTGAAGCGTTTCGTCTCGGGATCGTAGCTCACGTAATCGCTTGCTGCACTTGCGGCAAGCCACTCGCGCACGTACCGCTCGGTGGTGTCGGTGTGGTCGGCAAGCTCGCTTGGCG
>CAZCXJ010000162.1:0-4129 GCA_964502585.1 uncultured Candidatus Halobonum sp.
GAGATGGGCGTCCAGTTCGCCCTTCGGATGGGCCGACCGGGAACGGGTGTATAGGGTCGGTGACCTTCTGCACGATATCCGCCCTGTATTCAGCACCGAATCAACTACCCGAGTTCTGTCGGGACTGCCCTGCTGAATACAGAGGCTACATCTTTCATAAGTAGCATTATTCGTACGCCCCTCCCGGTAAGGGGCTGGTGTGGGCTCAAATCTGTTCGTTTCCAATCCAGATGAGAAACTCCCATTCCCCGTTTTCGTCGCGCCGATACACGTCCAAGTCTTTGTGGCTTTTGACAATCGGGTCGCCGTCAGCGTCCGGGTCGCGGATTATCATCCCTCCTCGGTCCACAGCGAGATCTCCACTTATGTGAATCTCCTCACTTACCTGTTCAATCTCGTAGTTGCTTGGTTCATGTGGGGCCATCCATTCCATGCAGTCCTCTTTGCCAATAATGGGGGACTCCCCGGAGGGCATGAAGACGACATCCTCCGCGAGGGTTGGGATCGCAGAGACGTCGCCCGTTTCGTCATACTCGCTCCAGTCCCTTCGCAGCTGCTTGATTTGCTCCCGGTCGTCAGTTCTGTCGGTGTCGGGCATACGTCCCGTGTTCGTAGAGAAGCTTGTTAACCGTTGTCACGGTTTGTTTCCGGAACTCGGAAAACTCATCACCGAATGAGAGATATGCGCCCTGTATGCAGCACGCTCGCTGAAACGTATCACCGATGAAGAGGTCCACCAGGCCCGATTATTTAGGAGATTTCACTGCACCGCTGCGAGAGTCCAGGGAGCGACCGGGATTACCCGTTTCGGCGACGTGCTCTCTGTCCCACCCGCTTTGGAGTTTCGCTCCTGGTATCCACGCTCGAGTCGAGGCGCGATCGGATCGCCCCTGGAATCTCAAACAGGTCTTTGGAACGGACATCCTGGTGCGATCCGGTTCTCAAGTGGTGGCCCTGGTCGTCGCGCCGTACCACCACGTCGTGGCTCGTGGACGGACGCCGGCCTCCTCGGCCTTACGGGACCGCGGATTCGTCCAGACGGACGATACTGATTCCCAACGCCACCAGCCACACCCGGCCAAACATGTTCCCGATGAAGAACACGGCTGATTCGAGCGTCGAGGCCGTGAGGAACATCACATCGAACGGTGTGAACAGCATCGCAGCCGCGAAGAGCAGCCCGGTCCACCCGAGCCAGTCCGTTATCCGCTCGGTCCGAAGGATGGCAAGCGAGAAGAGCCCGCCTCCGATCCCCCATGCTAGCCCGTTTCCAACGGCCTCCACATCCGAGATCAGGACTGATAGCGTCTGTCTCACCGCCTCGAGCGCCGGGGCGGTCGCGGCGTCAGCGGCTGCGATTTGAGCACCGAGCTCCAGTCGAGCCAAGGCGAAGAAGTCCCCGAGAGCGATCAACGACATCCCAACCACCCCCATCACCGCTGCGAGTCGCACGACAGCCCCCTCATCACGGAACAGCTGGTACAGCGTCACGAACACGACGACGTAGAGGAGGTGCCCAGCCAAGTCAAACGCCTCGTTCGCCGTCGTGTCAACCCCGCTGAGGAGGGCTCCGATGAACACGAACGGCGCGAGTATCGTGAGGGCACCCCCAACCTTCACGAAACTCACATCCGAGAGCAGGTTCCTGGGGGAGTCGACCGCCGATGCGTCGCCGGTCTCTCTCGTCGTCATGCCGCCACCTCTCCATGGATCACCACGGGTCCATCCCTGAGGCTCCGGCTCCGTGGCAGCGACTCCCCCGCGTCGGAGACCGTCCGATCGGTGGGACCGGGTGTCTGTAAGGTCGATGCGTCAGGTATCGCCTCGTTAGTTCGTCTCATTCTTCTGGTGATCAGTCGGGTCAGTCAGCGAGCGGTTCGACGGTACTTCAGGGACGGCGTCGACCTGCTGCAAGAGCCTGAGACCATCCGGCAGCGACCAGATCGCGGCTATCCGTCCGTCATCGATCCGGCAGAACCACGCGTAGGCGATGTCGAACGAGCAGCCGGTCGGCGCGAGGTCCATCAGCGATTCCCGATGAGTTCCGGTTGCCGTTGCGCGCACCGCCACCTGCTCGCTCGACGCCACGACTTGCTCGATGTCGATATCGACATCGGTGCCCGCGAGCACGCGCCAGCCCAGCGCGGTTGCCTCGCGCTGTCCGGCCCGGTCGATCCCGAACACGAGGTTCCGGTCCGCGACATCCGGGGTCAGGAACGTCTCGACGGCGTCAGTATCCCCACCGGCGACGACGTCGGTGAGGAACCGCCGGACGAGCGCCGCGTTCTCCTCGGGTGTCGTTGGCATGGTGCTTTCGTGTCACACGACCGTTCCGATCCGTGGCGTGGGACAGGTCAACCATGCGACAGAGGGGGAATAAGTGTTAGCTGTACTACATTACTGTGGATCGACCGACAGTACCGCGGTATACTTCTTTTTCTGATACGTTCCTCGCGGTCGCCCGGGATGGCCGCGGCCCCGGTCGAGGCCGTGCCGCAGCCAGACTCACCGACTCACGTCGACGACGGTCACGGTCTCGTCGATCGTCAGCCGGACCTGGTCACCCTCACAGGAGACGGTGACGTCGACGCGGGGCGGCTCCTCGGAGACCACCTCAATCTCGTGGTTGTCCATGAGGTTCATGACGTCGTGCACCCGCTCGAAATCCTCAGCGTGCACCTGGGTCGACACGCCATGGTCATGGTAGAAGGCGACCACCGCAGGGTGGAAGAGCGGAATGGAGGCCGGTGCCGTCCCGTGGTGATCCTTGCAGACGCGACACTGGAAGTAGACCCACGAGCGGAACTCCCGCCCGCAGTCCGGACACACGCCGTCCGCATCATGGGTGGCACACACCTCGAGTGTCGCGTCGATCGGCCCGGAGCACGCACTACAGAGGCCTTCGAACATCGTTCGAATGTGGCGATGCTGCGCGACGCCAACCGCCGCCAGCAACTCCTCTGGCGTCCGGTCGGTGACCCCGGCCGGGTCGAACTTCATCGCGCTCACAACGCCGTCGATCGCATGCCGGTCGGGATGTCTCCCCTCACACTCGGTACAGATCACGTATACGACGCCGTCCCGGTAGGTGGTCGCGATCCGGGACCCACAGAGCGGACACTCGTCATCGATCTCCACGGGACTCCGTGTCGTTTCGTGGACACCCGCGCCCGCGACGATCGCCTGGACGATCTTCAACCCCGTCACCCGAAGTTCATACCCTTCGCCCTCAGAATCCCTCCGGATGAACTGTCCCTCGAGCTGCTCGAGGTGGTAGCTGAAGTTCCCGGGCGAGTCGTATCCAACCCGGTCGAGCAACTCGGAGAACGACATGAGACTGTCGGGTGCTCGGGGATCGTACGCTTCCCACAGCGCAAGCAGGATGGCGAGCCGCGTCTCGTTTGCCAGGAGTTCGAAGGCGTCGGTCGCATGCGGGCCGGCCGCTCCCGCAGCTGCCTCCAACGGTGACTCGGCCGTCTGTGTGTCACCCATGTGACTATCGACCGGAGCACGGTGTATAAAACGACAGGGCCGTGTTGAACACCTTCATCGGTGATACGTTTCAGCGAGCGTGCTGCATACAGGGCGCGTATTCAGCACAGCCAGGGACGGATAGGGATCCCCGTCGAGACCGGGGGCGGGTTTTAAATCGTGCCTGGCGTCTGTTAGCATATGTCTATCAACCGGGACGAAGCGGATACAGCACGCCTGGCTCCCGATGAGGCGTTCGCCACACTGGGCAATGAAACACGAATGGAAATCCTGCAAACGCTCGGTAACGCAAACGCGCCGTTGGCATTTTCCGAGTTGCGGGATCGGGTCGGAATGCGTGACTCGGGGCAGTTCAATTACCATCTGGATAAATTGGGCGGCCATTTCGTCCGCGACACCGACGAGGGCTATGCTCTCAGTCAGGCCGGCCGCCGAGTGATTGAAGCGGTCCTTTCGGGGACGGTGACCGACGTTCCCTCCCCCGAGCCGACGCAGGTCGACTGGCCCTGTCCCTACTGTGGGGCCCCCGTCGAAGTGATCTACGACGATACCACGAGGCGGCCAGTGACCCCGTACTGTACCGAGTGCGCTGGCCTCGCGGGAGTAGTGGATCGCTACGCTCACGGGCAGCTCGCGG
>CAZCXJ010000163.1:0-4128 GCA_964502585.1 uncultured Candidatus Halobonum sp.
ACGAGGCCGTAGGACTTTGCCAATTCCTTGGATCCGACGTCGAAAGCCGCGAGCGTCGGCGTTCCCTTGTGTTCGAAGAAGTCAACGAAGTCGGCAACGTCAAACGAGATCAGGTTGTCGCCGGCAATCACCACGAGGTCATCGTCGACGCCTTCCCGGTCGATCAGTTGGGCGAGGGCGCCGATGACGCCGAACTTCTCGGATTCCTCAGTCGTCTCCTCGACTGAAACCGTCGGTTTCTCGAACGGACTGTCGGCAAGGTACTCCTCGAAGGCACCTGCGAACCGCTCGTTAGTGGAGACGAACACCTCGTCGATTCGGTCGTCGGCCTCAAGGTCAGTAAACACGGCGTCGATCACCGTCTCCTCGCCGACCGGGAGGAACATCTTCGGACGATGACGGGTGATTGGCCACAACCGCGTCGCGTAGCCACCGGCGAGTACGACAGCCTTCATGTCACCACAGTCCGTGCGGCCCAATAAGGCCTTTCCGCTCCGCGATCCGGGTCCCGGAAGCAGTCATGTCACTCGATGCGACCCGAAGTCTCAAACCGAGCGCTGACTGAGAAGGAAACCATGCCGGGGCGAACACGTCGGGAACGCATCATAAAGCGCCTTCGAGAGGAGCCGACGGCACTCGCCAGCCTGGCCGTCGAGCTCGACGCCTCGACGGAGGCCGTTCTCGAAGACCTCCGACACGTCGCCCACTCACTCCCCGATCACGAGCGCTTCCTCGTTGCCCCGCCCTCATGTACGGAGTGTGGCTTTGACGGGTTCGACGAACCACTGAATCAACCGTCCCGCTGTCCCCGGTGTCGAGGGACTGATCTGGAAGACCCCGCGTTCCGGATTGAACGGACGGAGGACAAGCCGAGCGAGTGACGCGGCTCAGTGAGCGCGCCCTTTATTCGGGGAGACAGCGTAGACTCAACTATGGCCTTCGGAACCCGAGAGGTCCTCGCTCTCATTGCGGTCGGCCTCCTGACCGTGGCCGTTGTGGCCTCAACCCGGGACCGCGATCTTCTAGGAGTGAAGCTGATGACGGCAGCGTTCGCCATCGCGTCGCTCTGGTCGTTCCTGAGTATCTACTGGGCGCAGTCGAACCCGAGTTTGCTTTCCCCGCAGAACTGGCTGGCGCTGACGACGATGGCCGTCACTGCGACGGTCTACTATGGATATAAGTCCGTGAACGACGTGGGACTGACGGAACGACTCTAAGTTTATAAATGTCCGGTTAGCTGAAACAGCCGTTTCACTCATCCTACCTTTGTCTTGTGATTTTGTAACAGGGCACACCCTCGAGAGGAAACTCTTATATATTTCCTTCTCGAGCTACGGGTATGCCATCACGGCACGGAGACGAGCAGGTAAACGATAGACGGCGGCGGTTCCTGAAGGCGAGCGGCGCCGGGGCGGTATCGCTGGCGGTGGCCGGCTGTTCCGGCGACGGCGGCGATACGCCGACGGGAACGCAACCGGATGAAGAGACCGAAACGACCGAGCAGGACCCCGACACGGTCACTGAAGGGCAGGACATCCCCCAGGGTGGCACGCTCGTGTATGGGATGGCGGCCAAGCCCGACAGTCCCAACGTGTTCCTCTCGGGGTCGGTGTATTCGGCGGTCGCGCTCGACCCCGTGCACGAGTACGGAATCACGAGCGACCCCGTCACCTACGATTTCCAGCCCTGGCTGTTCAGCGACTGGGTGCTCAAACAGCGGGACAGTGACACCCCGGTGGCGCACTTCAAGGTGCGGGAGGCAGCCCTCGAGGAGATGCAGTTCGGCCACGGCAAGGAACTCACCCTCGAGGACATCCGGTTCTCCTACGAATACGTCCTGGAGCAGGAACCCGGCGAGTTCTCGGGTGTCGTCGGGAACCTCGACTCGATCAGCGAGTCGGATCTCGAGGAGGACGGCACCAGCTACGACTTCCAACTCCAGTTCACGCAGCGGGTGGTTACCTGGCCGGGGACCGTCGGCGGCGTCCCGATCCTTCCGAAGGACCGCTGGACGGACGACGACGGCAACCAGCTGAACTATCAGGAATTCAACCCGGTAGACGAATACGGCGACGAGGTCGGGCTGGGGCCCGGCGTGTTGACCCAGTTCAACCCCGACACGTCCATGCAGGTCCAGTTCACCAACAAGGACCAGTGGCAGGTCCTCTCCACCCTTGACTGGCGGCAGGAGAGTAGCCAGATCATCTCCGGGGGTCCGTTCCTGGATCAGGTCAACTTCACGATCTTCGGGTCCGAATCCGCGATGACCCAAGCGTTCCTCAACGACGAGATCGACACCCACTACGGCTCGATGAAGCCGTCGGAACAGTCCACTGTCCGTGACGCGGACGGCAAATCGCTAGTCAACGGGTTCGACTCCGGGTTCGGCTACTGGGCGTTCAACCTGCGGCGCCAGCCCCTCGATGACGCCACGTTCCGCCAGGGACTGGCGTTCGCGTTCGACCACATCTACTGGCAACGTCGCCTCAACCAGAACCGCGTCCTCAAGGGCGACTATCCGCACTCGCCGGGGTACACGGCCGCGCGTCCGGAGACCAAGTTCGCCGACGATGTCGACCGCGAGGTCGAACTCCTCGACGACCCGTCCAGCGAGGCGTTCAATTTCCGCGAGGCACAGGCCGGTGTCGTCGACGCCGAAGGCATCCGGGAGTTCTTCACACAGGGGCAGGTCGTCAGTGACCCCGGCGAGTACGTCGGGTTCGAGTTCCCGGGGACGCTCTCCGGCGTCGGGGCCAGTCAGTCCGAATCGAAGTACGACTACTCCTTCGGCGAGGTCGTATCCGAGGCCTTGCAGGACGAGCAGGGCGTCGACCAGGAGATCCGGGTCGACGGCCAGACCATTCCGGAGATCATGGACGGCCCGCTCACGATCTTCAGTTACCCGCCACAGGAGACGCCCCGTCAGGCGAAGGCCTACGAGGACTGGGCGGCCAACCTCCGGCAGGTGGGTATCCCGGTCGAGATCGAGATCCTCTCGTTCAATACGATGGTCTCGCGGGTGTACAACACCGAAGAGTTCGAGATCTACCCGATGGGGTGGGGCGGAACCAACCCGTACGGGACGTCCCTGTACTTCTTCTTCCACACCGACAACGCCGACGTCAGCGGCGACAACGACGGCTTCGTCTACAACTCGACCGGCTACGGTATCGGCGAGACCGGCTACGACGAGACGCTGAAGGAGGCCTACACCTCGCTCGACCTGGAGGAGGCGACCCGTCTGTTCGCACAGGCGAACGAGCGAATCTACCTCGACCAGGCGTACCATACCCGCGACTACGACAAGATCCGCTGGCCGATGAACTCGTCCGACTGGAACGGGTACGTCGGCAACGTGGTCGACCCCGGATTCGCGTCCTGGGGACTCCAGTGGAACAATATCCACCAGCGGGAGTAACGCGCGACTGATCCCCTTGGCCGTATGATTTTTGTGGCGGACCTGACCCGGTAGCCTGCAGTCCGCGGGCCGCGTGCTCACCGTATTTAAAAGTGTCGTTCGATGAAGTGTTTATTTCAGTATATGAGCGATGTCTGGCGATTCTGGGAGACGTCTCGACCTCTACGAAAAGTTTTAAATAGTCGTTTTCCTACCCATCAGGTATGCCATCACGGCACACCGACGGTGAAGTAAACGATAGACGGCGACGGTTCCTGAAGGCGAGCGGTGCCGGGGCAGTATCGCTGGCGGTGGCCGGCTGTTCCGGCGACGGCGGCGATACGCCGACGGACACGCCAGAGCCAGACACGGCAACGGACACACCGGAACCAGACACGGTGACGGACCCGGGTGGCGACATCCCGCAGGGTGGAACGTTCACGTATGGGATGTCCGCCAAGCCCGACAGCCCGAGCATCTATCTGTCGGGATCGGTGTATTCGGCGGTCGCACTGAGTCCCGTCCACGAGTACGGCGTGTCGAGTGATCCCGTCACTTACGAGTACAAGCCCTGGCTGTTCAGCGACTGGGTGCTCAAACAGCGGGACAGTGACACCCCGGTGGCGCACTTCAAGGTGCGGGAGGCAGCCCTCGAGGAGATGCAGTTCGGCCACGGCAAGGAACTCACCCTCGAGGACATCCGGTTCTCCTACCAGTACGTCCTCGATCAA
>CAZCXJ010000164.1:0-4124 GCA_964502585.1 uncultured Candidatus Halobonum sp.
GTCTTGGAACTCGCACTGCTGGCACTTGAACCGCTTCTTGTGCCGATTTGCTCGGCCCGTGTGCTGGCACTCTGTTCTCGGACACCGCTGACTCGTGTACTCAGGGTCAACCTCGTCGGAAGGGATTCCTCCCACGCAGCCCTGTACGATATCATGTCTTGGAGTGCAGCGAACGGTAGCGAGTGTAGGCGACGGTTCATCCGCGTTCCATACGCGATTGAATCTCGCATGTCTTTGAGGTCTTCAAAGACGATTACTGGAGTCGAAAACTGCGAGACCCACTCGACTACTTCCCGCGAGACTTTGTGTAGGCAGTCGTGAACGTAGTCGCGTTCTTCAGTCTGAACGACTGTCTCGAACGCGGTTTGCTTGGCTTTCTGCATCCGCTTACGCTTAGTGAAGAACTCGTGGCGCTGTTCTTTCACCGATGGATACTCGAACACCACCGAGTCTTTCACCGAACCGCTTCGACTCATCGCAGCGAGCGCGATGCAATCCTCGTTCACGTCAACGCCGACGATCGTGTCTGCATCGTGCTTGCTGGCGACTCTGTGGTGTTCGTGCGTGACGGTGACGTGGAGTCGCCACTCGTCGTGCTTGTAAACAACTTCAGCTGTTCCAACACGCCACGTTTCATCGTTGAACGCGGTTCTGAGGCGGTCAAAGTGGTCGGGACTACCACGGATTTCACCTTTGACGTGGGTGCCTCTCGTGGCAGTGATACGGAATCGAACCGTTCCGTTGGCTTCGAGGAACAGTCGGTAGCCCTCCCCGTGGTTCATTACCATCGGATACGACGTATCAATGTACGGGTATGGTCGTCCCCATCCGTCGTCTTTGTTGTCGTGGTAGGTTTCGAGTTCTCCGAGTGCTTTGGCAACGATGGGTTAGCTGGTGTTTTTGACGTGGTCGGCATTGTCAACGACAGTTGAGTTGATGTCGCTCCAGTCCCATCCCTGCCGGTCGAGACGGTTAGTTTCGTTACGGATGCGTCGGGCTTCGAGACAGCCGTGTTGCAAGTCGTCGCCACTCCCCGTGTGGATGTGTAATCCGAATGACAGCGTATGGGTGAGTTCGGACGACTGCACTGGATTTTAGTATGATTTGTTACCTGTTAAACGTTCGTGTTGTTGACGCGCTTCACCCACGGGCCCGGTGGCCCGTGGTACTCGCGCTATATCTCTTTATAGAACAGTTCCCGGACATTGCGTGCCGACGCCAACAGGGTATTGGGCCTGTTGCACTCCTCGACTGGTGTTCGGTTTGGGCGCCCGTCCGTCCAGCCACATTAACGTCGGGTCACGCCCGCGTGCCGCTGGTGGGCCGATCAGCCGCCGGACGACCCACTACCGGACGCGGCCGACCCGCCGGACGAACTCGTCTCGTCCGATTCGTCGCCGTCGTCGCCGTTCGACTCCGCACCACCTTCGCCCCCGTCCGACTCCTCGTCATCGCCTCCGACGACCTCCTCACCGGCCCCGAGCAAGCAGAAGCCTTCGGAGTCGTGGGAGTTGTGGCCACTGTAGTTGTTGTTGACGATGGCATTGTCGACGACGTGGACATGGACGGTGTACCCGCAGGTGTCCATCTGCCCCGCGGGTCGCGTGACGTCCTCGTCTTTCGACCACTTGGTCTTCAATTCCCAGTCACCGGTCCCGCCACCGCGGCTCTGGACCGTCGGCCGTGATGTCTCGAGGACGCGTGCGTCCTCGGCTGGCCCGTTCGGGTTGACACCTAGGTTGTAGCGCCGCAAGTGCTTGTCCTCGGCGGTGAACGTCCCGACGATGGTGTCCCCGACGTTGAGGAAGTCACATTCCCCGGCCGCCTCCGTCGGGGGGGTCCCGTCCCGCATGACGCCGGTGATGTCGACCGTCGCCTCCGGCCCGGTGTTGTCCAAGTGGATCACCATCTCATCCGTCGTCGTCCCGTCGGGATATGCGATCGCGGCGGCGTCGACGCTCCGCCCGTCACCGCGTTTCGCCTCGATCTTCAGGTCGTACACCCCGTCGTCGGTGGTGCGCCACACGGCGAGGATGTTCTGCTTCACGCCAGGCAGGTACGTGTAGAAGCCGTCGCCGTCGACCGTGAGCTTCTGGAACGTCCCCGGGTTGGCGTAGGTGGCGACCTTCGGCTCGTTGGTGAGCGGCCGGTAGGCGCTGGGTGGGGCGTCGTGGGGCTTGACCGAGATGCGGTATTTCAGGCTGTTTGCCCCGCTCGCGGATGGCGAGAATCCCTCCGGCCGGCCGGTGATCGTCACCCGTCCGCCGAAGGGGGCCGTGGTCGCCCGGACGGATCCACCACTCGACACGAGCGGGCCGGACGCGGTCCCGGTCGCGTCGGCTCCGGTGGTCTGTTCGATATCGGTCGGCAGCACGTTCCCGATCGTCCCGACCTCGAGCAGTCCCTCGCCGGGGTCCGGGCCGGGCGGGACCTGCACAACCGTCTCGACGCGATTGCCCCACGTCGGGGTGAAGTTGGGGTCGCTCGACGGTGGCTTCCGATTCCACGCCATCACGGCCCGCACCTTCACCAGGCTGGGCCCCCGGTGACACGGCGTGCGGTGGTGGCTCAAGTCCGCCGGGAGGTGGACGGCGTACTGGAGGCCATCCTCGGGCAGGCCCGGAATGTCATGAACCGTGACCGAGGCTGTCCCGACATGGGTCCAGCTGCCGCCGCCGACCGGTTTCGCCCAGAACGCGACGTATTCCTGGCTCCCGACAGTACAGAGCCCACCCGAGTAGCCCGACGGCCGCTTGATCGTCAGCAGGCCCGTGAGGATGCCCGACCGGAAGCCGACACAGTCGAGTTCCTCGTAGCCGGTGTTGCCGGTCGTTTCGAACAGGTCGTCGACCACTTCCTCGATATCGATATCGAGTTCGGGGGGGAGGTCGAACCCCTGCCCCGGGATTGGTTCCGGGCTTGGCTCTGGGATCGGCGCCGGGGCCGGTTCCGGAGCCGGCCCCGGAAGCGGGTCCGGGATGGGTCCGGGCGGCGACGGCTCATTCGGATCGAGTGGTCCGACTGGAAATGGTGTGCTCGCCTCCGGCGGAAGCGGCCCGCTCAGGAGTTGCTTGAATTTGTCGAACCCGCCGCGGTGTGGTGGGACGCTCGTCCCGTCGTATTTCACGAGGAGCTGGTCCGGCGTCAGCGCCGGCGGGTCGAACGGCGCCGACGCCTCGGCGTCCATCCCGTCCAACATCTCCGGGTTGATCAGGGTCTCGTCGATCACGTCGCCGACCGTTGGCGGCCGGGTTTCGAGCTGGATATCGGCCTCGTGGCGGTTGCCCCACACCGGCCGATGCCGTGGTTTCCCCGCGGGTGGCTCCACCTCCCAGCTCAGGATCGCCCGCACGCGCGGTAGCACCGCCGAATCACACGGCTCCAACGGTTGATCCAATTCGACCGAGACCGCGTAGTCGACGGGCTTCTGCCCCGGCATGTCGTACACCCGCGTCGACGCGACCCCGACGTCGGTCCAGCTCCCGTTGCGTTCGCGGTCGAGGAAGAACCGGACGTACTCGATGGATCCCTCGGTGCAGACGTCGCCGCCGTAGCCAACGTCTCGTTTGAGGCTCACGACGGCCTCGAGCTGGCTCGCGCCCGGATCGTATCCGACGCAGGTCACCTCCTCATAGCTGGTGTCGGCGGTCACGTCGGTGACCGGCTCGGCGTCCAGCTCCGGCCGGTTGCCGAAGTAGTTGGGATTCTTGCTGAGGAGTTGCTTGAACTTCGCCCGTTCCTCTTCAACCTCCGGCACGTCGATGTCGAGGTCGAACTCCTCGGCGATCCTCGACCCGACGGTTCCGTCGGGTGTCAGCCCGTGCTCCTCCTGGAATGCGGCCACCGCGTCCCGGGTCCGGGGTCCGTATCGTCCGTCGACCTCCCCAACGTCGTACCCCCGCTCCGCGAGTTGCCGCTGTAACCGCTGTACTTCCTCTCCCTCCGTTCCGAGTGTGAGATTCATGTGATTACCTCTCGGAGGACGTGCCGTCTTCCCGCCGGCAAACGCCCCTTGCTCGTGGGTTCCGCGTTCCCTCATCCCGTGGTCGGGCGACGAGTGTCGCGGGTCCCGCTGTTCGTGAATCTATCCCGGTCGAACTGCCGTTCCCCAACGCCCCAGCGCG
>CAZCXJ010000165.1:0-4073 GCA_964502585.1 uncultured Candidatus Halobonum sp.
CCGACCGAACTCGAAGGGGGAAACGGATGCGCTGGCGTCCCCGTCCGGGTCGCTCTCCGCTTGCTTTCGCTGCGGGGCGCCGACGGCGGTCAGCTACCAAGACGGGAGGATCTATCTCAGCTGCACCGACCGTGAGGGGCGCTGGGAACACAGCGACATCGAACCCAGTGGGGGCCTCGCAGCCGGTGAATTCGAACCGGCCGACCTCACTGACCGGACGCCCGAAGAAGCCTGGAACACGTTCTTCATCTCTCTGTGAAACTGGTGGATATCCGCGGTTAAAGGGGTGTGTCCCCGCTGTGCCGGCCCGGCGAACACCTCGGTTTGAATCTGTGAGGACCACGATGCTGTGGGGCTGTGTGACAACTGCGGGGATGCGTTCCTCATAACAGATCGCTCGGGGTGCCGGGTCCGTAAGGCTACTTCAGGAGGGTTCTTGGGGTCAGAGGGGCTCTGACAACTGATCTCCCGACATATCACCCTTTCCACGGTCTCCCTCGGCCCCTGTAGCCAACACGCGCTAAATGACGGACCATCGGTATATTGATTCGGAGCATACAAACTGCGGGGCGCGTATCTTGCTGACCGTTCCGGTCTGAGTCAGTTCGTATCTATGTCGACGCAGTTACGGCAAAAGATCACCGCAGAGACGGGTTTGTGAAGTGACTAAGGGTTTCGAGTCTTTCCCACTCGGCACAGGTTTCTTGGAGAACACGGTGGTGCTCCTCGTCGATCTCGAACTTTTCTTTGTCACCCGCCTCCCGTGCTTTCTGAAAGTCATCGGCCTCCATATACATGTAGAGATACGTAGAATCGTTAGTAGAGTGAATAAATGCGGTCTCCGTGAAGACCCCTTCGTGTCGGAGCGTCTCAAGAACCTCCGACTCCCGCTCCCGTAATTCGTCAAACCACTCACGGACTCGGGTTTCCTTCCCAGGTTCGATACGAGCGCGATCAAGGACGACTTCGGCCATGGCCGTACTCGTCGCCGAATTTTACTCATACAGCTTAATATGTTCCGACGGGGGTGCGTGGACGAAACTAGAGTGGCTGTAGTTGACGATACGGTGAATACCGCCGCTGTATTCAGCACGCATCTTCTGATAGCAGTCTGGTAGTCCGTTCGGTCGAGCCTGCATACTGGGCACTCGTCGCCCGGGAGACTCTCGGTCAGTTCGCGTCGCTCGGACCAGTCGGTGCAGGTGACGTCGAGGACCTGTTCATCGACCCGCTATCGGGCAACGAACGCATCCTGCACGAGCCGGTGGGACCCGGTCCTGGGCGTCCCGCTCATGCCGTTCGGCACACGCCGACCGAAGTCGAATGGTTCTCCCGACGTCACCGAGCCTGTCGGACCCACCCGGAGGTCGCTTGGTCGCCAGCTCTCAGGCCACGACACCACAGCGGTGCAGCGCAAATGCCGATCGAGTTACTCGACGGGTCCCGTCAGCATGGGAGCTCTCTCGGCGAGCCTGGGCTTGAGAAAGACGTAGCCCGTCACGAGGGCTGCAGCGACGACGAAGCCGCCGACCGGACCGAACCGCCTCGCAGCGATCTGCCAGGCCGTCAGGACAGTTCCGAGTAGTTTTATGAGTGACATGGTGTGTCTCCTGTCAGACCCCGGGGACTCCGAAGGCACCGAGGCCGAGTCCCAGGACCAGATTCAAGACGTAGAGGATGACGACCGCGGAGATCCAGGCGACCAGGCCGATGAGCCCCGCCTGGAGCCAGCCGCCAGGATAGCGCCAGTTGATGACGGCTATCCACACGACCAGGGCGATGAGGGGCCCGAGCAGCGGGATCCACGATGTCAGCGCCCACGCGAGTGCACCGACCAGCGCGGTGACGACAGCGTGGCTGTAGTCGTCGACGTCGGCGATGAGGCGAGCGCTAAGGTAAATGGCGAGCCCGCCGATCAACAGCGCGATCACGAACGCGATTATCGAACCGATGAGTCCGGATACTACCATGACATCGGGGATTCCACTCGTTACCGCTCCGACTGGACGTGAGGTTCGTCGTCCTCGTGTCCGTCGACCTGGTTCTCGCGCAGTTCGTGTGTCTCGTCCTCCTCGGACCAGCCCAGTAGCTCCTTGATCTTGTCGGGCAGGTTGTCGTCGTCGAATGATCTGTCCATCTGCCACATTGGTACACCCCGAACGCGCATAAACTGGGCAGAAAATATACTCGTTGATTACGCGGGTGACAGGCCTGGTCCCGAGCGAGGTCGTCTCGTACTTCACGCTCCAGAGGTCGCTCGCGCGGCGCTTGCAATCGGTGCTCGCCCAGCGCGCCCGTCCCCGAGGAAACGTTCACGACCCGGCCGCCCTGACGGGCGAGCAACAGGTGGGTTTGGAAACTCTGCACAGTCCTCTCATGAGACCAGCGGGGCTTGTCGCCGACCACGTCGCTGGACGAGGAGCCCTACGATGGCGGGCGGTCCAGCACGAGCAGGAAGCGTTTTCCGCTAAATCGTCGAACGCGACCGTATGACCAGCGGTCGCACCATGGCTCTCACCTCGGTGTTCCTCGGGCTTGTGGCGCTCGCGCACGCGGTCGTCACCTGGCCCGTCCCCGCCACGCTCGCCGTGTTCGGCGGGGGAGCGGCGATCGCGTTCGTCGCCGAGGCGGTCGCCATCACGCTCGACTGGCTCGAGCACCACATCGGGCCGAAAGTCCTGGGGGTCCCGCTGTACGTCCTGTTCGGCTGGACGGGGGTGATCTATCTCACGCTCCGGCTCACGCTCCTCGTGATCGACGGCTGGACGGCGGTGGCCGCGACCGGCCTCCTCGCGACCACGTACGACATCCTGACCGACCACCAGGGTGTCGCGAACGGCCACTGGACGTATCGGGAGGGCCTCCCGGGCCCGCGCTACCGGGGGGTGCCGTGGTGGAACTTCCTCGGCTGGCTCGTCATCAGTTGCCTCACGGCAGCCCTCGCCGTCGCCGTTCTCTGAGGGACGACACCGGGAGTTGCCCACATCCCGCTGGATTCAGCCTCCGTATTCAGCACGGCAGTTCTCCAAGAATCTGTATAGCTCGCCGCCGGTGGGGCTGATCCAGCACGCGTATCGGTCAGCACCCGGCCACTCTCTCGTGCTGTCTCCCGCGGGGGTGCAGGAATCGTGGCTGGCCGGGGGATATCAGCCGATCGCCCCGGAGGTCCTCAAGGGCGGGCTTCTACGATCGGGGGACGTGGGTGATCATCGACGCCACACCGGAGACCGTGCGATCCGAATCAATGTCTCCGGGAATGCGACAGACTGGCGGGCGCACTCTTCCCACTCTTCTCTGTCACGGCCGTTCGGACGCTCGAGTAGCCGAAGATCGCCGCTCCGATGACGATGATAGTCGAGAGCAACACGCCGATCACGAGGCTCAACACCCCGAGAACGCCGACGAAGACGTACGTCTTCTTGCGCGGGTCGGAGCGATGGCTGTACAGGTACGCGAGCGCGACAACCACGAGTCCCATCGCAACGGCGGTGCTGATGATGATATCGGTCTCCGTCACCGTGACGCCGCCGAATTCACCCGCGTAGAGCCCCGGATTCAGTAAATCGTAGGTGCCCTCCACAAGCGCCAATCCGAGACCGACGAAAGCGACCAGAACCGGCGTATCCAAACGGAAGATTCCTTTTGACTCCATGGCACTGAAACGTCGTCTGAGAATAAATACTCGTACTGAGGAATGCTATCACTCGACCGAGGCGAATGAGTTCTCCACTATGCTGCAGTGCTGAACACGCTCTCTGTTCAGTACGCGGCTTCTGACAGCACCTTGATCCGTGGACTGGGGCCTGCTGAATACGGAGCGCGTCGGCAGCGGGCGACCTCTCGTTTTACTGGATAGAAGCCGCTGGAGGACCATACGGTGGAACCTACCATGGGCCGGAGGAAGTCGTTGAGAACGTGTTCGGACCGCTCGATCGGAACTAGGACGTCTTCCGCGTCGAGCCCGACCGGTTCATCGACGGGGGCGACACCATCGTCACGACCGGACCTATAGTGGCACCTATTCAGCGACGGGCAGAAGCTTCGAGGCGCCGTTTGGCCACGACTGGGAACTC
>CAZCXJ010000166.1:0-4073 GCA_964502585.1 uncultured Candidatus Halobonum sp.
GTCCTCCAGGACCGCCAGAGTTAGGCCTACCGGAGTCGCCGCCGATGAGCCGTCCGTTCGCCCCCACCGTGTCGTCGACCTCTCGCATTCTATCGAGGGTCACGATTCCGTCCGGGTTTATGAGAAGTTGCCCACGGTCACTAGCTTTACCGATGTCCGTCGTCCCCGTCGCGCGTCCCCCGGTACGTATCGACGAACGCCTCTAACCGGTAGCCCTCGAACGGAAGGTTGTGGTGGCGGATGTGGATCTGTAGCTAGCGAACGGCTGCCTGTCCGTCAACGCCGAAGCCGTCTATACCGTCCGTCCGATAGTGAATGCCCGCTCAATACGGCCGCGGGCCATGTTCGCGGCGAGTTTGTTCAGTTCGTCGTCGACCGTGACCGCCCCATCAGCGACCTCTTCGATATCGCCCCGGGTGGAGCCGGTCGTCCCACCGCTGATATCGCGAGACTGACACTGGGGTTATACGATTCACGCCCACCGTGGACCGCGGGATTCTCCCGCCGAATCAAGATAGGAAAGCGGTAGGCGCCGAGCCAATCCGTCCGAGTCGGGTCGTACCGGTGCCACAGGGGGAAACCAACACGGGCCCATACGACCTGACCATGACTGGCTCCGCTCAGCCACCCGTTCAGTCCCCTGTCACGCAAGCCAGAACGACTTTAGCACCTACTCGCCTACATCCAACCGAATGACAGCGGAGTGCTCGGGCGAGCCGTTCCGCGCGTATGACTCCGGCTCGAGGGGGGGCTGATGACGGAGTCAGAAGACATCCCGGCTGACCCCGTGGTCGACGACACCGAGGCGTTATATCTCTCGTTCGATGCCGAGGGCCAGATCCAGCGGTGGAACCAGACAGTACTCGAGGTGGTCCGCGTCGAAGAGGCCCGCCTGGAGGGAATGTCGCTCAGAGACCTGCTGGGCAGCGAACCTGGACAGCAACTGCTCGCGATCGCCACTGACGAGGCGGATCTCGACCGCGTCACTACCGTCATCAATCCCGACGGCGAGCAGGCCCGATGGTACGCGTTCAGGCCGGTTCGGCTGAGCGGTGGCGGCGGGGATGGTCGGAAGCCGGCCGAGTTCGTCGCTGTAGGTCGTCGGGTGGAGGATCGCCCACCGGAGCCAGATTCTCGGACGATCCTCGACCGGATGGGAGACGCCTTCTTCGCAACCGACGACGAGTGGCGGCTGACGTACGCCAACGCCCGCGGTGCCGATGTCCTCTCCCGGGCGATCGGTCGCGACCTCAAGCCTTCAGAACTGCGGGGGCTTCACCTCTGGGAGGAGGTCCCGGCCGCGGTCGATACGGTCTTTTTCGACAAATATCACGCGGCGATGGAGTCCCAGGACCCCGTCGAGTTTGAGGCGACTTTCGAACCCCTGGACTCCCAGTTCGAGGTCCGTGCGTTCCCGTCGCCGACCGGACTCTCGGTGTACTTCCGAGACGTGACCGCTAACCGCCGGCGACGGGACACCCTCCGTGAGCGGGAAGAGGTCCTCCGGGAGATGCACGAAGTCATCGCCGACACGAGCCGGTCGTTCACCGATCAGGTGAGGGCACTACTCGCGATCGGGTGTGACCAACTCGATACGGATTACGGCACGCTCTCTCGAGTCCGGGGCGATCAGTACGTATTTGAGGTGGTCCAATCCCCGGACGGGCAGCTCGAGGAGGGCAGCACGGTACCGCTATCCGCGACCAACTGCGAGCGGACGGCGGCGACCGAGCAAACGTTGGTGCTGGAGGACATCGCGACGGACGCTCCGGCCCTCGCCGAGCGGCCAGGGTTCACCGAGTGGGGAATCGCTTGTTACTTGGGAGCACCGGTCTTCGTCGACGGCGAAATCTTTGGCACGTTCTGCTTCTACGACGAGGAGCCGCGGGACACCCAATTCTTCGACTGGCATGTTACCCTTGTCGACCTGATGAGCAAGTGGATCGGGTACGAACTCGAGCGGGAACAGACGAAGGAACGCCTCCAGCGACAAAACGAGCGTCTCGAAGAGTTCGCCTCCGTCGTCTCCCACGACCTCCGGAACCCGTTGAACGTCCTCGGCGGCTCGCTCGAACTGGCTGAGGAGACGGCCGACACCGAACACTTCGACCGGTGTTATCGGGCCGTGGCGCGAATGGAGACACTTATTGACGATCTGTTGGCGCTCGCACGGGCTGGCAAGGACATCGACGAGACCGAACCGGTCGACCTCAAGGCACTCGTGGAAGCTTGTTGGACGAACGTCGAGACCGGGAACGCGGACATTCGAGTCGAGACCGACCGCGTCATCCTGGCGGACGAAACCAGGCTTCGACAATTGCTGGAGAACCTTCTCCGGAACGCCGTCGAACACGCCGGCCCGGACGTAACCGTGACAATCGGAAACCTGGCCGACGGGTTCTATGTTGCCGACGACGGTCCCGGCATTCCGGCACCCGACCAGGAACAGGTCTTCGAAAGCGGGTACTCGACTTCCGAGGCCGGTACCGGCTTCGGGTTGAGCATCGTCGAAGAGATCGCCGAGGCACATCGCTGGTCGGTCCGAATCACGGAGGGCGAAATGGGGAGTGTAAGGTTCGAATTCAGCGGCGTCGAGCGGGTGTGACCGATGAGAGACGCTCGCGCTGTCCAGTCTCTGCAGACCACCGACGCCGTCACCGAAAGTCCACGCGAGAGGGGCTGCTCGCCCCCTTCCGAAGGACGATGATTCGCGTGATGATACAACGTTGGGCGGACGAACGGAAGACGGGATTGACGTCGACAACTGGATCGACCACCATCGTCCGGAGTCCGGGCACGACAACTGGCCACCTCAGTCGGCCGTGGCGCTGGGAGCGCCGTTCCCATGGTCGACGGCCCGCCACCGGAACGCGACCTCCCGGTTGCATCCCTCACCCCCCGGAGAGGTCTGCTCGACGACCTCGACTGGCCCGTCCGGGCGGGGGAACCGCCCGGCATCATAGCCCGGCGTCGGACGCATCCCGTCGTAATGGCCCGTGAGGCGCTCCCGGAGCACCCCAGGTAGGCGGCGAACTCTTCACTGTCCATCGACTCCTCGCGCAGGGTCACGTGGTCGCTGGCGCCTCGGCCGACACCGCCGGCCTTGCCCGAGGAGTGCCCTCCCAGCACGGCGTTGATCACGGCCCCGAGCAGGAGGACGAGCCCCGAGAAGTACAGCCATGTGATGACGACGATAACGCCGCCGAAGAAGCTCCCAGTCCCCCCGCCGGTGAACGTGAGGTACACTTGGAACACCGCCTGAAACGCCGCCCACCCGACAGCCGCGAAGGCGGCGCCCGGGAGGACGTGGTCCCACTCGACGTCCGTGTCGGGGAAGCGGTAGTACATCGGGAGGAACGCAACGACCAGCCCGACGACCAGAACGAGCGGCGTGAGGAGGCCGATGAACGGGAGTACGTCCGACAGCGCGGCGAAGACGGCCGTGACACCGACCGTCGCTAGGATGGCGACGACCACTGCGACCAGGACGACCAGGCCGTCGACCAGTTTGTCGACAAAGGAGTTGCTCTCGACAGTTTCGTAAATCTCCGAAAAGGCGGTGTCAATCCCGCGGAAGACTTTCAGCGTCCCCCAGACCAGCACGATGATGCCAACGAGCGACGCGCCCGGCGACGTGGCGTCCCCTTGGAATACCTGGTCGACGATGTCAGCGATGGGACCGGGCAGCGACTGGCCTGCGAGCGCGACGACGTTCTCCTCGAGACCGCCACCGACCGCCGAGACAACGACCAGTACCACGAGCAGGACCGGAGCGAGCGAGATGAACGCGTTGTAGGCGATGCCCGCTGCCATGAACGTCACATTCTTTTCTGAGAACTCGGTGAAGACCTGCCTCCCTACCTGCTCCAGACGGGCACGACGGGACATGTTGGAGGGTAGAGCGGGGAAACCCAAAACGTCCAGCACACGCCGGCTGACAACATGCAGGGTGCAACTCGCACCGCTCGTCAGCGGCAGCGGACAAGCCCGATCCGTCAGAGTGGCAGCCGCAAAACACGTCCGCCCTCCCCGATTTGAACGGGGGACAAGCCGATCTACAGTCGGCTGCTCTA
>CAZCXJ010000167.1:0-4063 GCA_964502585.1 uncultured Candidatus Halobonum sp.
GCGACTCTCGGCGATGACTCTCTTCGAGCTGTATTATGGTATCGCTCGAGCGACCGATTCCGAGGCCGAACGCGAGACGGTCGAGACCGTCCTCGCCTCCAAGCCAATCCACCCCGCCGACACCGCAGTGATGCGGAAGGCTGGCCGGCTCGCGGGCGAACTGCAGAACGAGGGGTCGCCGGTCGGCGACGGCGACGTGATTGTCGGGGCGACCGCTGACGTCCTTGAGGAGCCCGTCCTCACGCGGAACGTCGACGACTTCGAACGGCTCGGCGTCGACATCGAGACCTACTGACCGGCCCCTCCCCGGCGAGGGCGTGACGGCGCTGCGGTCGACCGTGACGTGCGAGCATGGTGCGACGACGCTCCTTGACATCCTTTTGATTCCCGCCGCCGTTGCCCGCCGCCAGGGCTCGTCGCCGCGCTACCTCGTGCCGGGCAGGGCGGCGCCCGGCGATACTAGGTGCCGGCCGTCCCGGGTCGTCTCCCTGCCGTGGTCGGCGGCTCCTGCGTCGTCGGCGGTCTCGGCGGTGTCGGTGAGCGTGCGGAGGGTGACCGTCGATTCGGCCGGGCGGGTGTGGTGGATGACGACGCCGGTCGCTGGGGTCGTCGGGGAGTCGAAGTACAGGCCGTCCGTATCGGGGATGGTCTCGGGGAGGTACGCCTCGACCTGCTTCAGGAGGCTGTCGGGGAAGGCCTCGCGGATGTTCGCAGCCTTCAGGAACGGCGCTAGCTGGTCGTCACGGACCCCGACCAGCACCTGGAGCGTGTCGCCCGGTTCGAACGTGGCTTCGACGCCGATCAAGTCCAGCGACACGGTGGTGGTCCCCTGTGCCTCGACCGGCGTGACGGCGACCTGGTCCTTGAGCGGCGTGGGACTCCCGCTCCCCTCCTTCGCGAGTGCCGCCGACAGGATCGGGCGGTCGCCGCGTGGCGTCACCCGGAAGCGCAGTTCTCCCGCGCCGGCCAGGTCCAGCGATTCCGTGACGTCGAACGCGAAGGTCGTGACCGCCGTGCCGCCGGGCGCGGTCGTGAGCCGGGTGGTCCCCGGCCCGGCGCTGTCGCGCAGCGAGAGCGTCCGCTCGCCGGTCGGCAACGTCTTGAACGAGTCGAACGTCCCGGTCCCCGCGCGGTAGAGCGTCACCGGGCTGAGTCGCTTCTCGTCGGGGACCGGCTCGTCCTTGAGATGGCGGCGGAAGAAGCGCAGCGCGGCCCCGGCCAGGAACCGGAGTTGAGCCGGTTCGCTATCACCAGGTGCGCCGACGAGGTCGTGCCCGCCGTCGTACATCACCAGCTTCGTTTCGGTGCCACCGGCCTTGATGCCGCGATAGTTCGCGAACGCCTCGTTGGGCGTGAACAGGCGGTCGTGCCACCCGTGGATGAGGAGCGTCGGCGCGTCGATGGCGTCGAGGTCGCCCGCCGGCCCCGGCGACCGCGAGGCCCAGAACTCGCGCAGCGCCTCGGAGGCGGCCCCCTCGCCCAGGGCCGTCTTGCCCAGCTCCAAGAAGGCCTGCTGCAGGTCCGGGACGCCGTCGCCCTCATAGTCCAATCCTCGGCCGGGATTCGGGATGAGGCCCAGCGACCCCAGGAGCCCGGAGACGTTCAACAGATAGACCCAGGGCCATTTGACCACGCCGTTCGGGTCGTTCGAGAACCGCAGGTCGTGCCACGCCCACCGCGGGATGATCGCGTCGATCCGGTCGTCGGCGGCGGCCGCCCGGAGTTGGATCTCGCCCGCGTACGAGAAGCCATCCATGCCGACGACCGGGTCGTCACCGTCGCTTTGTACCGCCTCGTGGTCGGCCAGGTAGTCGAGCAGCGCCTGGACGTCCCCGATCTCGTTCGGCCCGTTGACGCCGACCACCCCCTCCGAGGCCCCGAAGCCCCGGGAGTCGTACGTCAGCACGAGGTAGCCGTCGCTGGCGTACAGTTCGGCCAGGGCCGTCACGCCGTCCTCCTCCAGGTCGTTCGCCCAGCCGTGGGTGATCAGCACCGCCGGGAACGGGCCCGACCCCGTGGGTACGTACTCCTTGATCGCGAGTTCCGCCCCATCGAAGGAGGGGATCGTCGTCTCGGCTCGCTCCTCGAACGCGTCGGACGCGGCGTCTGCGGCGCCGACCGCGCCGCTGAACGGAGCTGTCGCCCCGATCCCGACCGCCCCGAGCATCCCGAGCCGGCGCAACAACTCCCGCCGGGAGTGGTGGTCCGTCGGCATGGACGTGTGGATAGCTACCACGGCCCGATAAAGCTACGCGTCGCGTCGCACGTCGCCGCGGTCCCAGCGACTCGCGTTCACACCGCCGAGGAACGGCGTGCCCCCGGTCCACGACGGGCCCTTGGTGTGGCGGCTAATCTCTCCCTTCACCCGGTATGAACGTTCTTGCTGGTCGCAATCGATATACACAGCGGACCCTCCTCCGAGACGTTCACGACCGCGTCCCGCGCTGAGCGTGATCTGAACGGGGCATCGACCCATTTTTCAGCGAGCATCATCTGCGCCACGGCAATGGACGGCGCGTCCCTCCGGTTGCTGCTGCCCCGCCAGCTCCGCGAGCTGCCCGCCGACCTCGCGGCGGTTTTCGTGCTCGTCCTGGTGACGAACCTGGCCGTGCTGCTGCCGGTCGTCAGGCAGACGCCGCTGCGGATCGTCTTCGGGCTGCCGTTCGTGCTGTTCCTCCCGGGGTACGCGTTCATCGCGGCGCTGTTCCCCGAGGCCGGGAGCGGGCCGGACGCGGACGCCGACGAGGGGACGGGAGCCGCCGGTACCGACGGGGCGGACGCGGATACAGCCGGGGCCGACTCCTCACGCGGACACGTCTTGAAACCCTCTGCCAGCACCAGGATGGTATCCCCCATGTTCGGGGGAGCTCTGCCGTTCACAGCGGGTAGGGCGTCACGGTCCAGCACGTCAGACTTTCCAGACCGATCGATCACCCCGAACAGAATTCGGCGACTTCGCCGTGGTGGCAGTCAACCCCAGATGAAACGCTTTTGTATCCCATACGCGGTTCCCATGATGGGAACGGCGCAAGGGATTTGTGTCCGCCATCACTACCGGCAGTCGTGAGCCGGAACCGTGACGACCGGGGACAGTACACCGAGACGGTGTCACTCTCGGAGGTTTTAGAGGTGTTCGAGGCCGTCGCGGGCCCCGTGGTCACCTCGAGTGACGTCGCGTCCGTGACTGGCTGTTCGCGTGATACAGCCCGCCGGAAGTTGCAGACGCTGCACGAGCAGGGGCGGATCGGCCGCCGGAAAACCGCCGGGCGCGTCATCTATTGGCGACTCGATGCCGCCGATCCCGATCCGGTCAACCCCGCCGATCCGATCTTCACCGATCGACCGGCGTTCGCCTCCGGTGACGGAACCCTCTCTGAGCGGGTCGATGAGCTTCTGTACGGGGAGGACGGGTGACGCATCCGCGGCCACTCTTCGTCGATACGAACGCGTTCGTGGCGGTGTTCGACACGGACGATGCCCACCACGAGGCTGCGAATGCAGTGCTGGACGGTATCCGGGACGGGGACCTCGCATACGGACCGATCTTCACTAGTCGATATGTGCTGTCGGAAACGGCCACCGTACTCCTGTACGGGGTCGGCCACCGCGAGGCGGTCGACGCGCTTGCGACGATTCGAGCGTCGGGAACGTTCAATATCCTTGACGTCACGGCGCCGATTTTCGACCGGACTGCCGACCAGTTCGCCCAGTACGACGATCAGCGCATCTCGTTCGTCGACCACCTCAACGGCATCCTCTGTGAGCAGTTCGATATCGAGCATATCTTCGCATTTGAGGCCGACTTCCAGACCCTGGGACTGACGCGCGTCCCCGTCGATACGGGTGATGTGCCGATCGATTCCTGAGTTCGAGGCGTGTCGATACTCGCCATGTCTGCGACGGCACGTTCGAGTGGGCAACGCAGCGCCACGCTATACCTCCTACCACGGGTGGCAGCAGTTTGCGCCCACCGTGTTGGGTGTTGATCTCGAACCCTGGTTCGCGCTACATCCCGATGGCGTGGGTGTCTGCGAGGCTGTTGAGGCTATCCTTGCCTGTGAGA
>CAZCXJ010000168.1:0-1709 GCA_964502585.1 uncultured Candidatus Halobonum sp.
CCTCGGCCGCGAGCTTCGTGTAGTCCGGCGTCGTGTCACTGTCCGTTCCGCGCCGATGGTAGATAACGAACTGGACCCGGTCGCCCCGGGACTCGCGGTTCTCCCAAGCATTGCGGACCGCTCTCGTGACGTCCACCTGGCGGTCCCCCCATCCCTCGTCGAACGACACCACCGAGCGCCCCGGGCGGAACGTCAGTGAGTCCGACCGGAGGTCCGACGGATCAATCGAGTCGCCGTAGTCAGCATGCACGACGACCAAATCGGAGAGGTCGTCGTACGGCGAGCCCTCGGGCGGCTGGAGGACGAGGCTCAGGGTCGCCTCCTGGATGTCCGACGCCGTAACCCCGTCAGGGAGATCCAGTTCGAAGGTGAGCATCGCCTGCATCGAGTTGTTGGCGGCGTCGTCGCCGACCCGGAGGGATGGCACGTCGGCTGCACTCGTTACCGTTCCGTCCTCGGAGAGATACCCGCTGTTCGTAGCGACGCTGTTGCGAACGTAGGTCCGTGGCCCCTCGGTCGCGAACTCGACGGTCAGCTCCTCGGACAGGGTCGTCCCGTCGTGGGTGGCACGCGCTCGAACCCGGACGACCTCCCAGCCCTCGGTGCCGGTCCCGGTCTGCTCGTCTGGCAGCCCATCGTAGGAGAGGACCTCCCCCGGGTCGCTGGTTCCGATGGCGTGCCAGTTGTCGTCCGGGTCTTGGTACTCCCAGTCGATCGACCACGCGTCCAGATTCTCCACCCCCCGAGGCGCGCCGACGAACTCGACGGACGTCTCCGGGTCGACGGGCTCGGCGTTCCGCACCGTGGCGGCAAGCGAGGGCTCGTACTGGCTCATGAGATACCCCTGTTGCCGCCAGAAGACCGAGGGGGCACGGGTATCCGCTGGCCCGTTGTCCTTCTTGTAAATATCGACACCGATCGTCCCGGTTCCCCATCGGTTGTGGAGGAAGGCATCCGTTCCCTCGTCCGGGATGAACTGTTTGCCCTTCGCGGTTTCCTGACCGACGGGGTGGAAATCGCCCAGGATCAGCTCCGTCTGGCCCTCCCACTCGAACCAACTGCCGTTCTCGAAGCTCTCGACGCGAAGCGAACTGGTGGCATCGTCCCAGACGAGCAACGAGATACGATCGTCGACGAGATGGAACACGCCATCCCGATGGCTCCCGCCCTCTGTCGCCGGCAGGAACTGGCCCGTATAGGCGGTATCGTCGGCGGTCAGCGACAGCGTCCTGTTGGCGTTATAATTGCCCCTGATGCCGTTCCGGCGCTGCCAGGCGACTTCAAAGCCGCTCCCGCTCCACTTGAGAACGCCTGCTCGGTTGTCCTTCCGCAGGTAGAGTTCGTCCCGCCCGTCACCGTCGAAGTCGCCGACATGGAGACGGTCGGTTGGCTCCAGCGACCAGGACCCGATGCTACCACGCTGGACCGATACCGAGGTCAGCGACCCGTCAGGCTGCTCGAGCCTGAGAAGGCCCAGTCCGTCAGCACCGAGGACGACGATCTCCTCGCCGTCGGCGCCGGTGAACTGACCGACGCGCTCCGTATCCTCGGCCCCGAGCTGCCAGTTCCCCACCGAGCCGTCGGTGATGGTCCGCAGTGAGAGGCCGTCGGACCACTCGATCACCCCGGCCCAGTTGTTGCTCCGGACGTAGATCTCCTCGCGGCCGTCCCCGTCCAGGTCAGCGACGAGCTCTCGATCGTTGGCCCCA
>CAZCXJ010000168.1:1719-4060 GCA_964502585.1 uncultured Candidatus Halobonum sp.
AGGTTCCACCCGCCCACTCGGCCCGAGGTCATCCCCTTGACTTCGAAGCGATCGCCTCCCCACTGGAACACCCCGGCCCAGTTGTCGCTCCGGATGTAGACCTCGTCGCGGCCGTCCCCGTCTAGGTCGCCAGCCCGTTCCCGATCGCCGCTCCCGAGATTCCAGCCGTCGATTCTGCCCGCCTGATGCGATCTGACGAGCCACGTGGTTTCGCTGTGGGTCAGCAGAGCGGCCTCGTTATCGTTCCGGAAGAAGATCTCGTCGGGGGCATCCGGATCGGACGATCGGAACTGGCCGGCGACCCCGCGGTCGGCATCCCCCACAGTCCAGAGCCGGCGATGGGTGATCGGGTCCAGCGAGAGCCAGAACGACGCCTCGTCGTCGGTCACGCTGAGATCCCACACCGACAGCGTCGACGAGCGACCGCCGTAGAAGTCGCTGCTGGGTTTCGTCTCCGGTCCGAACCGGTCACGACCGGAGTCCCCGGTGAAGAGCACGCCGTCACGACCGATGCCTCGCATCGCACGACCGTTGTCACTGTAGTCGGCCACCTCGGGGTCGAAGTACGGCGCGACTGAATTGAAATACGAGAGGTCCCCAGGGTGGTCTTCGCCGCTCTCGAGGGTCAAGAGCCGTTCGTTGATATGGGCGATGAACAGGCCCTTCTCCTCGAGGGCGCCGCTGGGCCGACAGGGTTCGTCGCCGGTCGAAGTGCGATACTCGATGACGAAGTACTCGTGAGGGTTGTGTTCGGGGTCGGGAACCACCTTGATGGCGTCCCCCGAGGTCGTGTACGGAGCCAGGGAGAACTGGTTCGTGTAGCCGCTCTGGGTCGACCCTTCGACGGTCTCGTTGAAGGACATCCACCCGACGCGTTCCTTGTGAACGCTCGAGACCTCCGACATCACTCCGGTTTTGGCCCCGTCCCCGAGGAGATCCCAGTACAACGTCGCTCCTTGGGGACCATAGAGATCACCGAACTCCAAGAAATTGTGCGCGTATTCGTGTGCCAGCGGATGGGCCCAGAAGAGTCGCTGATTGCGTTCTTCCTCCTGGAGGCGCACGTCGAACCCGCTCGTGGTCACGTTCCGCTGTCGGGTCACGACCGACTGGCGTCCGTTGCGTGTCTGGGCGTGGCTCACCGCAACGGGGGCCTGGCTGGACGAGGCGACTGACACCGACGTCCAGGTGTGGTCCGTGTCGACCGTCCCGACATCGAGCGTCGTCCCGTCCGAGAGTTGGTGGCTGCCGCGTGCCAGGACGATATACCCGATCGTCTCTTCCTTGTGTGTCTGGTTCAGATAATCCCACTCCTCGATTTGGAAGGTAAACGAGTCGCCCTCGACGTTTCGGAGGCGTGTGTGGGACGGATGGCCGCCGTTGTGGGTCAGC
Organism: uncultured Candidatus Halobonum sp.; assembly: GCA_964502585.1. GTDB lineage: Archaea > Halobacteriota > Halobacteria > Halobacteriales > Haloferacaceae > CAZCXJ01. The sequence goes on from CAZCXJ010000168.1 coordinate 3,112, forward strand.
AGTTGCATGAGGACGACAGGCTCGCTGTAACTGCCGTCCGTCTCGACCGTGTGCCACTCGGTACCGTCGGCCTGGTCGGTCGTGATCGTCCCGGCCTCGCCGATTCGTCTTCCCGAGTCGTCGCTGATTGGGCCGGGGTCGACGGCGAGATACCCCACGGTCTCCTCGACGTGGCTGGTCTCCGCGTTGAGCGACTGTTCCTCCTCGAGTTTGATATCGACGCTGGACCGTGACCGGTCTTTTAGACGGATACCGGCGGTATTGTAGCCGTTGTAGGTCTGTATTGTCGGGACAACGACGGGGTCGCTCCCGAACGTCGACCCGAAATTGATTGTCGACCAACTATCCGTCACACCGGATGTCTGCCCGGCGATGTCGGCCCCGCTCGCGTTTCCGACCGCTGCGTATCCGACCGTTTCGGTGGCGTGTGATTCGAGTTCGTACTGAACGTGTGTCCGGTCGCCGATACGGTAGGTCTCCCCGTCGATGGTCCGGTCGTATCCCCCGAAGTCGGCACTTGCATCAGTGTTGTAGTTCTCGACCAGAACGACCGACGGTATCCATCGTTTGCCGTTTCTCGTCAGACCCCCCGCAGCCTCCCAGATCGCTTCGGGGTTGGCGTCCAGACACCGGTTGATCAGTCGTTTCCAGCCCCCACCTCCGGACAGCATCGGCACGAGCGGCTCGCCGTTCCCATCGCGTGGCGTATCGACACCGAAGGAGAGGTTCCCGTACGAGAGGGTATCGAAGTACTGACTCATGAACTCCGAGATGCTGGGCGATGCCGGCTCGGCCCCCTCGTCGAGCCACTCCTTTGCGTCGGCGACGCTGGTCTGTGCGTACCCGCCCGGCTGATTCGATGACGGCAGGTTAAAAAACAGCGCGACGGAGTTCCACTGCGGACTCAGTGCGGACTCTGCCGTCGCTACTGTCCCGTCGTCTACCGCCG
>CAZCXJ010000169.1:0-3996 GCA_964502585.1 uncultured Candidatus Halobonum sp.
GGATGATGGAGATGTGCCAGGACTGTCCCTGGATGTACGGCTGGCCGACGCTGACTGCGCGACCCCACTCCGGCGTCGGCGGGTTGATCCCCAGCCCCAGGTACGAGAGGCCGGCGATGCCGATGATGATGCCACCCAGGCTCATCGAGCCGTACACGAGCAGGTAGCCGGTGATGTACGGGAGGATGTGCTTGCGCATGATGACACTCGGGCGCTGGCCGAAGGACTTCGCGGCGTCGACCCACTCCCGCTCCGCGGTCTGCAGCGCGGGCCCGCGGATCGACCGCCACAGCCCGGGCCAGCCGGTGCCGGCGAAGATGAGCGCCAGCAACAGCCCCCCGCTGTAAATCTCGGCGATCCAGGTGTTGCCAAGCACGACCGACAGCATGATCAGAAGCAGCAGGCCGGGCAGCGCGAAGATGGCGTCGGAGAGCAGCACCATCCCCAGGTCGACGTACCCCTTGAAGTACGCCGACACCATCGCGGCGGTGGTCGCCAAAAGCGTCGACAGCGTGATCGTCACCAGCCCGATGATGATCGACAGCCGGGCCCCGTACATGATGAAGGTGAACAGATCCTGCCCGCTCGGCATCGTCCCGAACGGGTGGAAGCGGCCGTACTGGTCGTAGGACCACGGCGGGACGACGTTGTTGTTGTCGGAGATGGTGTTCGAGTTCGCGGTGCCGACGGTGGTGGTCGAGACCTCCTCGGCCTCGGCGTCGTAGTACTTGATCTGGTAGCTGTAGGGATTGACGTTGTTGATCTGGTTGCTGGAGGTCGCCATCGCCGGGCCGAACAGCACGGTCGTCATGAAAAGCAGGACGATGACCATGCCGAACTTCCCCCAGCCGTGCGAGCGGAAGCGGTCGACCACGTCGTCTCGCGGGGTCCAGTCGGCGGCGCGGTAGTGGCGACGCCACCACTTGTAGCCGGTCCAGACCCAGGCAAGCCCGACGGCGGTGTAGAGGTAGATCAGGGCCATCCGGATGAGCCAGGCGTACTTCGGCTCCAGGCCGAGGAAGGTGCCGACCCAGCGCTCGCCGTTGAAGTACGTCGGCCCGATCACCCACTGTTCGGCGTCCACGTCGTAGAAGCCGTGTGCGGGGATCGTCTGCCGGGAGAGCAGCCGGGGCACCTCCTGGCCGAACTGCTCTAGGGCACGGAGGCCAGACTGGCCGATCTGGAAGGGCAGGAACCGGATTCCGTTCAGCGCCTGGACGGTGTCGAGGCCGAACGAGCCGAGGAACTCGATCAGCGCGCCGACCTGGAGGGCGACCAGCGCGAGCGCGCCGACCGTCCAGAGGACCGCCGGGCGCGGGTTGGCCCGCAGGCGCTCGGTCAGCGAGGCGGTCTCCCCGAAGCCCAGTTCCTCGGCGGTGCTCGTGGTCATCCCTCACCCTCCAGTCCGACCCGCGGGTCGATGACCGTGTACAGTACGTCCTGCAGCAGGTTGACCGCCACGAGCATCAGGATGAACACGTACATCAGCGTCCCCATGACCGGGATGTCACCGTTGATCGCGGCCTGGAAGAACAGCGAGCCCATCCCGCTGATGCCGAACACCTGCTCGACGAGGACGCTGCCCCCGATGAGCAGGAACGCCTCCGTCGTGATGATAGGCACCAGCGGAATCAGCGCGTTGCGGAAGATGTGCTTCCAGACCAGCCACCGCCCGGCGACCCCCTTCGCGCGGGCGAAGTCGACGAACTGCTCGTTTTTCACCTCCATGACGGCGGTGCGGCCGATGCGTATCTCGTTGCCCATCGACGCCGACCCGAGGACGATCGCCGCCGGCGCTATCTTCTTGAACGCGGCCAGAGTGTTCTCCGGTTCGGTGAAGAAGGCAAGCGGATCACCGGCCATGTAGCCCAGCCCGGGGTTGCCGGTGACGGCGTCGATGGGGACGCCGACGGTCTCCCACTGGAAGCCAAAGAGCGACTCGGAGCCGATGAGCAAGGAGAGGATGACCGCGGCGAGCCAGAAGTTCGGCATCGCCCGCCAGGAGATACCGGAGAGCGAGGTGATGTAGTCCGCGATCGTGTTCGAACGAAGGCCCGCGTAGAAGCCAAGTGGCACCCCGAGGAAGACGGCGATGACGACGGACCAGAGCCCGAGCCACAGCGTTCGCGGCAGGAAGTCTAGAATGAGCTCGTTCACCGGACTTCCGGAGTAGATGACCCAGGTCTGCCCCAGGTCGAACACCGCCATGTCCGTCATGAACTGGACGTACTGCTCGAGTGGCGGTTTTGTCAGTCCGAGCTGTTCACGGATTGCCTGGTACTTCTCCGAAGCCTGTGGGTCCGTCTCCCCGACGAGGTTCGCGGCCGGGTCGATCGGCCCCATGAAGATGGCGTACCAGGTGAAGCTGGTCCCGAGCCACACCACCGGGACCGCGAGGACGAGTCGTTTCGCCAGGTATCTCAACCGTCCCATCTGTTCACGAGTGGTGATTTGGATGCACTGTGGTAAGCGTTCGGTATCTGGCCCCTCATCGTCCCGAGTACGTCTCCCCGCGCAGCCGCTGGTCGGCGCCCGTGATGGGGCGCGTGGTCCGGGTCGGGCACCCGGGCCCGGCCGTTCGCCCTGACACGACTCGTGCGGGAGACCGGGACGGGATCGTCTTCCCCCCTCAGTTACCGCGGTCGATGCCGACCTTGTTGTAGGTCTTGTCGCCCATCACGCCCGGCGGCTCGTAGTTGACGAGGTCGTCGGTCCAGAACTCACGGGTGACGCGGTGGGCGGTCCCGATGATCTGGACGGAGTGCCAGGTCGCCTCCTCGATGGCGAGGTAGGCGCGGTTCCGGCGCTGCTTGAACTCCTCGCCGGGGGCCTGGGCCTCGATGTAGTCGTTCTGCCAGGCCTCGGCGGCCTCCTGCATGACCTGGGTCTCCCAGGAGCCGGGGTCGGCGGGGTTGTCGTCGCCGCCGTCGGCACGCTCGCCCCACCGGGTCGCCTGGTTGATGGCGGTCTGTGGCGGGTAGAACCGGAGCATGTTGTCCGGGGCCGGCACCTCGGCGGTGTCCCCCAGCGAGTAGAAGTCCAGGGTCCCCTCGAAGATCCCCTGGCTGATGATGGTGCCGTAGTCGGTGGTCTCGAGCTCGATGTCGAGGCCGACGGCGTTTGCCTTCTGCTGGATGCGCTGGCCGACGCGCTGCCAGTTCGCCTCCGGCGACAGCGTCATCGTGTAGGACTCGCCGCTGAGGCCGGCGTCCTCGATGATCTCCTGGGCCTCGCTGATACGAGCCTCCCCGACGCCCCACGGGTAGCCGTCCTGGACGAGCTCGGAGGCCTCCGCCGACAGCTGAATGTCGTTGCCGTTGACGTGGGCCTCGTAGGCCTCGGCGGGGCTGTCGTACTTGTTGTCCAGGTTCGGGAACATCTGCGGCGGCGTGTAGTTGTACGCCGGCTGCTGGTTGGCGTACAGGTTCTCCGCGATGTCGTCGAGGTTGATCATCAGCGCGATGGCACGCCGGACCGGACGCGGCACCCGGGTGGTGTTGAAGATGATGGAGTCGCTCCCGAGCTGGTTGCCCTGCATGTGGTTGACGACGTCGCCGTTCTCGAGCTCGAACTCGCCGACGCGGCGACCGGCACCGATGCTCTCGAGGTTGCGCTGGCGGTCGGTCGAGAACTTGTTCGACGGGACGCCGAAGATGTCGAGGTTGCCGTTCAGCGCGCGCTGGTAGGCGGCCTCCTGGCCGGAGAGGATGGTCGTGCTGATGCCGTCGATGTTCGCCACCTCGCCCCAGTAGTCGTCGTAGCGGACGAGGTTGAGGCTGTCACCCTTGCTCCAGGAGTCCACCTGGAACGGCCCCGTGCCGGCGACCTTCGGGCCGCCGTTCTCCGTCCCGAAGGCCTCCTGGTAGGAGTACTGCCCCTCGGTCTCGATGTCCTCGCGCTCGATGTCCCCGACAAGGTTCTCGGGGATGACGTTGAACGTCGACTCCGAGGCGATCTGGAACAGCGAGCCGAAGTAGGCCCGCCGCATCGTCAGTT
>CAZCXJ010000170.1:0-3948 GCA_964502585.1 uncultured Candidatus Halobonum sp.
ACGGCGATGACGAGAGACGCGTAGCCGAGCGGTCGTTTCACGTCTCCCCGACTCCTGGCGGGCGGGCAAACCCGTGTCGCCACGGCTCCCGCAGGCGAGCACTTTCCCTGACAGGACGACACGGCACAAGCGGAAGCCCACCCCCTCAGGGGTGGGAGGATGTCACCAGGAGTACCGTCGACCCGCTGTACGCCGCGATCCGGGCCGGCCGGATTCGGCCCGTGGTCCCACCGAAACGGTCACCAGGATGTCGCCCGCGCCTTTCCGAATCGACCTCACCGCCGAGGGGCGGGACGACCAGGACCCGGCGCAGGACCGTCCGTCGTTCCGGGAGTTGGCCCGTGCCCCGAGCTCCCGGGAGCCCCGGGCGAACGCCGGTTCCGCGAGACCGCGCTCCGCCAGGAACCGCGTGATACGGACCGGCGACCGCGAGGTGATAGGGGCGTCCGGTCCCGCGTTCCTATCAGCTGGAGTATGCGGCTCGCCGGGCGGGTGACGTGGCTTCCGTCGTTCGATCCCGACGGGTCGGATGTGAACTGCTATCAGTCCTCTTCCTTAAACTTTAACATCAGGGCGGTCGTGCATCAGTACGGAGGAACTTCATATGGCCGAACATTCCCATCCCGAACTCGACCCGCTACCGTACGACTACGATGCCCTCGAACCCCACATCTCCGAACAGGTGTTGACCTGGCACCACGACACCCACCATCAGGGCTACGTGAACGGCCTCGCGGGCGCCGAGGAAACCCTCGCGGAGAACCGCGCGAGCGGCGACTTCGACGGGACCGCTGGGGCACTGGGGAACGTGACCCACAACGGGTGTGGCCACTACCTCCACACCATGTTCTGGGAGAACATGCATCCGGACGGTGGTGGCGAGCCGGACGGCGCGCTTCGTGACCGGATCGAGGAAGACTTCGGCTCGTATGAGGGCTGGAAAGGCGAGTTCGAAGTGGCTGCGGGCGCCGCCAGCGGATGGGCACTGTTAGTGTACGACCCCGTTGCGAAGCAGCTCCGGAACGTGCCGGTCGACAAGCACGACGACGGCGCTCTATGGGGGTCCCACCCGATCCTAGCGCTTGACGTCTGGGAACACTCCTACTACTACGATTACGGTCCCGACCGTGGGAGCTTCATCGACGCCTTCTTCGAGGTCGTCAACTGGGACTACGTCGCCGACCAGTACCAGACCGTCGTCGACTTGTTCGAGTAGCCCCGTCATCCTGACCCGGTCCTCGGCGTGAGGACCCGCCCGTTTTCCCGCCCGCTCTCATCCCGGCCAGCCGTGAGACTCCGGCTCAGTCCGGGTCCGCAGGGTCGACAACGAGCGGTTCGTCCGAGTCCTCGACGGTCCGGTGAATCCGCTCGTTCAGTTCGCCGAAATCGTACGCCCCACCGACGTCGAAACTGACGTACACGCCGACGCTTTGCCCCGCCCCCGGGACGAAAGTGCGGAACTGGACGAACTCGGACAGCCCCCGCACGGTGTACTCGTACTCGGCATAGGTGAGCGCCTCGTACGTATCTCGAGTCACGTACCCCATGCGTTCGTTGTCGAGGTATACCTCGACATCGATGTCCTCGATTCGCTTGGCGACGTCCTCCCGGAGGTACAGGGGTTCCAACTCGTCCTGGTCGAACACCCACACGTCCCGGAGGGCATCCCCACCGAACTCCTGTGCGACCGCTACCAGCCCGGACTTCACCTCATCCATGTACCTAGGGGGACGGGGTTGGGCATATTCGTTTCGGCGGCCGGCTCCCTGAACACACCTGCCCGGCCGTTGGCGGTCCGTGGGGTTAACGGGCCAGCGGGAGTAGCGCCCGACATGCCGACGCCGAAGGCGGAGTTCAGTGACCTGTATCCCTGTGATTTCTACACGCCGGGAGAGCTTCTCGATCCGGACCAGATGTATACGGTGTATGAGATCGCGCGGCTCCTCCAGGATCTCGACCCCGACGCAGCACTCGACGAGGGAACGGAGGAGGTTCTGCTCGATTGGGCCATCCCGTGGGTGATGGTCAACGCCACGGAACTGGTCGTGGCCGAGCCACCGACGGAGGAGGATCCCGGCTACTACGGCCTCAAGACCGATGGTGACCTGTCGTCCTGAGACCGGAACAGGTCCGGATTCAGGACCAAGCGGGGACCCGGCAGGCAGGGGGCGGCATCGATGACCGCCAGCCACTCGCGGCGACTGCTCGTGGTGGGGGCCGACCGTGTCGACGCCGGCAAGACCACGTTCGCCGTCGGAGCCCTGGCTCGTCTCCAGCGCCGGGACCGATCGCCGGTCGGGGTCAAGCCCCGGGCTGGAAACGATTGGTGGTTCGACCACGAGGACTGTCGGACCGCGCTGGCCGACGGACGGCTGTACGGAAAGGACGCCCGTCGGCTGGTTGAGGCCGCGGACACCGCCCCGGTGGTTGACGGGTCAGGGCCAACCATCGAACGTCTCAATCCAGTCCACCGTCTATGGCTGCCGACGCCGGGACGGACGGGCCTCCTGGGCGAACGAGGACGACAGTTCCTGGTTGATCGGGTCAGCAGCCACGACAATGGGGGAGCGACCGACCGGTTCGTCGTCAACGGGACCGCCGACTTGCCGGAGCAGGTCCGCCAACGACTCCCGCTGGCGGAGGCCCCGCGGGTCGATTCGGTCGCCGCGTTCAACGACCTCATGACCGACCAGCACCTGCCGGCGTTGGACCGACTCGCCGAGCGGGTGCAGGAGGCCCCGACGGTTGTCGTGGAATCGTACGCCGATATTGCCTGGCCGCTTCGCGGTGTCGGCTATGACGCCGTCGCCGTCGTGGCGCCGACCCGGGTCCGAGTGTACGACGGCGACCGGTGGGCGCTCGCGTGTGACACGGCCCGCGGGAGCCGACAGGACGGCCGGCTCGAAGAGCGGGCCGGCCGGGTTGCCGGGATGATAGACCCGTTGGCAACGCTCGACATTCCGCCGCTCACGAGCGCCGAGCGGTCTGACCCGGCGGCCGTCGCCGACGCGTACGCGCCCGCGCTGGATGCCGTGCTGGACGTGGCCGCCCGCCCACCGGGGTCGAACGACCACGCGTGAGGTCGGGCGCGCTCGCACGGCTGACACTGGCACCGAGGGGCGACGAGGACGGTCCGGTCGGCCGGCCCTACCGACCACAACGGCTTTGCCTCACGGGGCGAACGCCCGGACATGGCGACGGTTTGTCTCGTCGGGGAAACGGACGTCGACCTTCGGCGGCGGCTGTTGACCCACGAGACTGCCCGTGCGGCGCTCGCCACCTACGACCTCACCGAACCGTTCGCGAACGCGGTCGCGGTCGAGACGGTCAGTCTCGGGGCGGCCGTCTCGTTGCTGAACGATCTCAACTGGTACCTCGTCAGGTACGTCGCGGAGGCGCTCGTCCGGGTCCCGAGCGTCTCCGAAACGGAGTGGCTCTCCCGTCAGCTGGCGACGGCCGTCAGGAACGAACGGATCGATCCCGCCGAGTCAGGGCGGCTCCTGAAAGTGTACGGACTCGAGGACGGCCAGCTCGTGGAACCCATGTTCGTCGCCCGAACTGACGGGGACATCCCGACGTACGACCTGCGGGACGTCGAGGAGACGGTCGTCATCAGGGTGACCGAGGCGGAGTTCGCGGAGTGACCGCCCGCTCAGGCCTCGGTATCGAACATCCCCGTCGAGAGGTACCGTTCGCCGCTGTCCCAGAACACCGTGACCACGAGCGGGTCGCTCGCGGTCGTTCCCGTGGCGGCCGCCGGTTCCCAGCCGTCGACCGCGATCGGGGCATAACCAGGGTCGGCCCCGACCGCGAACCGCTCGGCGACGCGGCGGGCAGCGAGTGCTGACGCGCCGCTGGACTGGCCAACGAGCAGGCCCTCCTTTCTGGCGAGCCGGCGACACTCGGCCTCGGCGGTGGCCAGGTCGACGGTGAGGACGCCGTCAAGCA
>CAZCXJ010000171.1:0-3933 GCA_964502585.1 uncultured Candidatus Halobonum sp.
CGGACTCGTCCGACGTGTGGAGGTAGCTCTCGTACGTTTTATCGCCGTCTTCCGTAGCGTGGGGTTCCCAGTGGTACTGGCTCCGCGTGAGTTTGAGCCGTAACAGACTGAGGAACCACCGATGAGGGTCCTGCCCCTCGGGCGTGCGTAAGAAGACAAACGACCCGATCAGAAACCCGCCGATGACCAGGGGTGCCTGAATCTGGATCGGGATCCCGATGAGTAGGGCAATGATGCCCGGTCCGAGTGGGACGGCAAACGCCTGCAAGACTCGGCGGACTTTGAATCCGAACAGCTTAGTCGTGAGCAGGTTGTCCGCGACTGGAACGCGTCCGCTCATCGTCTTCGGGGAGGGTGCTGAATGTGCCGCCCGCCAGGGACAGCCGCGAGCGCAGGCTCCCGGCTCTGACGGGTCGGCGGTCGGTTAGCTATCGGTGCGTCCCGGTGAACCCGGTCCGTCCAGCGCGGCGGGAGGGAGTGCCCACCAGCTGGTCGTTGCTCTGGTCGTGGCCCTCCCGAGAGGGCTGGCTCAACCTCGCGCATAGGTCACACTGACGGCTGGATCGAACCGCCTGTCTAAACATGACGAGCAATCCTACTTTTGTGTTGCCCCTCGTTCGGAGCTCTCGATCAGCATATGGTGGTCACAGAACGGGCGAGAAGACGTAGGAGGCGACGACCAGAAGCAGTCCGGCCATCGAACTCAGGATCAGGCCGATACCCGTTGACAGGAACACCCGTCCTCGAGCCCGAAATCGCGAGTATGGTTGTGAGCTCCCGTGTATCGCTGCGCCGAGAGCCACGCAGGCTTGACCGAGGAGGGCGGCCACCTTCGACAGGACATCGGCAATCGGGTACAGCGACTGATCCGCCCCGGGGCTAGTGATCGACAGTCCCCGCGTCCCTATCGGGAACATCGCCACCTCCGTTGATGGGATCGGCCCGGAGCCCGCGACAATCCAGGCGATGAGCTGGTAGATACCGCCGACGAAGTACACGGTCACGGCTGCGGCGACACCGCCGTAGATGAGACTGCGCCCATGACGGCGCCGTCCCTCGTTGGTCCCCGTGCCGTAGAAAATCGCCCCGGTGATGATAGCAATCAGTGCGACGGTCCGGCTCGTCGCCAGCGCGATTTCGAGGAACCGATTCGCCGTTGTGACCATCCCTTCTCCGACCATTGAGGATCACCACGCTCAGGCGGATGGTGTGACTGTCTGTACTTCCGCAAGCGCCTCGAGAACCATGTTTCGATACCGCGGCAGATCAGGTGCATAGTGTGACTCGGCCATCCGAGCGTACTGATCCGACGAGGGATCGAATCCCGCCAGCCGGTCGGTTGTCAACCGGGCCGTATCCCAGACCCACCGCTCGCGCGTCGCCTGGGTGGTCTCGTTGAGTGTTTCGGCCCGGATTTTTACCCCTTGCTGACCGCCACTCGTCTCGTAGCGCCGGGCCTTGCCGATCACCGAGACGTAGGCGGGGACCTCCAACTCGCGGAGCGTCCGTTTGACCGCGGCCGGTTGGAACTGACCCGCATCGATCTCGAACGCACCAGTAGGATCGGTGACTCGACCGCGAATCCAGTCATCATCCTCGTACACATCGACCTCGGTGAGGGTGCCGACGACAAAGATACGGTTGGCTCGCTGCCCCGTGGGCAGGAGTACGTACACCGGCGCGCGCTCACCTTCGCGCTCTTGGAACGAGTGTGTGGCATTGTTGAACTCTTCCGCGAACGCTCGTCGTGCGATGGTCCACTCAGGCTGGCTCATAGCGAGAGTCCCTCCAGTTCCCGTCGGACGTTGGTCACGTGTTCGTCGGTGGGGTTCCCCAACCGCTCTCCGGTCTCTACTGCGAGGCCGTTGCTAATCCGGCTCCCGTTCACGTAGAGGTATTCCCCGATTAGGATATCACGGAACCGGTCGGCGACGACGCTTGCATCGATGGCGTCCCGAGCCAGCTCCATCGCCTCGTCGAACGAGACGCCAGTCAGGGTCTCCGTCAGCTCCCGGTCGAGATAGACCGTGATATGTGCCTGCCCGGTGTCGAGTAGCCCCTTAATCCGGAGATCGAACTCCCCGTCGACAGTTCCGTGCTCGGCACAGCGATCCTCGCGAAGGACGCGGCTGCAGGACGGTTCAGAACACCGCTTGATCAGCCCGCTCCCCGGCTGGATGGCGATCAGCGCCCCCTCGTAGGCGGTCAGCTCCAATGTTCGATCGACCTCGGTCACGTCCGTCGTCGTTTTCAACTCGATCTCGAACTCGTCCTGATACGAATCGACGACCACGTTGTGGAGCCGATATACGTCTCCTTCCTCGAGGAGCGGGACACCGGTGGATTCCCAAGACGTGAACGTGATTTCGCCGGTCTCGTCGGCGAGGATTCCCTTCTGCTTGATCTGATCGACATCGGAATCGAAGAGACGGACGACCTTCGCTTCTACTGTCAGCCAGCCCTCGTCGGTGATTTCGGCGATATCGACCACGCCATTAGCTCCGCCCCGACGGTGTTGGTTGATCACTCGGGAAGGGTCATCAACGTCGTGGTCACGGAGCAGTTTCTTTGCCACGCTCCACTGTGCTTCGCTTGCCGGGACTGATTTATCCAGATACGCCCGCAACAGCGACCGAATCTCGTCGTCGGAGACATCACTCTCGACATCGGCCGTGTCAAGGACCCCGGCCACCGTTTCGATCTGGTCTGTGAACTCGGGCATAGTCGGGTACGCTGGTTTGCGGAGCCGATGGCGGCCACGGATCGATGGCTCTCGACGTGGCTGCCTCTACCGCTCCGAGCCGTTATCCGAAAGCCAGGCTAGCGAATAGTATAATGATTATGCTACTCCGTCCCGAGGGGGAGCAATCGGACGGCTCCCGCAGACCTGGGACACACTTGGCTGTCCCAATCGGTAGGCTGCGTGGCGGGGTGCAACCGATCTAACCAACGTGAGTGTATTATCGGGAGTACCGTTGGTTAGTGGTGATGGGCTAACCAACATCGCGACGATTGAGTGGCTCGATGTTGGTTAGTCAGTGGGACACACTTCCCGACCCGTTGCCGGCGTCTGTCCGGATATTCCGGTGACCAGTTCAGTGGGACTGGGGCGACACCGAGGCCGTGCAGAACGGACATCGGTGACAGTCGGCGCCGATCAGACGGCCGCAGTCACAGAGGACGTACGTTTTGGGTACGGAGTACTCGTCCGAGTTGATCGCTGGGCACTCATCATCAAGGTGACCACGGGCTTCAGCGACGGTCATGCCGACAAAGCGAGCCAGACAGGCGGGGCAGCTCGGCACGTAGACAGGGTCGCCCATATGTGACCCGACGCGAGTCACGATTGAAGTCCATTACGGCCCCCTTAGCCCTCCGGTGTTCGTCTGGCGGCCTCGATCGCATCGTCCAGGTGGTCCGCACAGCAGTAACCCGAGTACACCCCCCACGAGAGGACGTAATGGGACGCTTCGCGATCGCAGTCGAACTGGCAGCTCCGGCCGGCGTTGTTCTGGCCCAGTTCGATGACCAAGTTAACGCCATCGACGGATAGCCGTGTCACACCTGATGTGGATTCGTTCTGTTGGGGCATCACTCAAAGAGCCCTGCAAGCCGATCCGCCATGTAAGTGCGACGCTGCTTGCGCCGCTCGGTACTGCTGAGGTAGTTATCGACGACGACCTGGGGGTCACGACTCCCCTGTTCTTCGGCGATATCGCGAAGCTGCTGGGCGACCTGTTCGATCGCCTCCGAGTAGGTCCGGTACCAGAATCGCCGCCCCATCTTCGGGACGGGCCGCCGCCCGTCGATCCGGATATCAGCCCGCTCTGCGAGGGTGGCGAAGCGCCGACGGATAGTGCTCGCACTCAGGTGCCCCGTCTGTGATGCCGTCGACGGGAAGAGATATCCGGTCCAGTCGGGCTCGTCGCTCAG
>CAZCXJ010000172.1:0-3871 GCA_964502585.1 uncultured Candidatus Halobonum sp.
CGGTTTCAGACCGGCAGGTAGCCGGCGACTTGGACGGCCAAGCCGGACAGGAAGCCCGACAACCACAACAGCCACTCGCTACCGCGGGGAGTGATGGCCATGCCTGACGCGTCCACGGCTACGGACAAAGTTAGAAACACGATATGGGGCCTTGACCCGGTCCGAACGTGGCGCGGGCTCAGAGGGCGTGCCTGGTGCCGGATGACATCTCGGTTTGGCTGTCAACCTGAGGGCCACGCTCCCGCGAGCCGGCACTCCCAGGCGCAACATATTAATGATTAACCATGATAAACACGGTGCGCTCCAGACAATGATCGAGGATACCACCGATCCATCGGCCGACACCCAAGACGACCCAGCGGTTCCGGGCCGCACGCACGGGGTCGAGTTCGAGGGCTTCGAGGACGAACTCGCGACGCTCGAGTACCCGACTACTGCCGCCGAGCTCGCCACCGAATACGCGGACCACGAAATACGGCTCCCAGACGGATCGACGACGGTCGGGGCGATCCTCGAAACACTCACGACCGACGATACCGAGACGCGATACGATTCCTCCGAGGCGGTCCGCCGGGCGATCTGCGGGACCGTGGGCTGTGAAGCGGTTGGCCGCCAGCACTATAGCGACCGCGGCAGTACCGCACTCAACGATCACCCGCCGTCATTCTGACGCGGGAGGGTTTCCGTCCGGAGACGCTCAGCATTCCGACGCTATCTCTTATTGCGAGGAGAAGATCCCGCCGTTCATGACTGGGAGGCTATCACCCTCCGTTCCGCGCCACCGACTTCGCGTACACGACGGTCGGATAGCGTGCGTCCCCGATTTCAAAGTGGCGTTCGGTCACCGGTTCGTAGCCACGGGCCTCGTAGAACCGTCGCCCGATCTCGTTCGCCTCGAGAACGCCGAGCGTGATTCGCTCGGTCGCTTGCGGAAGCCGGTCCCGGGCGGCGGTCAAGAGTGCCGTCCCGATGCCGTCTCCCCAGCGATCCGGGTGGACGTACAACGACCGGAGGAACGCGTCGTCGTCGTCGACGTGCTCGGGCGTGGTCTCCCCGTACAGCAACTGGACGAACCCGACGACGCCATCCGTGTCGAGGCCGGTGCCTGACTCCTCCCGTTCAGCAACGAGATAAATCAGTCCGCTCCCCGTGTTCGCGTCCGCCAACCGCTCGCGGAGAGACGAGACCCGGCTGGGGTCCTCGACCACCTCGAGGAACGTATGGTCGTCGAGCACGTCCGCATAGGCGGCCCGACAGGACGCGACCGAAACGTCATGAATGGCGGGCGCGTCGGCCGGGACTGCCGGCCGGATCGAGACTTCCGCAGGCGGCCCCTTTACCATGCCTGACGCCTCCAATCAGACGGGTTGGGGAGCCAGGCTCCTGGCTGTTTCCCCGTATTCGAGGGTTACTGCCGGGGTTCACTGGGCTCCCGCCCCTCGGGTCACGGCTCTCCCAATTATGTCGGTGAGACGACCCCTGGCCCCGACTGGCATGAGCGAAGATACAAACCGATCGCGATACATCTGTCACCCATGGATCTGGAGAGAAACGTCGGCGGGCGCGACCGTCTTGCCCGGGTGCTCCTTGCCCTCCTCCTGACCGCTGTCGCCGTGCGTGCTGGGTCGTCGGGTAAGCCAACGCTCGGACTGATCGCCGGACTCGGCGCGGTCGGACTGGGGTTCAATGCTGTGACCTGCTTCTGTGGACTGAACAAGGCGCTCGGGATCGACACGACTGACGACTAGATGACGGGGTTGACCGACCCCGCGATGCCAACCCGAGCACCGGAACGAGGACTCGGGAGTCCCAGATGACGGCCGGCACCACTCCGCCGCCGGTTCCTCGGCCGCGAGTGCCGGCCGGACCGGGTCCTTGACCGAGAATCGGGCCCTGGTCCTGGTCGTTCGCGAAGCCCTCGGCCCGAAACCACGAAACATATGCCGGCCGACGGTCCCCTCCGGATATGCACGCTCGCCGCGCCGGAGGAATCCTGCTCGGCGTCGGACTCGTCCTCCTTGCCGCGCCGCTGTATTGGGAGGTTCTCGTGAGCGTCGGCCTTGCCCCGATACTCGACCCGGCAGCCGCGATCGGTGTCGGGACCGGTGGTGGATATCCGGCCGCCGTCGGTGCCGCCGCGACTGCCGTCGGGAGTGTCGTCGTCCGCGGATCCGAACACCAAGGCCGCCCGTCGACGCCCGTGCTTACCGCTGGGGTCGCCGGCGCGGCCCTCGGAATCGTCGCCACAATCGTCCTCGCCGGAGTGCCGCGTCTGCTGGCCATCCGGGTCGGCCTTGCCGGCGCGGCGCCCGGATTCGCGGCCGTTATCGGGGCCGCGGTCGAGTCGTCCCGCCAGCGCCTCGGCGCGGGACTCGTCGTCCTCGCGCTGGTACCGTTCGTCGGCGCACAGCTCCTTCGCGGGGCGTTCCTCGGCGGGCTCGCCGGCGCCGCAAGCCTCGGACTCGGGGTCGGACTCGTGGTGTATACGGCCGTGCTCTCGTACCCGTTCTACCGGGTCGGACGGGCCGTTCGCCCGGCACCCGACGGTTGAGTCGTCGCCTCCTCACAGAGACGGCTCGCTCGGGAGGCGTCTACCGAAACGCTCGTAGGTCGGTCACCCGCGTCTCGGCGAGTTCCCGGCGGATGTCCGTTCGGTCCCATCCCAAGGGTGAGAGGATGCTCTCGACGGCCCGGACGAGTTGTGTCGCGTAGTAGTCGGCGTCGTACGTCTCGATCGTCTCGTGGGCGAGCGCGACACGGTCCCGCGAGGCCTTTCGGTCGTCGACGACCACGTATTCGATATCTTGGCCGGGATGGACGGCGAGTCCCCGGTCACCCGCCCGCTCGAGTGCGGCGACGTTCCGGGTGTACTGTGTATATCCGGCAAGCGGTTTGGACACCCGGTTCCGCGTGACGAGCCGGCCCGGGTCCACGGTCCCCGCCCGGAGCCGTGCAAGCGCCGTCTCGAGACGGTCCAGCACCGCTTCCGGGGACCGCGTCGCGTCGAGGCGGTCGAGACACGCCCGCTGGACGGCCTCGACGAACGGCGGCGTCGACCGCTGGCGCGCTTCGATCCCGCGGAGCTTGAACTCGTCCGAGTCGGCGACCTTTCCGAAGTACTTCGTCAGCGCGCCAGCGTCGCTCTCCCGCTGCGGGACGAACGCGACCCAGTCGTAGTGGGCCTCGTGTTCGAGGCGGATGTCGACCGCGTCGGTGATCGCCGCCGCAAGGGCCTCCAGGGACGTCCGCTCGCTCGCGGGCACGGCCGGGTCCGGCGTCACCCAGATCGAGTCGACGATCCCGTGGACGACGCGCCAGCCGCCCGCCTCCAGGCGTTGCTTCGCCGTCAGCAGGATGTCCCGCGCGAAGGCGTTGATCGCCTCGTGGCATTCGATCCGGCCGAACTTCGCGTTGCTGAATCCCTGGTAGCCGAAGCAGGAGACCAAGATCCACTTCAGCGCGCTCGAGCGCCCTTCGAGGGCAGCGAGCCGTTCCCGGTCGGGGGCCTCACACCCACGCTCTTCCCGGATCGCGGCCTTGAGGTCGTCCCGGGCGTCGATGAGCGGTTGGAGGACGTCGACCAGGTAGCCGCGCTCGTCACAGATCGCGTAGCCGAGCTCCGGGACGTCCTCGCGGTCGCAGTGGCACGGACATCGGATGACGTCCGGCGAGACGTTCCGCGTGCAGATGATGTTCGGGTAGAGGCTCGAGAAGTCGAGTTCGTGAACGTCCTCGTGCAGCCCGACCTCGGGCGCGAAAATGAACCCCCCGCGGTCGGCGTCGTGGAGCGTTCCCATCGGCTTGTAGAACTCGTGACGCCAGGAGTGCCACGGAACCAGTACGTTCCGGGCATGAGCTTCGCGGATCTGGA
>CAZCXJ010000173.1:0-2053 GCA_964502585.1 uncultured Candidatus Halobonum sp.
CGCCACCTCACGGACCGAGCGCGGCACGCCAAGCGCGGAACTCATCCGGTCGATCTCGGAGAGGGCAAACTGGAGGTTACGTTCCCCGGCGTCTTTCGTCCGAATCCGTTCCTGCCATTTCCGCAGCCGGTGCATCTGGGAGCGTTTCTCGGAGGAGATCGACCGGCCGTACGCGTCCTTGTCCTTCCAGTCGATCTGGGTCGTCAGCCCCTTGTCGTGCATCGTCTGGGTCGTGGGCGCGCCGACCCGGGACTTCGACTGACGTTCGGAGTGATTGAACGCGCGCCACTCGGGCCCGCGGTCGATGTTTTCCTCCTCAAGGATGAGGCCGCAATCATCACACATCAACTCCCCGTCTCCCGTCTTGACGAGCGACTGCGAGGAACACTCCGGGCAGCCGTGCTCTTCTTCTTCCACCTCAGTCTCGTCGGAGCGCTCTCGCTGGCGTGTGGGCCCTGCCATTACACTTATATCCTGGCGCTGTTCAGGTTATAAGTCCTTTGCCGTCGCGAGACAACGTGACCTCTGCCTAGGGGCGAAATTACGGAGAAAGCTGAAGTGAGCGTCTCACCCGCTCACGCGAGCCGCGAGAGCGCGGCCGCAGGGAGGGCGGCCGCGAGCGCGACGGCGGGGTCGGCCAGTGCCGCCAAGAGGACGGGCGCGAGGGCCGAAACCATCAGCGTGGCCCGGCCGAGGGGCGCGTCCCGGACGGCAGGGCCACCCTCCATCAGCGAAAGCGGCGCGTGCTGGCGGGGGGCGGGTCGTTCGTGTTCCATGCTGCGTCTGTTGTCGTATCGTCGCATTGTCGTGGGTCGGTGGGGTGTGGTAGTTGGCTGGTCATGCGTGGGGTTCGAACCGGTCGATGCTGACAACGCCGAAGCCATCGCGCACGTCGGCGCGGAGCTCCGCGGCGTCGCGGTCCGCCGGTGCCTCGACCGTGAGGACGACCGCCGTGTCGACGTAGAGATCGAACGCATCCGGCGTCACCTCGCGGACGTCGCGGACCTCGCAGTCGGCGACGGGGTCGACCTTGGCGAACAGTTCGTCGATGCCGTCGTCAAGGTCGCCGGCGCGACCACGGGCCACGCGGACCTCGCAGTCGACCGACACCTCGTGTCGGGCCAGTTGGACTGACATTTCAAGCCCCCGGCGCGAATCGAACGCGCCCTGGGATCGGGCCACCGGGCGGGGGTACGGAGCCCTGCCCACCGGCGACGGAGTTGCGGAGAAGCGTTCCCCGGCCCCGCCGCGATGGCGGGCAGGTGCCCACTTATTCGGCGTGGGTCGGGGAGGCGATCCGGCGGATGCCACCGGCCACATACCCCGACCCGAGGGTCCACCCGCTATCGAAGCAGGCGGACACCGGCTGAATCGGAGTAGTGCTCATGGTGGTCACCGCACGGGACGTGCGTGTCTACGGCCTGAACGGGACGGATATTAAAATTTTTGCGGCCGCGGCAATCGTTCACACGCCGCAAAACAGGGCGTTACGGCTCCAACTCGCTGGCCGGGGTCAACGCATCCAGGCCAACCTCGTCCCAGGACGTGTGGCCCGTAAGACCCAGCGTCAGGTCCAGGTCAGCCGAGAAGTTCTTCAACACCGCCTCCACGCCGTCCTGTCCAGCAAGACCGAGCCCGTAGGCGTACGGGCGCCCGAACAGTACTGCCTCCGCGCCGAGTGCCAATGCTTTGAACGCGTCCGCCCCGCGACGAATGCCGGAGTCGAACAGGATCGTCGCATCATCCCCGACCGCCTCGACCACCCGTGGGAGCGCCTCCAATGCGGCGACCGAGCCATCAACCTGTCGGCCGCCGTGGTTCGAGACGACGACCCCATCCACGCCCTTTTCGATAGCGCGGCGGGCGTCCTCCGGCCGGAGGATGCCTTTCACGACGAGCGGCAGGTCCGTCCGATCACGGAGCCACCCAAGGTCCTCGAAGGTAAGCGATGCATCGCCGAAGACGTCGAGAAATTCCTGCACGGCGGCGAACTCGTTGTCCTCGGGTGGGTCATCGAGTCGCGACCGAAACGCGTCGTCGGTGAAGTAGTTAG
>CAZCXJ010000173.1:2153-3830 GCA_964502585.1 uncultured Candidatus Halobonum sp.
TCCTCGGGTGGGTCATCGAGTCGCGACCGAAACGCGTCGTCGGTGAAGTAGTTAGCTACACCCTCCGCCTCGAGGAACGGAAGGTAGGCATGCTTGATATCGCGCTCGCGCCAGCCGACCAAGGGCGTGTCAACGGTGACGACGAGCGCCTCGTATCCGGCCGCCTCCGCACGGTCGACGAACGACGCCGCGATGTCGCGGTCTGACGACCAGTAGAGCTGGAACCACCGTGGCGTCTCCCCCAGCTCTTCTGCGACGGCCTCGATCGTGAACGACGAGACCGTCGAAAGACACACTGGTACGTTCTGGGCCCGAGCCGCACGCGCGGTGGCGAGTTCCCCGTCCTCGTGGAGGATAGACTGGACACCGATCGGCGCGAGGAGGAACGGGAGCGGATACTCGGTGCCGAACAGGTGGACCGAGAGATCGCGCTCCTCGACCCCGCGAAGCATCTTCGGGTCGATACGCCACGCGTCGAACGCCTCACGGTTGTGTTCGGCAGTGCGTTCCCCGCCGGCGCTCCCGGCGACGTAGGCATGGGCCCGGTCGTCCATCGCCTCGAGGGCAGCTTCCTCGAGTTCCTCGAATCGGGGTGGGACGTCGGGAGTGATCCCTGCCACCCCGTTGGTGTACACCTCTACGAGCCGTTCGCGACCGTAGTTTTCGCTGTCGTCGGTCATGCCCGCCGACGAGGCGCGCCCGGGCAAATAGCTACCGCCGGCGGCGACCGAAAGGGACGTGACCCTCGCGCCGTACGGCCGGACATGGAGTTCGCCCCCGGAACCTGGCGAATCACCGCGCCGCCGCTCGTCGTAGCGGTGCCCGCGGCGTTTCTCGCTCCGTACGTCGCGCTCGCGCTGGTCGCGCTCGCCGGGGCCGTCCTCCTGTTCCACCGGGACCCACCGCGACCGACCGGCGATGGCGTCGTCTCCCCGGCAGAGGGGACCGTCAGCGCCGTCCGGCAGGAAACCGACGACGAGGGGCGGGACCGCCTGCGCATTGGCGTTTACATGAGCGCCCGTGACGTCCACGTCAACCGTGCGCCGCTTGGCGGCCGGGTCGTGAACGTCACCCACGAACCGGGCGCAAACAAGCCTGCGTTCTCGAAGGAGTCCGACCGTAACGAGCGAGTCCGGGTCGACGTGGAACGGACGGACGGCGATTACGAGCTCGTGCTCGTCGCCGGCTGGTTCGCGCGCCGCATCTACCCGTACGTCGGCCCAGGTGATCGGATCGACCGCGGCGAGCGCGTGGGCCATATCTCCTTTGGCTCCCGTGCAGACGTCCTCTGTCCGCCCGAAGTGGCCCGCGAGGACCTCATTGTACGGGTCGGAGAGAGCATCCGGGCCGGCGAGACGCTCGCCGAGTTTGATTGATCCAGCGGCAGCTCGCTGTCTTTGACTTCCTCCCCGCGCTGAAGCGCTGTCTTTTACCCATACGTCCATGGCGTTCCAGCGTGGCGTGTTGAGCGGTCTCGAGGACGATCAGGGAGCGATCTGGGAGGCGATGACGCACTTGCTGTCACGGACCTCTCCGAATCCGATGTCTACGAGGTCGAAGAGTCTGCGTACGTCCGGAAGGCCGGGGTGGACGAAAATCGCAAGGAAACGCGACTACAGGGGCTCAAAGATCAACTGGCGGCGACCGAAGGTGAGGAAGCCGCTGAGCTTCGTGACG
>CAZCXJ010000174.1:0-3788 GCA_964502585.1 uncultured Candidatus Halobonum sp.
CCATCATACGACCCTGTCACGGTCGTGACGCGGGTTCAAATCCCGCCTCGGGCGTGCGTGCCGGCCTTTTCGTGTCGGAGCTCCCACCCCGACTACGAGTCGCCGATCGGGTTCAACACGGTCCAAGGCGCCCTGCATCAAGGACCAGTCTGATGGGCCCGTCATTGACCAGGCGCCGATGCAACCACATTGATGACGTGCACGCCCGCTCAATCCGGGAGAGCGGTTCAAGTCCAGTATTTCAGAGGAGGATCAGAACTCCAGCCGCGAGAAACCCTACTGCGAACAGGAGCATGAGCGCCACAAGGAGACCGAGAACGGGCTTGGTGGTTGCCGCCCGGATCACTCGTGCGGTTATCGACGTCCTGGAAAGGCCACCTCTCCCGGTTCCTTCTTCGATCGACTTATCGGCGTCGTCAGAGGTCATGCTTTCGCGAAAAGGCCCCCTCGGCTAAATAGCCTGGATCGGGGTCATCCACTCGTATTCGTTCCCGACCCCACCATGGTCACCACTCTTCCTGGGGACCGGTCCAGGAGACCCATTCGAACCACAGGCCTGACTTCGTCCCGACCTCCGTCCGACTCGGTTAGCTTCTCCGACCTCAGTTAAGCACAAAAGGTCGCCCTCCTCAGGGGTATCGCTCCTGAGGAACGGGTGACCGTCACGATTGGAGTGCCCGCGGTGGACTCACACATTCGTTCTGGACGGCCTCGCTCACCTGTCGGTTCCATGGAGGCGTCCGTCCCAGTCGATCCATTCGTGCTCCCAGCCAGTCTTCCGAGACCTTCGGGTTCGGTCCCGCTCCCTGTCTTCCCGTTCGGTTCGGTTGCGGATTGGCGCATCGGGCTGTTCACCATCAACCAGGAGAGGACGGAACGTGACTGGTCCGAATTCGCCCACTGTTTCAGGACCTGTTCCCGGATCGTTAGGGGCGGACTGGTCCCCAGTCTGAGCGTCGACCGCCACCAGGGTCTGTTTCCGTCCTTGCCCCTGGGGAAACACGAGACGGCCGCCGGAAGCGAGTTGATCGAGTAGCGACGGGGGTGCTTCGATGGTTGCTGCTTCGACAAGGATGCGGTCGAATGGTGCGTACTCGGGGAACCCCCTGGACCCGTCTCGGCGATCGACGAGTACCGCATCGTACCCTGCCGCGTCCAGGTTTTCCCGTGCCGTATGGACCATTCGTCGGTCGATATCAACCGCATGGACGTGCCGGCCGCCGACGATCTCGGCGAGTACTGCCGGGGTGTATCCGATCCCACTTCCCACGACCAGTACATCGTCATCCTCGGACGGACCAAGCGCGTCCAGCAGGCGCGCGACGGTCCGGGGAGCGAGCACCCGCGTGCCCCCTTGCCAGGTGGAACGGTTCGAGTACGGCGCCTCTTCCACGAACTCGTGACGGGGCACTGTCGCCATCGCATCCCGGATGATCTCGTTCGGGAGATCACTCATAGCATGGGACATCCCGTCCAACATGTCTTCCCGAAGCGTTGCCGGGTCCGGCCCGCCTTCCATACCACCATTCCAGGTACGGTGGGTCTTCAACCGTACGCTCTTGTTGGAAGGACTGTTGAGGACCCCTTTCGACGACCTTCGGTGAATCCCGTTACTGTCGACGCCCGACGACAACGAAAAGGTCGTCTCCCGGAACTCGTTCGTCGGCGATTCCAGTTAGTCCGGCCTCATCGAACAAACCGACAATGTCCTCCACAGTATGTGCTCTCCCCTCCCCGAGGGCGAAGGCCCGGATCGCCGTGGTGACCGCCATTTCCGTCCCCGCCTCGGGGAGCCCGGCGACGACCAGGGTTCCAGCGGGAGCAAGCGCGTCCACGAGATTAAGTATCAGCAGTTCGGCCTCATCCGCGTCGAGCTCCTCCAGACCCCCTCCGAGGAATGCCAAATCGACCGGGGCGTCGAGGTTCTGTGGCGCCCCTGAGTGCAGACGGACGGCACCCTTCCTCGCTTCATCACTGTCGGTATGGTGCTGAAGAAACGGCGTGACGAGTTCGACCACCTCGGGATGGTCAAGCAGTGTTACATCGTAGCCGCGGCTGGCAAACTCTCTCGCGTACATGCCCGCCCCGCCGCAGACATCGAGAACGCTAGCGGCATCCGGTGCGGACCGTACTGCCGCAGTCACACGGGCTCGAACCGTCTGTTCGTCGATCGCGGCCGCCGCACCGATCCTGTTTTGCCTCCAGTCCGTCGGTAGCGACGGTGTCTCGCCGGTACGAAGCGTCTCGGGAAGCCCGGCCAGGGCGTTGAGCGTGTCCAAGGCGTGCGGGAGTCGCCCAATCGACCGAAGGTCCCGCTTCGCAAGGAACCCGAGGGCCCGGTTCGTCGGTTCGTATTTCCCCTCAACCTGAGTCAGAAAGCCGGAGTCGACTAGCAACTCGATGACAGTCTCGGCCACCGGTTCGGGAATGTCCGTTTCGGCAGCCACCTCCGTTGGGGTCCCGGCGGTTCCCATTAGGGCGTCGAGGACGCCGGTCTCTCGGGCCGCCCATAACAGAAATAGGGTTTCGATCCGCGCGTCGGTCCGCGGCCGCGTCGGCATAAGAGGCGGTTGACGAGTCAGGTGATAAAAAACCGTTCCTCCTGTAGTCCGGCTCCCAGTCCCTCTGTTGGCTCAGAGCCACCCCCATGAATCGCGATGGCTCCCCCGGTCGTCCGGTGTCCCGTCGCTCCCACCCCGCATCGGGACGAACCGAACTCCCCCGTGTTCCTCGCGGTCGACCCTTCCGTCACCCCGCTTCCGAAGTCGGACGAGCCGCTGTCGGCGCTTGCCTACCGGGGCGACGATCCGTCCATCGGGTCGGGTCTGATCGATGAGGGCTTTCGGGACTTCCGGCGCCGCACACGTTAGATACGCGGCGTCGTACGGGGCTTCCTCCGGCCAGCCGTCGTGGCCATCGCCGACCCGGATACTGACGTCGTACCCGAGCCTTTCTAGCGTTTCCCGTGCTTGTTCGGCTAACTCCGGTTCGTACTCGACGCTGTAGACGTTTCCCGACCCGACGAGCTCAGCGGTGACGGCCGCATGATAGCCACAGCCCGTCCCGATTTCGAGGACGCGCTCGCCCGTCTCGAGTTCGAGCAAATCGGTCATGACAGCGACCATATGTGGCGCACTCACGGTCTGTTCGTTTCCGATTGGCAGCGGGCGATCCTTGTACGCCTGATCCCGCCGGCCGGCCGGGACGAACTCGTGCCGCGGAACTGCCTGGAGGGCGTCGGCGGTGGATTCGCGCTCGATGCGGCCCCGCCGAGTCAGACGGTCCACCATCCGTTCGCGGGCCGCCTCGTAATCCATATCCGGCGGTTACGGGTCGTAGTTTATAAAAACTGCAAGGCGAATACACCCGCCTCCAGGCGGGTGATGAAGCCGACACGGTGGGCAGCAATCCACCGTTCTAATCGTAGGCCCGGATATTCCACCGCGTACACCGATATTTACAGGACAAGCGAGTATAACCGGGCATAGAGACGTTCCACGGATGCTGGACGTCCACCGCACCTACCGGGCGCGAATCCGCAACCACTCACAGGTCGCGGAGTCCCTCGACCGGCACGGGTGGTCGGCCAGCAAGCTGTGGAACGTCGCCAACTACTACTCCCGCTAACAATGGGAGGATACCGGGGAGATTCCCAATCACGAGGAGTTGAAACGCGAGTTGAAGGATCACGACAAGTACCGCGGGCTGCATTCGCAGTCCAGTCAGCAGGTTCTGGAGGAACTCGCTGAAGCCTTCAACTCGTGGTACTCCAGTGATGACGACCGGGA
>CAZCXJ010000175.1:0-3778 GCA_964502585.1 uncultured Candidatus Halobonum sp.
ATTCGCGGTCATCCCCTCAGGGGGAACACCCACCGACGGAATCGAACCGCCGAAATGCCGACGTGGGCCAGTGATCGCCGGCCGTTTACAGGCTAACCGTGATGAAGTCGGCACTGTTCCCGAAGCTGAAGTCGAGCGGCACTTCAGCATCGAGGGACTGTCCATCGATGGCACTCGGCACGTTCGAGGCGCCGTTGTGAATCGTCTGGAAGACGAACCCGAATTCGCCATTTCCGCTGGCGTTCAGGCGACTCTTGGGAACGCCGATCGTGAACACGTTGTTCGCGCTGTCGTAGTCTACGACGATCTCGTCCGGGACCCCTTCGTAGGAACCTACTGCCGTGCTGTA
This sequence comes from uncultured Candidatus Halobonum sp., assembly GCA_964502585.1. Classification (GTDB taxonomy): domain Archaea; phylum Halobacteriota; class Halobacteria; order Halobacteriales; family Haloferacaceae; genus CAZCXJ01. Next base: position 350 of record CAZCXJ010000175.1, read on the forward strand.
GTAGGAGAAGTTGTCACCACTCGGTGGCTTGGCGCTAGCATCCAGGTCCCAGACGACTTGGAAGTCGTATCCTCCCGCCCCGTCTTCGTCGAACGCAAGCGACATGTTCGCGTCATCGATCATACCCGCAGTCGGGTGAGCCTGGAACACGACCAGTTCGTCGCCGATGGCCACGTCGACGGTTGGTTCTCTGAGTGCAGAGAAGTTGGCGACGTCGTAGTAAGTGGTGCCGTCAGAGCCTTGACCCCGATCCTTGACCTGGGACTCGGAGTAGGTGCTATCGATGAACGGGTTGTTCGGCTCGGGGTTGTGCCGCTCCTGGATGGCCGCGAACTGGACGCCGAACTCCAGGGAGTCCGTCTGGATCTCGTTGCCGACGCTCGTCGGGACTTCCCAGTCCAGGCAGACGCAGGGTCCTTCCTGCGTGCTGGCGTCGGCGCTGCCGGGATACGCCTGCCGCCCGCTCGTCGCGGAGTCACCGTCCAACAGGAACCCCGTCTGGAGATCCAGCGCCAGGTCAGCCAGCGTGTAGTCGTCCGGATTGTTCAACTCCCGGATCGTCGAGTAATCGTCGGGATCGTCCCGGTCCCCTCCGTCGAACTCACAGTACGAGACCGTGACCTGGACGTTCTCGGAGAGTTCACCGGCACCCTTTCCGGGATCGCCTCCCGAGGCGTCGACGTCCCCTTCCGGGTCGGTCTGTCCGTTTTCGTAGTCGACCGCACCGTCGCTCCCGGCGAACAGCCAGGCGGGATTGTCGACGACCTTCGGGCAGAACACCAGCTTGCCGCTGTCACCCGGCTTGACGTCGTTGATGACGTACTCCGCCTGGACGGCACTCCCGTCGACGGACCCCGAGCCGGTGGTGTTGGACTGGACCGACGCGCTCCCCTGATCGACCGAGGTCGCGTAGTCGACGACGAGGTTCAGCTCGCCGGCCTCCAGCCGGTTTCCGGTGAACGATTCCTCATCAGTGAAGTAGGCGCTCGTGCCCAGCCCGGCGCCTGCGGAGGCGGCACCGATGGTGCCGAGCCCGGCCAGAATCTTCCGCCGAGAGAGGTCGATTTTTCGATCTGACATGGATTCGTGAGGGCCCCACCGGTCTGCCCCGGAGCGGGCCTTGGGGGACCTCTCACTCCCCCAACATCTTAGCTAATGGCCGAATGTGCTCGCTCAATGGCTCATTGAACCGCTCGTGTCGACCCTGCCCGAGGAATCAGGCTGAGATTACAGCGAGCTTGTCCCGTTCTAGTCGTGTAAATTTCGTCCCGTTCGACTATCGCCCGGGGCTCACTCGCCCGGCTGCCAGTCCCGGCTCGCTCGGAGCCCGACTCAGGGAGTTCCGCCGCGCGGATATCGGCGTAGTGATATGTTACAGCCCGCGACGTGTCTGTAACGCGACTCATAGTTATACGCAACGGAGGTAATGCGTGCACCAGGTGGACCTGGGATGGGGCTCCTCACGCGGTCGGACCTGCCGGAGACGGAGATCCACGACATCCTCCGGAACCAGCGCCGCCGCCACGTCATCAACCACCTCCAGGAGACGGTCGGGACGGTCTCGCTGCGCGAGTTGTCCGAGCGCGTGGCGGAGCTCGAGGCGGGCGAATCGCCGCCGCCGCGGGACCTCCGCCAGAGCGTGTACAACTCGCTGCACCAGACGCACCTCCCGAAACTCCAGCGCAAGGGGATCGTCGAGTACGACAAGGCCCGCAAGACCGTCCGGCTGACCGAGACCGCCCGGGACGTCGACCTGTACATGGAGGTCGTCACGAAGTACGGGATCACCTGGGCGGGGTTCTATCGCGGGCTCGCTACGGGCGGGTTCCTCGCGTTGCTCGCGATCGAGCTGGGCGCGGTCGGGTTCGAGGTGATCCCGATGCTGCTGGCTGTCAGTTTCTGTCTCGCGATCGTCGCCGCGTCGACGGCCTACCAACTGTGGAGCCAGCGGTGGCTGTACCTGCAACAACTGTTGGAGTGACCTCCCCCTGCGGCTGACGCCGTGGGCTTTCGCCACGGAATACTCTCAGCGATTCACGGGGTGTCCGAGAAGAACGCCGCAACGACTGCCCTCAGGGCGCGGACGGTCCCCTTAGCTGGACGTGGTCCCGCCGCCCGTGTTGTGACGCTCCTGTTCGGTGTAGAAGCCAAGCGAGAAGGACGCGGTATCGGTCTGGATGTGGTTCCCGACCGACGCTGGCAGCCACCACGCGAACCCGATGTCGTGACGGGTCCCCTCGGCGAACGCCTCGCGGGCCTCGGCCGTCGGATCACCGTTCACTTCATCGAACGGTGTCGAGGTGTCCCCGTCGAGACAGACCCCGAAGTCGCCGGCGCTTGGGTCCGCCGCGAGTTCGGCCAGCACCTCACGCAACGTCCCCTTGAGGAACACTTCCTCGCCCCCGGTGACGCTGCCGACGAACCCGATCAGGTCCTCGATGTTCGACTGGGACAGGCCGTTGTCGATCTGGACCCAGTCGCCACAGTTCACCTGTGTGGACATCTGTTGGAGGTCGTTGGGCTGACTGCCGCCCTCCGAGACCGCCAACAGGCATGCTCCCTCGCTGTCGATCTGATTGAGCGCCTGGTTCCGGGTGGACTCGTCGCCGTCGTCGTCTTCGTCAGTCAACACCACCAGGATCTTCTGTGAGCCGGACCGCCAGCTCAACCCGTTGAGCGCTGTCAGGATGGCCTCCGACGCGTTCTCCGTGCCCCCGCAGGTCGCGTAGCTGAAGTCCAGTTGTGTGGCGTCCGCCGTCAGGTCGGTCGCGATGAACGTATCACAACTGTCGTTCCCATCCTCATACGGCACGAGCGCGAACTGCGCGTCGATACCCGAGTTGGCGATCTGACTCGCGACGTTGTTGATGTTCTGCTCGAGGAAGTTCCGTTCGTCGCTCATACTGCCTGACCGGTCGAGGACGAACGCGATATCGGCCTGGCGGCTTCCGGATCGTTCGGTCCCTCCCGATTGCAGGTTGTCGCCGTCGTCGTACCAGGCGGCGGCCCGGACCTCGTCGAGCAACTCGACGGTCCCGCTCTGTTCTTTGCTGGACTTCCCTTCCGGCTCGGTCACCCCGTTCTCGTCCGCGCTTTCCAGCCCGCCGGTCATCCAGAGGTAGCCGGGGTTGTCACACAACGCCAGGCTGAACGTCACCTCGCCGAAGTCGCCCGGTTTGACGTCGTTGAGATCGATGATGACCGGGCTCTGGTCGGCCCCGGGCTGTAGGTACTCACAGGCCCGGTCGGCCGGCAGCGTCTCCGGGTCGAACGACCCGGTCACGTTCGAGTACGTTGCGTTGGTGTCCGGCTCCGTGTTGTTCAGGAACCGCCGGGCCTGGCTGACGTTCTCGACGGTGATCAGCGTCCCGTTCTCCGGGGTGTCGGCGTCCAGCGGCAGCCCGACCCGGGATTGGTTGGCGGTCTCGT
>CAZCXJ010000176.1:0-3771 GCA_964502585.1 uncultured Candidatus Halobonum sp.
ATGACCGAGCGCGAGGTCCCGTTCTGGGTTACCGTGGCCGGACCCGTGGTCGAGGAAGTCGAGGACCGCGTTCCCGATCTCGACCTCGTGAAGGCTACCGAGCAACCGAGGATGGCGATGGCCTCACTCGACGAAATACCATCCCACGATTCGGCCGCCGAGATCGATGAGGTGACGGACCCGGGCGAACTCGACGACTTCAGCAGGGTTGCGGCGTCGGTCTTCGAGATCCCTCTGGACATCGAAAAGCGACTCGATCGGGCCGCAATGGCGATCGACGATGTGCGCTTGTTCCTCGGCAGCGTGGACGGAGCCCCCGCTGCGTGCGGGCTCCTAGCCCGCAGCGGGGACGTGGCCGGTGTCTACACCATCGGTGTCGTCGAAGAGTTCCGGCGACAGGGGATCGGGGAGGCGATGAGTTGGGCGGTTCTCACTGCTGGCCGTGACGCTGGCTGCCAGGTCGGGGTGTTACAGTCCTCCGAGATGGCCTTTCCCCTCTACGAGAGGATGGGATTCGAGACGGTCGTCACCTACCACCTGTTCGAACCAGCCACCTGCGCGGTACCAACAGCCTCTGGCTGAATCGATCGGAGCGTGCAAGGTCCAACCGCAGATCCCTTAGCCGTCGATATCAGTATGTATCTTGTGACGGGTTAACGTTTAACATGCGACCCGTCGAACAGGGACACTGGCGTACCCTGTGGAGAGGTACCGGCGGTGCATGCCTATTCCGGGGGACGCACGAGGTGGATGAACCATGCCAACGTACGTTACCTTGGTGAAATTCACCGAAGGTGACGTCCTCCCCGCCGTGAACGGCGGGGCTTCCCCGACAGGGGGAATGCCACCCAGTAGTGGCAGAGGGTTTCAAGACGTGTACGCGTCTAGGGTCATTTGCCCAGTCCCCGCACCACCCGACGTGGTGCTAGACCGAGCATTGTCATCAGATGCCCACCTTTCCCCGCTACCGGGGTTCGACGGGTGATCCTCGCTCCCAGACGTGTCTTGCGGCGTCGTCACGGACGCCCCACTCCGCGGCACGTCATCGCCTCCCTCTTTGTCAAGAGGCAGCCTCTCGCCCCACGGATCGAGCCGCCGCGAGACGTTGGCGGCGGCGTTGATGTCGGCTTGATATTCGCTCAACCAACAATCCTCGTAAGGGCAGCGGAACTCCGCTTGGTCTGGACGGTATCCAATCCGACGGCAGGCGTGGCAAATCCGGCTCGTATAATCCGGGCGGACGTATCGCACCGGAATACCCCTCTCAGCCGCCTTCTCCTCCAACCGCAACTGGAGCTGGTAGAAGGCCCACTGGTGGATGCGCCTCGAGTCCACATCCTCGCGGATGCCCTCGACGTTTTCGAGGACGATGACCGGGTTCTCCCACTCTGCTGCGTACTCGACGGCGCGGCGGCTCGCCGTCTCTATCTCGTCATCAATCCGCCGTTGATACCGTTCCCACATCTCATCGCGGAGATGCGTGGAGCCGCGCTGCTGGACGCGCTGCGTGGCGTCCTGTTGTTTTTGCCTGGCGTGGCGGAGGGTTCCGCCGGAGTAGATGAACGGGTCGTGTGGTTTGCCGTCCTCGAAGGCACAGCCGACGAGGAGTTGCGAGATGCCCACGTCGAACCCCACCGGCGTCACGTCGCCGTCTTCCGGGTCGGAGCGTTGACGAACTTCGATGTCAACGGTCACGTGCAGCACCCAGCGCGAACCGTCGCGTTGTAGGCGGACTTGTCCAACGTTGAGTCGGTCGTCGACATCTTCCGGGTCGGCTTGGTCTGGCCTAGAGGGTTGATTTGCGACGCGATGCCACAGGTCTTCCTGCTCGGGGTTGAGCTGGAGCGGAATCCAGAAGCTGGTGCCTCTACCGGGCATCGGGACACGCCAGCAGAGTTCGTGTGACCGTTCGGGGTCGCGGTCAAGCTTGGCGGCCCGCGACGTGTACCGGACGGGTTGCTCCCACCGCATCGTGTCGTCGTTGTCCTGCTGGCTGAGGTGGTTGGCGAGGGCGTCCTCGGCCTGCCACGCGAGGTCGTAGTCGTCGGTGACGTCCTTGACTTCTCCCTTTGTGGTGGGGTTCTGATTGTGGGCGTGTTGAAGTGCGCGGCGGTATTCCGCCACTTGCTCCTCGAGTACTTCCTGCTTCCACTGGGTGGGCGGGAGGAGGTAGGCTTCGAGGGTTTTGGTGGCGGTCGCCGTCACAGACGAGTGTAGGTGATCCGACAACATAATAGTTACTACTGAAGGAGTAATGTTACGTGTTAGTTATGAATGTTAAGTGAGTGTAGTGGGTACGTAGGAGTATGAGCGAGCAAGAAAGCGAGGCTCCACCGGTCGAAGACAGGAGGGCGTTGATGACGGAGCGGGAGCGGGAGATGATTGCGGGCATTGACACGTCGGATGCGAAGCGGTATCAGACGGCGTCGTACTTGCGGCAGCGGTTGGAGGAGTTGGAGCGGGACATGGAGTGGTTGGCGGAGCATCACCCGGAGTTGAGCCGGGAAGTGCAGGACGTCGTATGTGACGTTGAGTCGGATGAATGATGCCGGGCATTCCCGTCGAATGAAGCACGGTGATTGCGCGGGCATTGTCGGCTTCCCGCCCGGCCTGAAGGCCGGGATCCCCGCCTCGAATCAGATGGCCGTCTCGAGGTGGTGCCGTTCTGGCGATTCTCGCCGCCAACCGAACTAGGGGACCTCGCCGTCGAGCGGGTGCTCGTCGGTCACGGCGAGCCCGTCACCGAGAACGCTCAAACGGCACTCGAGGAGGCCATCGCGGGAGTTCACGGGAGCGCGGGTGAGGCCATCCTGCGGACACTCCTGCGGAGCATGCCAAAGGCGCCACAGTACATCTATAAGGAACTCCGAGGCTAGTCGGGGCCGGCCTCGGTCATGCCATCATGAACGCAATCGTCATCGACGACACCCGGTTCATGAGGTCTATCCGAGCTGATGGACCTCATGCTTGGAATGCCCGACGCGGACGACACCACTGGCCCGACCGTGCGGCTCGTGACGGGAGTGGAGGCGTTCTTCGGGGTCATCCTGTTCGGCGCTGTCGTCGTGGCACTCATCCGCGACCGGATCACGGCTCTTGCTCCTCGTCGACCCGTTCCATCGGATTGGAACGGCCGGTCGCGCGCTCGCGGAGTTTGTCGAGCGATTGGCGAAGCCGCGACGGGACGTCCAGATTCCGCTTGGCCATGATGACGGTGTTGGACGCCCGTGTGGCGACCGTCTCCGGGATCGTCCCGAACAGGAACTGCTGGAACGCGCCCTCCCGGGTCGCCCCGAGGATCGTGAGATCGTGGTCCGCACTCTCCTCGACGAGCGCCGTCACGACGTCGTCGCTTTCGAGGAGTTTCGTCTCGAACGCGCCGCCGCTCTCGAAGGCCTTGTCTGCTGTGGCCAGTAACGACCGCGCCTGGTCGTACTGCGCCTCGGGCGCGTCCGGGTCGATGACGTACGCGGACGTGACTGTCGCGCCGGTGCCACGGGCAAGCGCCGCGGCCGTTTCAGCCGCCAGTTCAGCGTGTGGGCCTCCCGCCGTCGGCAGCAGGATCGAGTCGAGGGTGCCGTCGGCGTCCATCCCGATCCGCTCGACGTAGACGTCACAGTCGGCCTCCGAGACGACGCGATCGACGACGTGGCCGAGGACAGCCTCGCTATCCTTCGACCGGTCGCCGCCCCATCCCACGATGACGGCGTCGCTGCCGTGCTGTGCGACCGTGTTGATGATGGCGTCGGCGGCGTGGTGGCCGATCCGGAT
>CAZCXJ010000177.1:0-3763 GCA_964502585.1 uncultured Candidatus Halobonum sp.
GACGCGGATTGGAAACGACATGGAGGCCCTACACGAGCACTCCCCTAAGAATCCGGCGTCAGTGCCCCACCCCGCAAAGGATGGGCGGCCGGGCCGTCCCCCGTGACGCCGACCAGGGTCCGTCGTGTGTCCGTCGTCGAGGCGCACCGCCGCGTGGACCGCCGCCGTGCCCACTACCCGTCCACGCCGCGATCCGGAACGCGACGCGGGATGGGATGGGGTGGGCCTGCCCGCTCGCGTGCCGTCTCGACGCGGTCGGGGCGCTCCGTCGGCCGTGCCGACGTCTCGATGCCAGCCCGCCCGTCCGCGGGACGGTCCCGTATTGCCCCGGCAGACGGACGTCCCCCAGTGGTCCATGGTCCAGCACAGGAGACGGGACCCCCGGCGGTCGCTGGCGGCAACACCTCCTTGGTTCAGGCTCCTCGAGTGGACGTATGGCAGAGCAGCGGGCCCCCAGCTTCGGCTACCTGTCACCCGATGACATCGGGCTGTTCACGGATCGATACGAACTGACGATGGTACGCGCCTATCGGGAGAGCGGACATACACCCGAGGGGACGTTTTCGTTGTTTTTCCGGTCGTTACCGACGAACCGAGGCTACGTCATTGCCGCGGGGCTGGAGCAGGCCATCGCCTATCTCCAGGACCTCACGTTCGGCGACCGCCACCTCGCCCACCTCCGGAACGAGGGCTTTCCCGAGCCCTTCCTCGACTATCTCGCGGCGTTCGAGTTTACCGGGGACGTTCGGGCCGTGCCCGAAGGGACTGCTGTCTTCCCGAACGAGCCGCTCCTGGAGGTCACGGCCCCCCTCGACCAAGCCCAACTCTTCGAGACGCTTTTGCTCAACCAGCTCGGGTTCCAGAGCCTGGTCGCCACGAAAGCCGCCCGGATGCGCGATGTCGTCCGTCGGCAGGGCGACGACCAGACACTCGTCGATTTCGGCTCACGGCGAGCGCACGGTACTGACGCCGGGCTCAAGGCCGCTCGGGCGGCATACGTCGGGGGCATCGACGGCACCTCGAACGAGGCCGCTGGCGAGCAGTTCGGCCTGCCCGTGTACGGGACGATGGCCCATTCGTGGGTGCAGAGCTTCCCCAGCGAGCGGGCTGCCTTCGAAACGTTCGTCGACGTGTACGGTGAGGATGCGGTCCTGCTGGTGGATACCTACGATACGGTGGCCGGCACGAAGACGGCCCTCGAGGTGGTCCGCGAGACGGGCATCGACGTGCGAGGCGTCCGACTCGATTCGGGGGATCTCGCCGCGCTCTCTACCGAAGTCCGTGCGATCCTACCCGAGGAGATGGACGTGTTCGTCTCGTCAGGGGTCGACGAGTTCTTTTTGGCCGAGTTTTTCGACGAGGGTGGCCTCGCGGATGGGTTCGGGCCGGGGACAGCGTTGACGACCAGCAAGGACGCCCCGACACTAAATCCGGTCTACAAACTCGTGGCCGTCGAGACGGACGGCGAGATGCAACCGAGCATGAAACTCTCGGAGGGCAAGGTGACGTATCCCGGCGCGAAGAGCGTCCGTCGGTTTAGTGACAACGCCGGCTTCCGTCGGGATGTCCTCGCCGGCGTCGACGAGGCGGTCGGCGGCGAGCCGGTGCTCGTCGATGTCGTCCGAGACGGGGAGGTCGTCTACGAGTTCCCGACGCTCGACGAGATTCGCGAACGGACGCTCGACACGCTGGAGAAGCTCCCAGCCGACGTCCGGGCGATCGAACGCCCCGCCGAGTACCCGGTTGCTATCAGCGATGGCTTGGTGGCGACGGCCGAGCGCGTCCGCTCCGACCTTCGGCACGACATGAACCTGTAGCGGTGGGTCGAGACGACGCCCATGGCGATGTCGTCCGTATCATCGACACCCGCCGTGAACGCTCGGATTCCCTTGCGGAAGCCGGGGTGCCGCTCGGCGCCCGTGGCGTCGTGCAGGACAGCCTGGTCGTCAACGACCGAGTGGCGCTGGAGAACGGTGCGTCTCGGGGCGTCGTCGGTCGTCACGAGGTTGACGAGCGTCGGTGGGGGCACACGAGTTGGCGGTTGGGTGGTGGGTCCGGACCGTCCTCCTGTCCGTCTTGCGTGCCTCCCTCGCTCCGCGCCGGTCACGCCTCGCGGACGAAACCGCTGCGCGACCGACCGGTGGCCTCACCGTCTTCCGGAGGCCCGACCCGCGATGGATGCTGCGGTTATAAGCGTGTGACTGCCGACACGGCGCCCACACGGGAACCCTCAGACGTGTCGTGTTCGACGTCCTGAAACCGCACGACCCATCAATGCTCGCGTTTACGGAGCACATCGACGCCGTCGAATGCGTCGACGCCGTCACGACATCGCTGATCGAACTCGACAACGAAGTCCAGAATATCAAACTCACTGTCGAAGCGGAGGACCTGGACTACGCGGCTATCGAGGAGGCAGTCAGTGGGCTCGGTGGGACCGTCCACTCGGTCGATCAGGTCGCCTACGGGGCGTACGTCGTCGAAGAACGACCGACGTTGCAAGACGACTGATTGGTCGTGTCCTCGAGCCGCCGCCTGCTCCGCTCGCTGCTCGGCCGGGAGGATGTCCGCTCGATCGCGCGGCGGTATTTCATCTCGAACGGGTTCGACGGCACACTGACGTGTGTGGGCATTATCGTGGGGGCCGTCCTCTCGGGAATCCCCGACGGTGCTACCGTGATCAAGATCGGGCTCGGCGCCGCTGTCGGGTTGGGGACGTCAGCCGTCTGGAGCGTCTGGGAAATCGAACGGGCCGAGACCAGAGCCGAAATCCTCCGGATCGAGGCGGCGATGCTCACCGACCTGGACGACACGCGCGTCCAGCGCGAGCAGCTCGGTGCCCGAATCATCCACGCGACTGCGAGCGGCCTCGGCCCGATCATCGGCGTGCTGGTTCCGCTCACGCCGTTCCTGTTCGAGGGCGCTGCCCTCTCGATGGCGCAGGCCGGCGTTGTCGGCGTCGGCCTCGGCATCGGTGTCCTTGCCGTCTTCGGCGCGTACATGGGGTCGATTTCGGGCCAGCGGTGGTACGTCTCGGCGTTGCGCATGGGCCTGGCCGGCCTCGTGGTGGCTGTAATCAATCTCTTCCTTCCGGGATGAATGCTCCCGGGATTGGGCCTCGAGAACGGGCTGGTTGCCTCCGTCCGGTGTGACGAATCCTCCATTACAGCGGTAGCGAGGCGAAAGCCCACCCCTGGAGGGATACGCGGAGGTCACAACTCACCGGAATACAGCGTGACGCAACCCGAACCTACTGGTCTTTGATGTAGGCATCTGGATACCTTCGCATGTTTGCTTGCGGGACACCAAACGGTGAGGCTGTACGGGCCGATATCCGATCCGGCACTGGAAGAACTCCGGTTGCCTAGACGTGCGGCGAGGGCACCCGAGCAGTGCTCGGGGATAGCCGCACAATTATCCGGGGGAAACACGATGAGATCCCGATTGAGGCGTACCGTGCAGCCGGACAGACCCCCAGTTAGCGTCGTCGGCTACGGAGACGAGGAGGAGCAGAATGTCGCTTCCGGAGTTCCCACCCCACTCCAGCAAAGATGAGCAGGAGAACGACAGCGATGAGGAGGCCGAGCGGCCCGTGTCGAGCGCGATCGACGAGGAGTCGCCACGCCGGACGGGCGATGCCGACAGCCCGAGCGGCGGTGACGACAACGAGAACGAGTGGAATCACATACCGAATCAAGGGATAGAGGCGACCCAGGTGTTCCCGAATCGTCTCGAGGTCGGCTACCCAGACGAACACGATCAC
>CAZCXJ010000178.1:0-3752 GCA_964502585.1 uncultured Candidatus Halobonum sp.
CGAACCGAGTCCGCTGTACGACCAGTACGCCGGGGTGCTCAAGAGTACCGACACCGCGACCGGCGAGCCAGTGTCGGCGAGGAGCGTCGACATCTGGGGAAGGTCGATCGGCACGCGTGCGACGGTCACCCGCTACGAGCGGCCCGAACTCACCGTCACGGTCGACGATGCAGCCGGGACTGCTATGCTGTCCCTCGTCGACAGGGCTGGCGACCCGATCAGTGGCCGTGTGATTTCTCTTGAGGGAGCGAACGTCTCGTCGGTTCCGACGGATTCGACCGGGAACGCGACGGTTGCACTCACCAGCACCATTGTCCGGGCGCGGTTTCAGGGGGACGACTGGCGGACGATCCATTCGAGCTATTATCTGCCCACCCAGGCGCTGGGCGTCTCGAATACAGCCATCGTGATCGACGCGATCGAAGTCGTGGGGTATCTCACCGATGCCATCTCGAACGTGATGATTTTCGTCGAGTGGCTCGTGCTGGGGCTCTTCGCGATGTTCTGGATGCGGTCTATGCGCCGACGGCCAGTGTGACGGTCAACTGCGCGACTCAAATAACTGCGGGACTCCAATCATGCCCTGGTGGCGTAGCCCTCTGAGAGATCGGTGAGGAGGAGGCGACGTGTAGCAGCACGGTTCTGTACGCCTCCCGAGTGATTTCGAGGATATGCTGTTGTCCGGCGAGTACCGGCTCAGACTGGACCTCGGGCGAAACACCTAACGGTAAGACAGACGTGTTACCAGCGTATGTCTGAAGCAACCACGGAAGGTGACGACGAGGACGAGATCGTCACGGTGAATTTCAAAGTCACTGCATCCTTTCTCGACGAGATCGACAATACGTGGCAAGGGCGCGGGTTCAATAGCCGGAGCGAGTTCATCCGCTACACGCTTCGCGACGCGGTCGAGTTCCCGACGTTCGATCGGGACGAACTCGTCGCGCTTCTTGAAGCCGAAGCGGACATCCGCGAGGGGACGACGATGAGCGCGGATGAGGCCCGTGACCGGTTCGGGACGAGCGATGAGTGACGACGGGTGGACATGGGAACTCTCTTCGAAGGCACAGGCCGATATCGATGCGCTCTCGTCCGACGAACAGGACCGTATCCTCGACAAGCTTGACGAGATCGTCGACTCCCCGTGGCGTGATCCGCCGGACTATGGCGAGCCACTTCGGAACAGTCCGTACAAGAAGGTGCGTATCGGCGAGTTTCGACTCTCAGTGACCTTCCGACAGGCCGAACAGCGGCTGATCGTCGCGCGCATCAAACGTCGCGGCGGCGCGTATACCGCTGACGATGACTGATGATTCGGCCGTGGGGAGTGAGCCTGTATATGTCGTTCCGACGACCCGTCCGTGACTAATACGTGCAACCGTACGGATCGGGTGTTGTTCACTAAACCGAGTAGAGGGATCTCGGTCGAAACTCTGCTCTCGTAGCGCGAACGACCGAGGAACGCGAGGGAGCATCCGTCTCCCTCAGCTGCCAATCACGAATGGGCCAGCAGCAGAGAGGCCCAGCGCGAGTCCCTGAGAGAGGATTCCGCCTACCAATAGGAACCCATTCGCACGCCGCGAGTTCGCTCGGACTAGCCCGAACCGCATCGGCTGAGTAGACAGTGGGGAGAATGGGCGGATCGCGTGGTCACCACGCCCGACTGTCAACGCATCGGCGAACAGGTGCGAGACGAGCCCAAGAAAGACGGTTGCAGCGACGAGAAGGGCTACCGGCCGTGCGGGAACGTCGACCGGCAGTGCCGAGACTCCCAGATATCCACCGGCGGCGACGAGGGCTGCAACCCCGAGCGCGAACCAGAGGGTATGCGTTGGGCCTCGATGAGCCAGCCAGTCGTAGTCGTGGTCCAGATCAGGCAGGCGACAGACGGCGACGGCTAGGAGGCTCATGCCCAACCCGACGAGGCCGAGTGTCGCCGTCAGCGGGGCCATCAGCAACAGGGCAACGCCACGGTGGCCGTTCTTGTACATTGAGGTGCTGTCTGAGTCCAGTCTACAACTCGGTGCAGCCGGCTGAATCTGGATTGTCTACTTCGACCAGCGTCTTGGCTGTAACGGGGGGCTCTAGCGGCTTGCTTCTACAGCTTCCCCACATCTATCTCACATCTGTCGAGTAACGCTATGCGGCAGGCTGGGGGGACAGCGGTGGACGGAATCCGTCCATTCTGAGCAGTTATCGTCTTGTGAGCTGTCGCGACGAACAGGACCCTGCCATGCCGTCGATCGCCACGCTCGTCGAGACTGGATTCAGACTCTTCGTCGTTGCTGAGCTCACGGCGAAGTACCTTGCGCTCTGTGCGCTCGTCGTAGGGCTCATGGGATACTGGACGGCCGGCCAGAGCACGCGGCGGTCGATCCGGTTTCGGGGGATGATCGTCGGGTCGTGCGCGGCGCTGGTGGCGATCTTCGGCCTCGGTGCGTTCTACGACGTCGTCACGTATGTGATGGGTGGGTCGGGCTTTCTCCCACCTGGCTGGCCCTATGGAGCCGGTGGCGGGAGCGACCTCTTGCCGCTGGCCCAGGCCGCTGCGGGGCTGCTTTCGTTCCTCGGGCTGGCCTGTTTCTCCCTCGGGGCTGCGCTCTGGGGGGCCGGACGTCCCCACAGTCAGGCACGGAGTCGTGGGTATCGGGGCGTCACCTACGGCCTGACGATGCTCGGTGTCTCGATGGGTGGGCTGCTGTTCACCGTGTTCGCCAGCCTCTTTGCCTCGCTGTAGTGGTGTACAGCTCCATCGCGGCCGCTGGGTCCCCCCTCGTCTCCATGACCCAGCGCTCACGCTCAGCAGTGGTGGTCGTCATCGACCCGGCCGCCGAGTGCCGCCCGGCGAGGCGACGATCCCACCTCACCGGTCACGGCGACTACCGGGGCACTTGGGTTACACCGAGGGTTCGAATCCTTCCCGGTCGGACTGCCTCTTACTGAGGTGAGCGATTACCTCCCAGACGAGTTCGTAGTGCTTGGAGATCCCCTCCACATCGGGGAAGTTCGCCATGTCCATCAGTTCGTTCAGGGCTACGCTATAGGAGCGTTCCTTCGGGGGATTCCGATTGCAGTACGCGCGGAGGCGGTCACGGGTCGGTTTGTCAAGCGGGACCGATTTCCGATCGTCGACCGCCGCGGGCGCGTCTGGGTGACGGGCCGTGGTCTGTCTGGTATCGTCGTCGGGTTCAGCACTCGGGGTCTGACTCCCGGCTTCCCAGACGACTCCGTAATCCTGCTGGATCGCCTCCGCACTCGGGAATCCGGCACGGTCCAGTAATTCGTTGACCGCCCTGGTATAGGACCGTGACTTGAGGGGGTTTCGGTTACTGTACGCGAGCAGGCGGGCGCACGTCTGGGTGTCGACGTGGGCGGTTCTGCTGCTCATTCCTGCACCGACCTCCACGGTTCGTCGAGGCCGACATCGTCGATGGTGGTATCCATGTCGGGATCTGCATCTGTGGGCTACCAGTCGGGGGGCCGCATCTACGAGTCGGCCGTGTGTGGGATGGTACCAGACTTAACTGTTTCTTCAATCCCCAAATTTTTCGCATATTATGCACAGATGCGTGCACGGACGGAATCCGTCCATGGACGGAATCCGTCCATTTGAAAGAACAATTACCCCCTCCCGCCAACGGGCGGCGTGCAATGAGATCCAAGCACACCCATCCAACGACAGAGACCCGACGCGGGCGGCTCGGGGGCCTGCCCTCGTTCGTGAGTATCGAGACGATCGCCATCACCGCGTT
>CAZCXJ010000179.1:0-3739 GCA_964502585.1 uncultured Candidatus Halobonum sp.
CACACCTCTGGGCTGGCTGATGCCGAACGGTAGAACCCGCGGTAATACCCGCTGTTGGGTGATCCCATATATCAGCCGAGATACCTGGCGTTCAAGATTTATGATGCGTTCGTCGTCACCGTCTTCCATGTTCGGCAGTCGTGACGAGGACACGACCAAGCTTCAGGATTGTATCCTTGAGGAGTACGACATGATGACGACCAATCCGAAGCAGATCGCCGCCAACTGCGACTGTTCGGAGAGCTACGTCAAGCAGACGCTTGACGAGTACCGTCCGGACTGGACCGCGGACAGCGGCGGGCTCCTCGAACTGTAGATGCACCGGGAAGGCCATATCGGCCTCGGGATGCTGGTGTATGCGCCGGTCGCGTTTCTGCTCATCTTCGCTGACCTGATGCTGCTGTTCGCCCTCGGTCTGGTCCTGACCGTCTTCTTCAGCTTCGCCCCGGACTTCGACCTCGACGCGCCGCTGGTGAGCCACCGTGGTATCACCCATACCTATCTAGCCGCGGTGATCGCTGGGACCCTCTCGGCTGTCGCGCTCGTCCTGGTGACCGTTGCCGGCACCGTATCGATCACCGTCGTTGGTCAGTCAGCAATCCTCAACCTGGTGGTGATCGGGCTGGTCGGGTTCGCTGTCGGGACGCTTGGCGTCCTCAGTCACCTGCTGGGCGACGTCCTTACGCCGATGGGGATCAGGCCGCGCCAGCCGTTCGACGATGACAAGACAACCCTCGACCTGGTATACGCGAGCAACGAGCGGGCGAACCAGGCGCTGTCGATTCTCGGAGCGCTCGTGCTGGCGCTTGCAATCTACGGTGGGGTCACGCTCGGTCCGGGGACGCTACCCGGGCTGTGAGATGGTCGAATGGAGTATCTGACGTTCGCGCGGTTCCTGGGTGCCGGGATGGCGCTGCCGGACGCCCCGCCGGCGGCGCAACTGGCGACCGCCCCGCCCGTGGTGTGGGTGCTGGCGCTGCTGGGCGGGGTGATGACGTCCCAGCGGGCGGGCCCGCTGGGCGTGGTCGGGTATCTGCTCGCGACCGTGGGTGTGTTGCTGACGCTCAACTCCCCGGTTGCGATGGTGGGCATGCTGGTGATCGGTGCGGGCCTGTTGCGGACGCAGGTCCGACGCTTCGACCGGGAGCAGGCCGCCGAGACGACCGTGACGTACCAGAATCCGTACACCAACGAGTGCGTCACAGACGTCGCTTGCCGGCGAGCGGGGGCTCGCGAGCATCGAGCGTGTCAGCGATAATCTACAGGAGAACGTCGATCGGTTCGAGGGGCGTGAGCAGGGGCTCCGTGAGCGGTTCCAAGACGAGAATCGTTTACGTAGGGTTATCTCGGTGTCACTCGTAGGGACACGTATGGAAACGAGTCCTGGGACTGTCGTCGAACGCATCGTCGAGGCACAGAACGACCACGATCTGGAGGGAATGCTGGAATGGTTCGCGCCGGATTACCAGACGGAGACCCCCGTCCACCCAGAGCGCAACTTCACCGGGAGTGACCAGGTACGCGAGACCTGGGAGACCGTCTTTCGAACGACACCGGACTTCGAGGCAACCGTTCTGAATCTCGTTGAGGACGGGGATACCGTCTGGGCGGAACTCCGACACTCGGGAACACAGGTTGACGGAACACGAATAGACAAACGGGGAGTCATACTCTTCGGCGTCGAGGACGGCCTGTTGGCCTGGGGACGGGTCTATCTTGAGCAGTCAGAAGCCGGGGACGAGACGTGGCAGGAACTCTACGAGGTCGAGCGGGAGAACCGCACGAACTGAAACCATAGCAGGGGGCTGAAGTCGATCAGCAGCCAGTCTGACTCCGGCGCTCACATCGTCGCGTAGTGTACCTGATGATTGGCAGGGTTGCCTGCTGCCAGTTCGCGTCGTACGGTCACTCGAAAGTGGGCCTGATCAAGGCCTAACGCTGGCTTTGACGAACAAACTCGTCAAGTTCCTCTTCGATGAGCGTCGCGACGCGTTCGCTATATTGCCAGAGTGCTGCGTTGAGTCGCTCTTCGGTCTCGTCGTCGAGATCGTCGACTTCTCTGACGACCCACCTCTCGACCGCTCCCCGTCCAGCGCGTCACGGGGACGTCTCATGGCACGCACGACTCCCTCTGACCGGTAGTATGTGACCTGTCCCCTGCTGGACGTCGCCCCCGAGGTTCCGAACTCTGTCCTGTTATCAGTAGTCTGACACCAGTCTTCGGAAATGTAGGTAGTCCAATCGGCTTTCTTCCCGGGTCGTCTGGCGGCCGCACGGATGTTCGTATCCCAGGGTTCGTGGTCACCCCTCGATAGCTACCGGAGACGTGGGCAGGTGCTCGCCCGCCAGAAGGTATTAATCCGGCTCGTCCTGACCGCGTGCTGTGTCTTTCGACAGAGAGGCGTTCCACCGCGAGGCGGTCCGAACACCTTCTCACGCGGACGTGACCGTGATGCGCGAGCTCGTTGTCGAGACGCTCCGGGAGGTGGGACAGGACCCGACGGTCGGCAATGTGGGCACAGTCACCGCCTCACGCGGGAGTCCGGGTGGCACCCACCTCGTGCTCAACACGCATATCGACACGGTCAGTCCGCACGTCCCATACGAGCGCGACGGCGATATCATCCGGGGACGGGGTGCGTGTGACGCGAAGGGACCGCTGGCTGTCCTCCTCGACGCCTTTCTCTCGGCCTCCGTCGGCGATGGTCGCCTGACGCTCGCGGTCTCGCCGGACGAGGAAACCTCACAGTTCGGCGGTGAGCATCTCGCAGCCACGCTCTCGGCGGACGGGTGCATCGTCGGAGAACCGACCGGTCTCGATGTCTGTCACGCCGCCCGCGGCTCGTTCGGCGGCCGAGTCACGGTACACGGCGAGAACGCTCACGCCAGCGATCCGAACGCAGGAACCAATCCGCTCCGGTCGGTCGGCCAGTTGATCGAGGCGCTCGAGCAATACGACCAGCATCACGGCCCGGGGACACACCCCGTGCTGGGCGCGCCGACACTCACCCCGACGCGGGTCGAGAGCGACGGTCCGCTCAACCAGATTCCGGCAGAGTGCACGGTTGGCTTCGACCGGCGGACCGTCCCGCCGGAGACCGCCGAGGAGTTCTTCGCGGATCTGGACTCGTATCTCGCGGACCGGCTCGACATGTCGTTCGAGGTTCGTCCAGCGTATCCGGACAGTCCGAGCCCAGATGGATTCGCCACCGACCCCGACGCCGAACTGGTGCGGACGCTGGCGGCAGCCGCCGGCGGCGACGTGCGGGCGTTCGAGGCGGCCACCGAGGCGTCGTACTTCGCGACCGACGCACCGGCCGTCGTCTTCGGACCGGGCGTACTCACCGACGGGTCGGGCCCCGTCGCACACTCGGACCGCGAGTACGTCCGGCTGTCCGAGATCGCACGCGCTGCCGATGCCGTTCGCGAGACCGTGGAGTCGCTGCTGGACTGACCCGCGGCAGTCCGAAGCCCGGTCGGGAGCGACCCAAGACAACTCAAAACCGAGACCGTGTTCCTGCCGACTGGCCCATAGCCTCGGCGCTGCAGTGTGTGAATCCCGGTATGGCATTCTCGTCGGCGTCCGCGCCCTGTGGGGTCGCTGACGCAAGGGCCAATATCCGGCGACGCCGTCAAGCAGTCATTTGGCGCATCACAAGGGTAGTGCAGTCGGAATTATACCAATTCGGCTCTGTTGAAACCCTTGACAACTGATACGAATGGTCTGCTGAATACAGAG
>CAZCXJ010000180.1:0-3699 GCA_964502585.1 uncultured Candidatus Halobonum sp.
TGACGCCCGAACTGTTGCGGGAGATCGAGTGGACCCACTGGGCGGACCTCAAGCAGATCTACGGCGTCAACGAGGACGGATACGCACGTCGGGCCTGGGATAACGTCGGCGTGCAATACGGCCTCCACGCGTTCCGCGAAGGGAAAATCTCAGCTGAGGAGTTCCTCCGGTTGAACGCGACGATCGGGAGTTGGAAAGACACAGGGAACATGGAGCCGCCAGGCCTGCCGTTCAATCCGCAGGCAGAGGAGCCGGACCCATACGATGCGCGGAACATGAACCACGGGGACCCCGCCCCCCGCGAGGAGGGGAGCATCGAGGCGATGGAGGCAGCCTACGAAGAGGGGATCGTCTTCCACGGCGATATCGATATCCCGATCATCGACTGGCGGCCGTACCTCGAAGAGCAACTCGACATGCACAATTCGCACCAATCCTTCGCTGCCAGAGAGCGCATGATCGAGTGGAAGGGCCACGCCGACAACCAGGCCATCTGGTTCATCGAACCATACGAAGACGGCGGCGAGCCGAGCCTCAACGAACGGGCACTGGAGGTCATTGACGAATGGATGCAGAACATTCAGAGCAACCCGAACAAGCCGGTTGGGAAGGTGCGACCGGACCGCGCAGTGGACGCGTGTTTTGAGTCCGACGGCACCGTGATCGCGGAGGGTGACGGCGTCTGGAACGGGATTCTTGAAGACCACGACAAAGGGCGAGGGAACGAATGCAGTGGCGATGAGGATGCCCACCCCGGGACAAAGCTCTCCGACGATGCCTGTGGAGAGTGCGCCGAGAAATTCCAGATCTACACGACCTCTCGCATCGTTGCGGGTGGGCCCATTGGTGGAGACGTGTTCAAATGCCAGCTGAAGTCAGTCGAAGAAGCGCTTGAGGACGGGACATACGGTGACTGGGAGCCGACCGACGAGCAAGTCGCCAAGTTGAAAACGATCTTCCCCGACGGCGTCTGCGATTACAGCCAACCCGACGCGGGTCTCCCCGACGACTTCCGACAAAAAAAGAACCCGAAACGGAAAGCGGGCCGAGGGCGCAACCACGGTCGTAAATAACTCGCGCCTGGCCTGTTAGACCGGTATTTATTAATACTCAATCGGGGCGCCCGAAAGCTGAGAGAGTGGGGGGCGCATATCAGTAAGATACCGGGGGAGGTTCCCCCGGTCCCGGCCAAGCGGTACGACAACGCTTTCAGCCGCCCGTATCGCTAATTCGCAGTAGAAGTCCGTATCATACGCTGACGGTGATTCGTGGAGCCAGCGGGTTCGGAGGAGACGTTGGAGTGAAACGGCCGAGTGGCTGATCATGAACGGTCAGCCGGGTTGTCGTCCTCATCGTTCCCGGGTGGACGCTTCGAGAGACGGTCAAACCGGTTCTGCGCCTGCTGCTGTCGTCGTTCGGTTTCTTCCGGCTGGTACTCTGCGTCTACGAGCTCGTCGTCGACGAGCGTCACGCGGAGGACAGCATCGGGGTGACGCCCTTTCTCCGGGAGTTCCTCCTCACCGACGACAAGGTTGTAGAGGTCATCGTCGGCGCTCACTTCTAACGTCGCGAGGGTGTCTTCGATCCGGTCGACAACCGCTGTATAGGTGCCTTCAGGGATCATTCGTACGTCTCGGAGAGGACTTCCTCGCCCTGGCTATTGGTTACCCGGACCGTATCGCCGCCATTGTTCCAAATCGGCGATCCTGAGCCCCAGTAGAGGTCAGTCTCGGTATCCGTACCGCTGCCTGTGTGTAGCGTCAGCCTGTCACCGGGACCGAGAGTGACTCCGTCAGGGAACGTGTACGTTGCCCCAGCTGCGTCACGAACCGTCCATCCGGAGAGGTCGAGCGGCGCGTCGCCGGTGTTGGTGAACACGAGGTACTCGTCGTTGAGGTTCTCGCGGTCGTCACCCTCCGCGTCCGCATTGACCGCCGCGAGTTCCAGCGTTCCGTCTCCGTCGGTCGTCGTCGGTGTCATCCCGCCGTCGGTCACGACGGGCGTGGTGACCTGCTGCCCATCGATCGTCGCCCGAACGCTAACTGGCCCCTCCGTGCCAGGCTCGACTGGCTCGCCATCCCGGAGCGCAAGCGGGTCAGTCGGGGCAGCCCGCTGTGTTTTCACCGTGATGGCACTCCCGTTGCTTTCGAGGACGGTCGTTCCGTGAGTCGCGGTCCAGTACGTCGGGAGCGCACGGTCAGCCAGCCGCTCAAGGACGACCTCGTCTGGGTGGCCGTACTGAGAATCGTAGGCGCTGGTGATCACCACGGCCTGTGGGTCAACTGCATCCAGGAAGGGCTCGGTCGAACTGCTCTGGCTCCCGTGATGGGCTGCCCGGAGGATCGTCGCATTGAGTTGGTCCCCATACCGGTCGACAAGGTCCGCTTCTTGCGTGGCTTCTGCGTCGCCAGGAAGGAGGACACTCGTTTGGCCGTGGGTGAGCTTCAGGACGATACTGTTCTCGTTGCGGTCACCGTTTTCAAGATACGGACGTGGTGGCCCCAAGACATCGATGCGTGCCCCATCGAAGGGGATCTCGTCGCCAGCCTGTGCTTCGTACAGCGTGACATTGTACCGCTCGACCGCGTCGAGATACCGTTCGTAGGTCTGGGTACTCGCAGCGATTCCCGGGTCATAAATCGCCCCCACGCCCTCTCCCTGAGTTTCGAAATACTCAATGACGGCTGCATGCCCACCGATGTGGTCGGCGTCGGCGTGTGAACTGACCAGATAATCCAGCCGCTGGATATCCTGCGCTTGGAGATACTCAAGAACGAGTTCGCCGTCATTCGTGAAATCACCCGTGTCCATCAACAACGTCTGGTTCGGCCCCTCGACGAGGATCGCATCCGACTGCCCCACATTAATGAAATGAACGGTGAGTGTCCCAGTCGTTGATGAGTCGCCACTGCCAGTCCCCGGGTCGGTCGCCGCCGGACTGTCGGTACCGACAGCTCCGCTGCACCCAGCGAGGAGAGTGAGAGCGATGACGGCGATGACAGCGAGCTTGTGACGACGACTGCGAATCACGGGCCCACGTTGGTCTGCCACCGATATGGGTCTGTGGGCCAGCAAGGCCAGCCGGTACGACCCCGGAGACGGCAGCCCCACACGAGATGGGGCATCACAATCACCTGAGCGGTAAGATCGCGGTGGGAGTGGTCACCGCATCAGAAGTCAGTCCGTTGCAGCCTCGGCGCGGGCGACGAGGTCACGAAGTTGGTCGACTACCGGCTTGTCCACCACGAGTCCATCAACCTGAATGAGGCCTTCATCGGCTGATTCGAATTCAGTGATGATCGCCTGTGCTTCCGAGACTTGCTCCGTGGACGGAGTGAACACGTCGTTGATGATCGCGGCATGGTCAGTATTGACTGCGAGTTTTCCATCGTATCCCATCGTCTTGGCTGCCTGTGTTTCCGAGCGGAGTGCTTCCTCGTCGCCAACGACCATCAGCGGCTTGTCGAAGGCAGGAACGCCGGCGCTGCTGGCCGCCATGGCCACCAAATATCGGGGGAGCGAGATATCCGACTCGCCGATGACTGACATGCCCATGTTCATTTGGAAGTCGATTGCCGCAAACAACAGCCCGTAAATCCGTGGCCCGTGGGCGATCGCCTGGACGTCAAAGACCGCGCTGGGCTGCTCGATCAGTGGGAGTAATTCGATACCCGCACCCGCATCGTCCAGGTGGTCAGC
>CAZCXJ010000181.1:0-3691 GCA_964502585.1 uncultured Candidatus Halobonum sp.
CGTCGGAACCGTGTTCAACCTGGTACTCGCGTGAGCCGCCCCGGGCACTCACCCCTAGCAGTCCGGTTAACTGTGTGTGGAAGTAGCGTCGCGTCACGTCGGGGGAGTCCGGCACGCCTCCGTTCGGCAGTTCGACAGCACGGGACGAGACAATCCGGACCCGGACTACCGCGACGGCGGCGATGGCCGCTGACCGCGTCGGGGTGGACGCCGAGGACGAGTACGTCGGGTCGCCGCATATTCGGCACTTCACCCCTTGTGACGAAAACGGATCTGTTGGCTCAAACATTAATTTTAGTTGTCAGTCCGTCCACACACCCGCGTGGATTCAAATTGCATGCAACATACGCGCCCTCTATTCAGCACGGCTCCGAGAATCTACCCAGACGCTGGCAGCTAACCGGTGATGAAGCTAAGGAGTAGAATCATCACATCGTCAGCGCACTTATCGACACTCAAGGCTACTCACTGCTGCGGGGCCGGGATTCACAGGGTAGACCCCCCATCGTGGTCACTTCTCGACCGGTGAGGTATTGACGGTAGTCTCAACGCCGGGTAGTTCGATCCGCACCTCCAGAATACGGTTGTTCTCGGCAGTTTCGACAGTAAGTCGGATGCCGTCGTAGGTCACCCCCTCGCCTTCCTCGACGAGGCGACCGGCCCGGTTTATGAGTAGCCCTGAGACGGTTTCGAACTCGCCAGCTTCAGGGAGATCGGTGCCGAGTACTTCATTCGCCGCGTGAATATTGAGTTCGCCGCGAACGAGAACGGTATCGTCGTCAAGCCATCGGATAGGTGGCGATTCCGTTTCCGTCAGCACTTCACCGATAATTTCCTCAACGATATCTTCAATCGTCACGATTCCCGCCGTCGTGCCGAACTCATCCACGACGATGGCCATTCGATGTCGTTTGGCACGCAACTCAGTCAGGAGTTCGTCTATCTCCTTGGTCTCTGGGACGACGTGTGGCTCTCTGGCAATCGAGTGAAGTGATTGCTCGTCCCCCCGGAACTGCGCAGCAAGCAGGTCCCTGATGTGGACGGTCCCGACGACTGTGTCCAGGACATCCTCGTACACCGGAAGTTGATTAAACCCGTTCTCCAGACACGCTTCGATGGCCGTTTCCAGATCCGTCTCGACATCCACTGCGACCACGTCAAGGCGTGGGACCATCGCTTCCTTGACGATCCGGTTACGGAATCGTAGCAGACGCTGGAGCATTCGATGCTCCTCGTCGGTGAACACGCCCGCTCGCTGTCCGGCAGTGATGACCTCTCGGACCTCCGCTCGCGTGATATACACCGCTTCGAAGTCACCTTCGCTGCCGAGGGCTCTGTTGACCACCCGAGTGAGCGCGTCGAACAACTCCACGACGGGATAGAGAAGGGTCTGGACGATGCGTAACGGGCGGGCCGTTCGAAGCGCCCAAGACTCGCTGTGTTCGACTGCATAGGATTTTGGTGCAGTCTCACCGAACAGCAACACGAGCGACGTGACTCCAAACGTGGCGATCAAGACGGATTCACCCGGCGTGAAATAAAAGCCCAGCAATCCTGTCGTGATGCTCGACATACCGATATTGGCGATGTTATTCCCGACGAGAATCGTCACTAGCAAGCGGCGTGGATCGGATTTCAATGCAGACAGTGTTGCGGCTCCGGGAGTTCGTTCCTCCACAAGTGCCCCGAGCCGATGTTCCTCGAGAGAGAAAATAGCGATTTCCGCGGACGCAAAGAACGCGGAGAACAGAATCAGGACCACGACCGCAAGAATCCCCAGACCAGTGATCGTGCCCTGCGAGATATCAAGAAGTATCCCGAATTGTTGAACGTGAGCTGACACCATACCGGAAGGTTGCATACCTCGGAGTAAGAGACTAAAGGTGTAAAATCCCGCCTCTCGCCGGGAGGGTGCTGTTAACGGGGTATCCGCGAGAAACGTGTCGACATGTGTACGGAGCCAAGTGGAACCAATATTAAGCGCGAGACCTCCGTCGCCGAATCCGTCATCGAGACCGACGGGGCGAAGGACCCCGGCTACGTGCTGGATTCCACGGACCGATATCAGGAGGGTGTACTCTTCCCAGGGACGAAGGTGAACGAGCGAGGAGAGCCCCGCGAGGATATCCTCGATCTGATCCGGTTTAACTCCCGGCTGCCGGACAAGACGATCGGCGACCTGAACGCACAGATCGCGGCGGTGAACACGGGCAAGCGCCGCCTGCGGGAACTCCACGACAAGTACGGATCGAGGACGGTTGAGGCGGCGATCGATCGATTCCTCGAGTACGGTGCCCGGACCGCTCACGAGGCGGTGGCGGAGCTCCCGGACGGCTCCTGGTCGGCGGTGGACTACGTGGACAACGACGGTATCGACACGGAGCCGATCCGGATGGGTGTGGAGGTGACGATCGACGGCGACAGCTTCGCCGTCGACTTTTCCGATTCCTCGGAGCAGGTCGAGGGACCGGTCAACGTCCCGCTCGGACGAACCCAGGCCGCCTGCAAGTTCGTCCTGAAGACACTCACGACGCCCGACCGCGGTGCGAATGCCGGTCACTACGCACCGCTAACGATGACGGTTCCCGAGGGCAACCTGTACAACGCGGCGCACCCGGCGGCGACCTACACCCTCTGGGCGTCGACGCTCGTGGTCGACGTGCTCTACATGGCGCTCGCGAAGGGGATGCCAGATCGTGTACCCGCCAGCAGCGGCGGAGACATCTGCAGCGTGATGCTGTACGGCGAGGACCCGGACACCGGACAGCGATTCGTGGAGGCCAACAACGAGGCGGTCGGCTGGGGCGCCGGCGCCACGCACGACGGGGCGAACGCCCTGATGCACGTCGTCCAGACGATGGTGCGGAACATCCCCGTCGAGGTGTTCGAGAACAAGGCTCCCGTCACGTTCGATCGACTCGAGCTGCGGCAGGATACCGGTGGAGCCGGGGAGTATCGCGGCGGTCTTGGAGTGCGCCGAGATTACAGGTTCGAGGCCCCGCTGGAGGCGCTGACGCTCATCAAGAAGACCCAGCACGAGGGGTGGGGGCTGGACGGGGGTGGACCGGGTGCACTGAACGTCGTGACGCTCGACGAGTTAGAGGACGATTGGGACGAGCGAATGCAGATACTGGCTGACAACGACCACCTCCACGATGGCGAGGAGGGGCAGAAACACGTCGGGATGATGCGGGGAGAGTTCAAGCCGGGCGAGGTGCTCTCGAACCGCTCCGGCGGCGGTGGGGGGTACGGCGATCCCCACGAGCGGTCACCCGAGCGAGTGCGGGCGGACGTCATCGACGGCTACGTGTCCAGAGAGGCAGCCCGTGAAGAGTACGGCGTCGTAATCACGGACAGTGGAGAGATAAACTGGGAGCGGACACGCGATATCAGGGAGAACTGAGCCTCTCTACTATACCCCGTTTGCGGAATTGTAGCGGGATCAGATATGACGAACTGATGGCTGGAGGGCAGTATCTCGGCTGCGGTCGGTAACCCGACCCGATGGTGATTAGAATTCGGTTCCAACACAAGCGAGCCCGCCTGCTAGAGTAAGAGTATCATCGAGAACGACGCCAACTGAGAGATGACACGTGCGTGGTGCCCATCTCCCCCCCGCGTGTTCAAAGGGGGGCCACTGTAGAGACCTCACCGGTTGAGCAATCGTCTCAGGGTGTGAAAAGACTCCGTA
>CAZCXJ010000182.1:0-3655 GCA_964502585.1 uncultured Candidatus Halobonum sp.
GGGGCATTCCTGTTCGTCGCGTTGGTCGAACATTGGGGGATCGGCCGGACGTTCGAGGACTACGCCGGCCTGGCTGAGCGCGCCCCGATGGCGTGCGTGGCGATGACCGTGTTCATGTTCTCGCTGGCTGGCCTGCCGCCGTTCGGGGGCTTCCTCTCTAAATACGTCCTGTTCGGCGCGGCCGTGGCCGCCGGCTACTGGTGGCTTGCGGCGGTCGGCGCGGTCAACAGCGCACTATCGCTGTTCTACTACTCCCGGGTGGTGAAGGCGATGTGGATCGAGGAATCCGACGGCGGGTTCGACCTGGGTCGCCGCCCGACGGCCCTGTACGCCGCCGTGATCTTTGCGGCCGTCGGTACAGTCCTGTTGCTGCCGGCGTTCGGACCGGTCGTTGAGACGGCCCAGGCCGTCGCGAGCGGGCTGGTCGCGGCCGCTGCACCCTGAACCGAGGCGAGGGGGGATCCTCTCGGCGGAGTACCCGGCGTCGGGATGTCATCCGGCTGAGCGAGACAGTAGCGTTTTGAGGTCCAGGCGCGAGGTTTGGCACGGAGCATGCGCCGGCTGGTTCTAGGGTGTGGAACGGTCGGGCAGACCGTGATCGAGGAGTTGCTCGAGCAGCCGGGTAGTCTGCGGGTCGTCACGGACGATTCGGGCCGGGTTACGGCGTTACGCGACGAGAGCGTGAGTGCCGTCGAGGCCGATCCGACCGACCCAGCCAACTACCCCGAACAGGCCGACCTCGTGGCCGTTCTCGATGAGGACCCGACCGTCAACCGTACGGCGGCCGCCAGGGCCCGTGAGCGGTATCCCGACGCGTTCCTGCTCGCGTACACCGGAGGCGATCCGGGTGGTGATGGTTCGGACTCGCCGGGTGAGGACGCCGATACGGCCGTCACGACCCCGCCACTGGAGACGGTCGCCGACACGGTTCTCGATCCGGTCGACGTTACTGTCGACCGGGCACTCGCGGCCGCGGGCGGGGGCGTGGCCGACCGGTTGCACCGGCTGCTGCGGGCGATACGGGATGTCGAGGGGCGGCTCATCGTCGTCGCACACGACAACCCTGACCCGGACGCGCTCGCGTCGGCCGTTGCGCTGGCGCAACTCGCTGAACGGGCCGGCGTGCCTGCCGACGCCGGTTATCACGGTAACATCTCCCACCAGGAAAACCAGGCACTGGTGAACCTCCTTGACCTTCCGCTTCGAAACCTGAGTGACGTGGACGTGCTGGCCGAGTACGATGGGGTGGCGCTGGTCGATCATTCTCGCCCAGGGGTGAACGATAGCCTTCCCCCGGATATCAGACCGGTAGCGGTCATCGATCACCACCCGCCGCGGGAACCGGTCGACGCCGAGTTCATCGACCTACGTGTCGAGGCGGGAGCGACGTCGACACTGCTGGCGGAGTACTTTGATGGTCTCGACAGGAACCCCGGATCGACAGTCGCGACCGCCCTGCTGTACGGCATTCGGATCGACACGCACGATTTCATCCGGGAGGTGAGCGAGGCCGATTTCGTCGCCGCTGCAAACCTCCTTCCGGCCGTCGACACGACGGTCCTCAAGCAGGTCGAAGCCCCCAGCGTCAGTCCAGAGGTGTTCGACGTCATCGGCCGCGCAGTCCGCGAGCGTGAGATCCAAGGAGCGGCACTGGCGGCCTGTGTCGGCCGGATTTCGGACCGGGACGCGCTGGCGCAGGCAGCCGAACTCCTGCTCGGCATGGAGGGAATCACCACCACGCTCGTGTACGGCTACAGGGACGATACGGTCTACGCCTCCGGTCGGACCCGCGGCAACGATA
The DNA here is from genome assembly GCA_964502585.1 of uncultured Candidatus Halobonum sp. Taxonomy (GTDB): domain Archaea; phylum Halobacteriota; class Halobacteria; order Halobacteriales; family Haloferacaceae; genus CAZCXJ01. The sequence continues at coordinate 1,802 of CAZCXJ010000182.1, forward strand.
TCGACCTCGGCGAGACGGCCCGGGACGCATTCGGACAGATCGGGTCGGCCGGCGGCCACGCCGATATGGCGGGTGCACAGCTCCCGCTCGGCATCCTTGCTGATGTCGATGAAGGGTCTGACGAAGCACTGACTGACGTGGTCCGATCCCTGGTCGCCGATCGCTTCTTCGAGGCGATTAACGTCAGCCCTCCGACGTCAGGGTTCGACCCGGATTCCATCGAGTATCAGGAGGAGTGACGTGTGGTCGGTGGGACGTTCGAGCCTGACGCGGTCATTTGCTTTCCGCGACGGGAACGTGCCAGCCACGAGGAGGTCCTGCTCATCCGAAAGAAACGAGGGATCGGGGCAGGCCTGTACAACGGCCCTGGCGGCAAACTGGAACCGGGTGAAACAGCACGAGAGGCTGCTCGCCGGGAGACCCGGGAGGAGGTGGGGCTCACGGTGACGGATCTCCGTGTCGGCGGGGATTTACATTTCGTCTTCGGGACGGACCCGTTTATGGACGTGCGGGTCTTCTTGACCCGGTCGGTCAGGGGCACGCCGCGCGAGTCCGCCGAGGCCGACCCGGAATGGGTCCGGGTCGAGAACGTCCCGTACGACCGGATGTGGGCCGACGACCGACACTGGCTTCCACACGTCCTGGCCGGGAAGTGCGTTACCGGGCGGTTCTATTTCGACGCCGAGGGGGAGACGCTCCGTACCTGGACGCTCGACGTGCGCGACCCGGACTGACCCATGTGAGGTTCGACCCGGCGTTCGGTCGCCAGCATACGGTGCGTACTGAGTTCTATCTGGCCTGCTAGAAGCTATCCCCAAGTCCCGACGGACGTGATCCGTCGGCAGGTCAGGCGTCCCGTGGCACGGGTCTGGATTCGTAGTCCATCGGGTCCTCGACCTGGCCGGCGATGGCTTCGAACGCGTCCGAGATCGTGACGAGACCTATCACGTCGTCCCCCTCGAGAACGACCGCCAGTTCCGCGTTCTGCGCTTGGAGATGGTCGATCAGGGCGCTCACCGAGAGGTTGGCCGGGACGGTCACCGGTGGAGCTGCGAGTTCCGTGAGCGTCCGGTCACCCGTCTCGATCGCCTCAGCGTCCCGGAGGACCGTCGTCGCATACACGATCCCGACAAGGGTCTCCGCGTCGGGTTCCGCCTCGAACAGGGGAAACCGGGTGAACTGCGGATTGTCGCGCATCGTTTCGAGGTTCGCCGTGGGTGGGGCTGTCGCGTCGAGCCAGACCATCTCGTCGCGCGGGACCCTGATCTCCGCCACCGGGATATCACCGATCCGGAGCGCGTTCAACACCTCCTCGCGACGCTCCGCGGGCAGTTCCCCCTTCGAGAGGATCCGGCCCATCCTGCGGCGCAACCCCCGCCGGGTGAGCGGTTCCTCGGCAGCCGTCTCGCCGTCGAGTTCCTCTTCGGTCCAGGACCGCGAGATGGTGATGCCAAACAGTCCGAGCAGTCCTTTGGCTGTCCAGTCGGCCACACGGATCACCGGCGCCATGAGCTTGCTCCAGTAGAACAACGGCCGCGCACCGTACTTGGCGACGAACTTCGAACGTTCGACGCCGAGGTACGTCGGGGCCTGCTCCCCGACGATCACGTGGAGAATGTTGATGATCCCCAGCGCCAGGAGGATCGCGAGCGTGCTGTGGGCGGCCCCTTCGGCAGGAACGACCCCGACAGCGCGCAGCCCGGCATCGAGGACCGCGGAAGCGGCCGGTTCCGCGACGACGCCCAGCCCGACCGAGGAGATGGTGATCCCGACTTGACAGCCGGAGAGATAGATCTCCAGCCGCTCGGTCATCGCGAGTGCCCGCTCCAGCCCAGGGTGGCCTTCGAACTCCGC
>CAZCXJ010000183.1:0-3616 GCA_964502585.1 uncultured Candidatus Halobonum sp.
GCCACCGCCAGGCAACGCCACCGCTGCAGTAGACTGTGGTCCCGGCCCGTAGAAACCGACGGCACCGCTCATGCCGGCGGCGGCCGTCGTCTCGTATACGCGCCCGGACGGTGCTTCCGGCCCTCTGGACCTCGCCGACGCGCTCGCTGAGGCGTGCTGCCCGGCCGAACGAAACGCGTTTAGGCTCCGGGTGACTTCCTCCATATACGGGACCGTGGGGTAATGGCATCCTTCGGCCCTTGGGTGGCCGTGACCTCGGTTCGACTCCGAGCGGTCCCATCCGATTTTCCGAACTTAAGCCGGTCGTGCTAACGTTCAAATACGATACCGGGGCCACTCCCACCCATGGAGCCACATCGCAAGGGCGAATTAACCGAAGCGATCGTGGTCGCGGAGCTGAAGCGGCGAGAGATCCCGGTTTCGCGGCCGATCGGTGACAACGAACGGTACGACCTTGTGGCCGAATCATCGGCTGGACTCTGGCGACTCCAGGTGAAAACCGGGCGACTCGCCGACGAAACTGTCCAGTTCCACGGCAAATCCCAACACACGAACTCGCAAGGACACGTATACGAACGGTACGAGGACGATGTCGACTTCTTCGTAGTGTACTGTGAGGAGGTCGACGGACTGTATCTCATCCAGGAAGATGCCTTCCGGGCGGACATGCGGCTTCGCGTCGAATCCCCGGACAAGCGGGACGCAAGCATCAACTGGGCACGCGATTACGCGTTCGACCGAAACTGGCCGCCGGAGAATGGCGTCACGACTCCGACGCGGTCGTACGCTCCAATCGTCGAGCGACTCCGGGCGCACGACGTGCCGCTCTTCCTACCAACAGAGCATACCACGCGTTACGATGCGTTAGCCGAGACGGAGAACGGCGGCATCTGTCGCCTGCAGTTCGAACGGGGGTGGATCGTCGACGGTCGTATCCGATTCGATGACGGCAGCTCGTCGTCCGAGACATCAGCGGAGTCGATCGACTACGTGCTCGTATACTGTGCCGATCTCGAGCAGCTGTACGTCGTGCCGCGGGACAGCTACAACACAACGATTACCCTCCGCGTGGCGGAGCCAGGGCAATCTGACAGGCGCATCAACTGGGCGCATGAGTATGAGTTCCCAGAAAACTGGCCGACATGAGCGACATCGCGGCTCATGCGGCCAGGCGTCGGGGTCACGCGGCTCCGCACCATCGCTCCTGTCGTGTTTTTATTTCCCTTGTCGTCTCAGTCGTATACAGTGCGCTTCCCACGCGTCGAGCCGTGGGATAGCTTACGCTTCTTCCTGTAGCTCCCCGACCACGGGGGCGAGCGCATCGTCCTCGGCGAGCGTGCCGAGCGCCGCTGCGGCGTCGACGGCCAGCGAGTACGCCGGTCGTCCCTTCCCGACGGGGGATTCGCCGTCCGGGCGATCCTCGGCGAGCAGGTCGGCGGCGGCCAGCGCAGACAGTGCCTTGATGACTTCCTCGCGGGTGACGCCACCGAAGCGGTCACCCGCGAGGTCATCGAGCCGTCCGGCACACCGGTCGCGGACGTCAAAGGAGTAGACGGGCGTCTCCCCGGCGCGGTCGAGTTCCACCACGGCGAGCAGAACGAACCGCTGAAACGGGGTTGCCTCCTCGATAAGCTCCATACCTACCAGTTCCGACGGCGCGGGCAAGAAGCTACTGTTTGCCGCAGGCTACTGGTCGATGACGTAGTAAACCTGCTCGCAAACGGAGCAGATAATCACCGGCTCCGCGAGGTGGCGGTCCCGGCGGAGCGAGCCGCGGCAGCCGAACCGCGTGCACGGGAACCCGACGACGAACTCCGCGTGCGATGGGGCGATTGCCTCCGGGCGCTCGCCACCATCCGAGGGCCCGACTGCGCCGTCTAGTCTGGACACGGTGATCCGTCGTTCCGCTTCGACCCTGGTAACATATCGTACGGAATCAGCAATCGAAGCCGCCACAACGTTCATATCGGGACCAAAGCCCGGTCAGACCCGCTCGAAGCTCACGTCGTCGCCGTCGACGACCGCCAGCGCCATCGGTGGGACACCCCACCGGAGATGCTGTTCCGGGACGAGCGGCACTGGCACCGGGCGGTATGCGTCGGCCTTCAGCGCGCGCAGCGTGGGGTAGCGGCCGACCTCGCGTCCGTCGCGATTCTCGACGCGGAAGGTGCCGTCCTCGCGGGCGTAGCGGTATGGAAACGCGGCCGTCGTGGGGCCGGGACAGGTAAGGCCGTCTACGGAGTCGAGCGCCGCGAGGACCTCACCGTCGGCCTCGACTACGAGCGGCTGGGCGTCGCCGCCGAGGGCGCCAGGGGTCTCTTCGCGCCACGCTAACGGCCCGTCCGCACGGACGCAGGCGAGGCCGCCCTCGCGTAGGCGGATGCGGTCGGGTACGTGGTAGAACATCCGGCGGTCGTCCTGCGTATCCCGGACGAACCGCGGTGGTGCGAGCACTGTGCGGACGGCCGTGGCCGTCTCAGCGGCAGCGACGTACAGCGTCGTGCGGTCGTGTCGGGCGGCATGCGCGGCCCGTTCGACCAGCGTCGTCGGGTCAGCGTCGACGGGTTCGACGGCCAGCGGGCGGTCGGTGAAGGCGTCGGGCGCTGTGCCGCCGCGCGCTATGACGGGCGGGGCGGCCCGGTCATCAGGTCGGTCGATGGCGTAGCCGCGCGCCTCGAGGGCGGCGCGAATCGGCGCTGGAACCGGCATTACCTGAACTACGTGCCCGGCCGACGAAAAGCTACCGTGTCTCAGCCGTCGAGCCGCACCGTCATCACCGGCACCGGACACCGGCGGACCACCTTCTCCGCGACGCTCCCGATGAGGTAGTGGTCCAGCCCTGTCCGGCCGTGCGTGCCCATCACGATGAGATCGACGTCCGCGGCCTCGGCGTACTCGAGGATGGTCGTGTACGGGACACCTTTGCGAACGACCCGCTCGACGGGGACAGTTTCGGGGAGTTCGGCGACCGCGTCGTCGATGGCCTGCTCCGCACGCTCCCGCTCCGCACTCTCCAGTGCCTCGGCCCCGATACCGACCGTCGGGCGCTCGAACCGGTTGCGCGTGTCCACGACCGACAACACGTGGACCGTCGCGTCGTAGGTCGCGGCCACGTCGCCGGCGTGTTCCGTGGCCGCCGCCGTCCCCTCGCTCCCGTCGGTCGCTAGCAGCAGGTGCCTGTACATGGTATCACCTACCATGCGAAGCCGGAAAACGTCCAGGACCGTTCGTCGGCCGTCGCCGCGGTGGTCGCGTCCCCACTCCCGGAGCCCGCCTGCCAGCCCCACAGATGACCTCCCGAGGGGGCGCGCGTTCACTTCCGGTGCGGGACGGGAACGTTCTTATCCGGTGAGGCGCAACGCCGTACAACCGATGGCTCTCGCGGACGACGCCGACATCCTCGACCGCTTTGAGGAGTTCTACCGGACCTACTACCGCAACGAGATCGGGGAACTCGCACAGAAGTACCCCAACGAGCAGAAGTCGCTGTATCTCGACTGGCGGGACCTCTACCGCTTCGACCCCGACCTGGCCGACGACTTCATCGCCCAGCCCGACCAGATGCGCGAGTACGCCGAGGAAGCCCTCCGGCTGTACGACCTTCCGGTCGACGTGA
>CAZCXJ010000184.1:0-3571 GCA_964502585.1 uncultured Candidatus Halobonum sp.
AGGTGCTCAAGCGATTCACCACGGACCCGATCAACGTCTCGAAGACGATGTTCACGGCTCTCGACTTGGTGTCGATCCAGACCGCGACCCGTGTCCAGGGCCACAAGGTGCGCCGAAACAAGGTACTGACCGAGATCAATCACTACGACCCGGAAAACGACGAGATCAACGTCCGGGACGTGTATCAATGGCAAGCCGAGACGGACGAGTTCCTGAAGATGGGCGCTTCGAACACGCTCGAGGACGTGATGTTCGACCGTGGGTGGGACCGGGACCGCCTCGATGAGGAGATCCTGAAACGGCGCGCCGTCCTCGCGTATCTCATCGTCAACGGCCTCAATACCTACACCGAAGTCGCCGCCACCCTGCAGGCGTTCATCAACGATCCGGAGACGATCCTCGGCTTGATCGCCAACGAGAATCTCGAGGAGAGTCTGGAGGACCTCCGGGAGATGGAGTCAGTCCTCATCGACGTTGATCCGAAGACGGAGGCGATGGTGCCGCGACCAAGCCCCAGTGAGGAGCTCCTGGAAGAAGCAAACGGCGTGCTCGACGAGGCGGAGTACATCTTCGAACGGTTCCGCGGAGAGGATCACGGCGACGTTGTGGACGCGCTGGGAGGAATCGCAGCCGAAACGGACGTCGAAGCACAGGCCGGTGCAGGTTCCGATCTCGAACTCGAATCCGGGGTGGCCGATCCTGTGGGGCCGGACGTGACCCGGGATGCTGGCGCAGCTTCGCTCGACAGCGGAGACGAGTCGGTAGACGGCCTTGAGGCCGGCGACGAAACGCCGGAACTCGATGATATCGATGATCCGAGCGAACTGGACGAACCGGAGACGCCGGCCCTCCCCGGGGACAGCGTCCCGGCCGGGACGGAGACCGCGGACGGGAGCGACGACAAGGGGGAAGAACTGGACATCGACAACTGGGGCTTCGGCGAGGTCGAGGGCGACGACGGGAGGGATTGAATGAGCCTGGACACGACCTCAGGGTTCGGGGAAGCCGACAAGTTCGGTGACCTCTTTTACCCGCTTTTCAACCGGCTGTTCGACCCCGACGGCGACTTCGTCTCGGATATCGAGACGAAAATGGCCCAGGCCCGGATGAACCAGCCGGTGGAACTATACCTGTCCCGGGCTCTGGGACTCGGAGTCGTTTTGGGCAGCCTGCTATGGGTGTTCGGTAGCCTGATAGGCTATTCGCTGTTCGCGTTCGGAATCCTGACGCCCGAGATGCTGAGTCTTGGCCTCCCCGTTTCCGGCGAGGAGATGGCTGCGATGCTCGAGTCGGCGACCGTCCCTGCCGCGGTTCTGATCAGCGGCTTGATTTTCGGGACCCTCGGTTTCGCGACAGGGTTCGGGACCCTGGCCGCCATCCCGTACCAGCGCGCCAGCGCCCGCAAGCGCGAGATCAACATGCTCCTGGCCGATTCGGTCTCGTTTATGTACGCCCTTTCGGTTGGTGGCCTCAACCAGTTGGAGATCCTCGAGTCGATGGCGGAGGCGGAGGACACCTATGGCGAAGTGGCCCGTGAGTTCCAGAGTATCGTCCAGGAGACGAGCTACTTCGGCACGGACTACCGGAACGCCATCCGTGACCAGGCGCTGGAGACCCCGAGTGACGAGCTCTCACAGTTCCTCACTGATATGCTTTCGATCGTCAACTCGGGAGGCGATATGGAGTCGTTCCTCGCAGACAAGAAGGAGAAGCATATGCGAACGGCCAAACAGCAACAGGAGCTGACGCTCGAAACGCTCGAGCTCTTCGGCGAGATGTACATGACCCTCTCGCTGTTCCCGCTCCTGTTGATCATCATCCTCGTCATCATGTCGATGCTTGGAAGCGGGAACGAGTTCCTCCTGTTCGCGACCGTCTACGCGCTGACACCGCTGATCGGGGTCGGGTTTATCGTACTCGTCTCCACGGTCAAAGAGGACGAGCCTGGCGACGGTTACCTGGAACCCCCGAGAGGGAGCGAGCGGCTGAGTTCAACTGCCAATCAGGGATTGATCCACCTCGGGTTGGTCGAGTCATACGTCGGCGATTTCAGCGTGTTCAACCGGATCAAGAACCGCGAAGGGACTCACAAGACGATGGAGCTACTGAAGCAGCCCCACCTCTACTTCCGCGAGTACCCCCTGTACACACTCGCGCTAACGGGGCCGGCCGCGCTCGTTTTCCTCGGGATCGCCGTCGGGTCGGGGGCGGCTCCCTTGTCCTGGGACGGGTTCGTCAACAACCCTGTCGGGGCCACGTTCCTCTGGGTGTACGTCCCGATATACCTGACACTGACGCCACTCGGAGTGTTCCACGAGTGGAAAACCCGGACTCGGTCGTCGGTCACAAACAAACTCTCGGGCACTCTCCGGAAGCTCTCGTCGGCTAACGATACCGGTCAGACACTCCTGGAATCCACCCGGACGGTCGCGGAAACCTCGTCGGGGACCCTCGCAGAAGAGTTCGAGGTGATGTATGCGAAGGTCAATTACGGTATGAGCCTCCGGGAGGCACTGATCGAGTTCAACAACAAGTACGCGATCCCGCGGCTGGCCCGAACGATCAAGCTGATCAGCGAGGCCCAGGAGGCCTCGAGTCAGATCACGGACGTCCTGACGACGGCCGCTCAGGCATCCGAGAACCAGGACGATATCGAGCGCGAGCGGAAGTCACGGACACGGATGCAAGTCGCGATCATTCTGATGACGTACCTGACGCTGCTTGCGGTGATGGCAATCCTCAAAACGCAATTCCTGGATGTGATCGGCGGCCTGACTTCCGCGAGCGGGTCCGGTGGCGGACGGGGTCCAACCAGCCTCGGCGGGAACGTGAACGTCGACAAACTGTCAGTGCTGTTCTTCCACGCTGTGACCATCCAAGCAGTGATGTCGGGATTCATCAGCGGCTACATCCGCAGCGCCGACCTGCTGTCGGGGGTGAAGTTCGTCGTGATGCTGCTCACCGTCGCGCTGGGCGTGTGGGTGGTGGTCGGATGACGTCGATCACCCGTCCCGGTCCCGACGGAGGTCCTGCATCCCTTCGGCACGACGAACGAGCTCAGACCGCGATCGATTTTTCAGTCGGGATCGGTGTGTTCCTCCTCGCCGTCGTGTTCGTGTTCGCGTTCACGCCGAACATCTTCGACCCGTTCACCGCTGAATCCGGGGGAAAGATCGTGTTGGCGGACCGCAGCGCGGATCAGTTGTCGGGGGATATACTAATCGAGTCCCCGACGCGACCGGGACAACTGAACGCCAGCTGTACCGAGGGGTTCTTCGATGGCGATGGTAGCATGCCGAGTGGCTGTTACTACACGGGCATCGATTCCGATGATCTGGAAACAGCCCTCGGAATCGACCAGCCCGGCATTTCCGTGAACGTGACTATCACCGACGGAGGCACCGTCCGAAGCATCAGCGGGACCGACCTCACAGCTGGCCCGGACGTCCCTTCGAATACCGACGTCTCGGTGGCCCGTCGAGTGGTGATGCTCGACGGCGAGGAGAGCCGACTTACCGTACGGGTGTGGTAACATGACAGGAGACCGCGCCCAGGCCCACACGCTGGAAGG
>CAZCXJ010000185.1:0-3505 GCA_964502585.1 uncultured Candidatus Halobonum sp.
ACAGGGACTGGTGATGACCGAGGGCGATCCCTGAGCCGGGACAGTTCACCGGAAGACGTACACCGCACCGGCCCCGACTCCCTGATTGTCGTCGCCGGGTGCTCCGACGGCGAGGGTGTTGCCCGCCACCGCCACCGACTCGCCGAACCTGTCGTCCCTCTCGAGTTCGTCCGGCACGAGTTTGGTGGGCGTTGCATCCAGGTCGGTCAGGTTGTACACGTATGCCGCGCCGGATGCGATCCCTTTCCCTTGATTGTCGTCACCTAAAGCACCGGCAACGAGGGTTTCGCCCGCCACCGCCACCGAGGACCCGAAGGCGTCTTGTTCGTCGAGTGCATCGGGAGCGAGTTTCCTGGGGGCTGCCGAGAGATCAGTCAGGTCGTACACGTACACCGCTCCGGCGAACAACCCCTGGTCGTTATCAGTGGGGGCACCGACGGTGAGGGCGTCGCCCGTGGCACCTCGATCTCGGCTGCGAGTTCCGCCCGGGTCTGTGGTGCCGCCGTCACCGTCTGCAACACTCGAACGCGATTGGTCGAGTTCACGAGGAAGGCAATTCGGTCGAGCGGCTCGTCCATCGGTCATCCTGACACCATGTGGACTAATGAGAGTTGGGACAGGGTTGGGGATCGGCACCCACGCCCATCTCCTCATCCGACTGTATGCTATTTCAGGGTCCATCGATACCGGCGAACTGCTGACTACAGCCTCTATGCAGCACGCGGGGTCGTCCAGTATCCAGAGCGGTCTCGGCAGGCGGCTGCATCCGGGGCGCGTATACAGCACTGACGCGACTTCAGATCCGGCCTGATCGAATCCGTGGGCAGGGAAGGGACATGCCTGATCCAGTCGATGCGGTCATTCCAGGACAGCCCCACATCAGTCGTGTGAGGATCGGGTGTCGCGTCTCGTCGCGTCGACCACCGAGAGTTCATCGTCCACGGACAGGGAGAGCGTGTCACCATCGGCCCTGAACGTGAACTCGGCCTCGAACGGATCGAGAGATCGAATCGTCTCCTCGACGTTCGTCAGGTGGAACGCGTCCGGAGCGAGTGGGTCGATACCGTGGTCCAGCATGAACGCCATCAGTGTGGTATCGGACAGAAGCCGGGCGGTGAGAGGGGAGTCCTGTTCGAAGATACAGTTCTGACAGGAGACGTGGACGAGGCTGGCGAACCGCCGATCACAGGCGTCGCAGCGACCGTCCGACGGGTCGTGGTCCTCGCACGCCGAGACGGCGTGTTCGAGAGCGGCCGAACACCACGGACAGACGTCCCTGGCGACCGCCTGGCCCTGCGTGACGGTCCAGACCTCCGCGGCGCGAATCATCTCTGACGGCGTCCGGCCCTCGACGCCTGCCGGCGGGAGCCCCAACGACCCCACCACATCGTTCGGAGCCTGTGCTTCCCCGCTCGGGTGGCTTGACGCGCTCCGCCGTCCCCCACAATCGGAACAGTAGAGCCCGACCGTCTCCTGGCGATAGCTCAGTTCCATGTCGCCCCCACAGAGGAAACAGGGCGTCTCGACGGACGTCCGCTCGATGACCGGATAGTCGGTCACGGCACCCGACAGGATGGCCACGACGACGCGGCCGCCCGCCTGGCGGAGCGTGTATCCGTCGTCGGTCTTGCGAACGAAGTGCCCTCTGAGTTGCTTGAGGTGGTAGTGGAAGTTCGTCGCGTCGTAGTCGACGCGGTCGAACAGCTCCGAGTACGTCAGCGGCTCGTCGGCCTCGCCGATGGCCTGCAGGATCTGGATGCGGGTGTCGTCCCCGACGAGGGTGAACGCGTCGTCGGGCGACATTGCCGACTCCCCGTCAGGGGATGGCTCCGATGACATGGTCCGGCCTACCAGGAGCAGCCACCTAAAGCTCCGCTACCCAATACCGGCCGTGGCCGCGCTGGCGACTCCGGGTCCGACCCGGTCTCGCCCGTTCGCGAGGATGCAAAACCTGTCGGCGAAATCTCATTAATCTCGTGCGGATTACGGTTAACACTCTTGCTTCCGTTTCCGTGTCCGTCGTGACACCGAATATCAAGGTTCCGTGGGAATCGCTCACGAAATGGAGTGGGATGGCGTTGATTATCGCTGGCCTCATCCAATTGTTCAATTTGTCATTGCATACCCTTCCCATGCTGGTCGATCTCTCAACCCCGGAGTTAGTACGTGACGTGACGCTCGCCTCGGCCGGCATCGTGGCTCTCATTGGACTTCTTGGATTCGTCCCCCGACTGCAGGAGGAGGCTCCCCGAGTAGCCCGCGCTGGGACCATCGTTGTAATCCTGGGCCTGATAGGCCAGTTTGCGATCGCTATCGGCGAACCCTTGATCGGTGGCGAAACACCGCCGACATGGTTCCTTCCCTTCTTCTTATTCCACTGGATACTACTCCCAGTGAGCTTCCTGTTGTTCGGAGCGGCCGGAATTCGTACCCACACCCCCTCGCGTAGCGTAGGCTCCATTCTCGTACTCGTCTTCATCTCCTTCCTGTTCTTCCACCACATGATTCCGCTTCACGTCGAGGGTCTGCTCGCCCAGATCCCCTCCCTCGTCATCGGCGGAGGGCTGATAGCCGGCGGCTATCTCCATCACACAGAGGCCACCCTAGGTGGCAGTGCAGAGCCTTCGGGGGAACCAGCCACTCGGTGAGTAGAGTCATGGACCCTGTGTCCTCGCTCTCGGGTCCTCGAATTCCGAGACGTTCAGTACAGGTGTTCGAGGCGAACGCCCACGAGGTTAGTCGTGGGATGACGCCGACAGCCGGCGACCTGTTGGTTTTCTCCGCGTTCGTCGGTTGTGATGCCGAGTCCGGGGGACGGATATACACTCCACACGGAGGTAGATGAAGCCCGCTCTCCCGGTCGGGGGCCGTACTGGCACGGCACACACCCCCATCGTCTGTGAGTGGGGACGCTCCCGAAGTCGGGACACGGTCTGAGACCGTGGACCCACACGAGTTCAGGCCGTGGAGGCGGTCAAATCTGGATACCGGCAGTTCCGGTCGTCGTCGTGTCTCTCCTTCGCTCCACTCACGGATCGATGGCCACTCGGAGCCCTCCACCGAGCCAGCTACGGGACCGTCGAGTGAGACGGGAGGCGGCAACCGGATCGGCGCCAGGATTTATCTACGGGAGTCATGCATTGCTGGTATGGCGCTTGATACCGTTTCACGATTCAGGTCGCTCGGTCAGGTGACCGCACTGGCGTTCATCGTCGCCGGGCTTGGGTCCCTCGGCAACGTGGTACTGCACCGACTCGGTAGCGCCGTCGTGGTTCTGGACCTGACCATCCTGCTCACGTATGGTGGGGTCGCGCTCGGACTTCTCGGCATCTATCCCCGTGTCGCCGAGGCATCGCCCCGGCTATCCCGGGCTGGCCTCGTCGCGGTCGGGATCACCGTAGTCAGCATCGCCGTGGCCGTCGTCGCCAAAGGCCTCCTCCGATGACCAGAACCGTGAGACCCCACGTGATGGGTGGACACCGCCGCGAGTAGTCCTCCGCCGTCT
>CAZCXJ010000186.1:0-3473 GCA_964502585.1 uncultured Candidatus Halobonum sp.
CCGCACCGCGCCCTTCGAGGTGTCGTAGGCCACCTGGCCGTGCTGGGCGTGGTTCGAACTGATCGAGGCGGTGTTCAGGATCACGCCCGGGTCGTCCCGCTCGCGCATGTCCCGTGCGGCGGCCTGTGTACCGACGAAGGTGCCGCGGACGTTGACCGAGAGCACGCGGTCCAGTTCCTCGGGCGTGATCTCCGTGAACGGCCGGTCGAGGTGGGTCGCCGCGTTGTTCACCATCACGTCGACGCCGCCGTACTCGCGGGCGGCTTCGACGTCGTCGGGGTCGGTCACGTCGGTCCGAACGTACTCGGCAGTGCCGCCGGCCTCCTCGATCGCGACGTGGGTGGGGACCTCGGTGTCACGGTCCTTCGGCGCCTCGCGGACGTCGGCGTTCACTACCGTCGCGCCGGCCTCGGCAAAGCGCAGCGCCGTCGCCCGGCCGATCCCCGAGCTCGCGCCGGTGATCACCACCGTGGCGTCGTCGTAGTCGTACGTCACGTCGGCCATGAACGTACCGACGCCCCGGGCCGTAATAAAACGGGCCAAGCAGGGGCGTCGGTTGGGGCCCGCCGGGTGGCCTGTCCAACCGAGCGATCGCCACGGACGATTTCTCCCCCACGGGCTCCTGTCCCTCGTGAGCCAGTTCCAGGACCGTACTACGGGGGGCAAAAAATCGACCCGTTACAGACGATCCAAAGAGTGAGACCGGCTACATGAACTCGCCGTTCCTGGCGACGAAGCCGAACTGTTCGACCCCGTAGGGTCGCGGATTCGGCCCGTAGGTCTCGTCGTCGAGGTGAAGCGCACCGATGAAGTGCACCTCGTGGTGTTCGAGCAGGCATCGCTCCGAGGTGTCGGGGTCGACGAACCCCGGCCCGGTGAACGTCGCCGGTTCGTCGATCGCCGTGACCTGGCCTTCCCCACTCTGTGAGGCGCGGAACACGTTCTCGCCGCCGTCGTTGTCGCCCAGCGGTGCCGAGCCGACCAGGTTCTGAAACGCCCGAGCGAGCGCGCGTTCGCCGGCGTGGAAGTCACCGTCGAAGGCGACCACCCAGACCGTGTACAGCCCCTTGGGGACCAATCCACTCAGGTGCATCGAGACGTGCGTGCCCTTTCGGACACACTTCAGCCTGATCCGACCCGCCACGTCCTTGAACTGGGCCCACGTCAACTGGCCGAGATCACCGTCCACCTCCTCCGGTGCCGTGCCGTCGTCTACCGGAGCGCCCTCGACGCGCGAGACGAGTCGATCGTCGTCATCCGGCTTCGGTGACACCGGATCTTCGAACGGGCCGTTCGGCCCGTCGCTGTCACCCGCTGCCCGGACGAAGTGATGTACCGGGAGGACGGTCGCCGACTCGGCCGCCCGTATCGCCCCGGCGGTACCAAACGCCGCTCTACCGACGGCGAGTCCGCTCGATACCGCTACGCCCGTCTTCAGCGCGCTACGCCGTGATATCTCGCCGGTCTGTCTATCGTGTTCTCGTTTCGTTCGCTCTGGATCGATCGGTTGCATCTTGTCCCTCCCGACGCACCCCAGCCGCCTTCGGAGGCGAGGATGCGGCGTTGTCGACTGTTCCTATGCTCTAATGATATTTCGGGGGTAACGTCCTTCAGGACTTCTTCGTCTTTCACGGTGTGAACGCGCTACGACCGGCCGGTACCGCTGTCCTACACCGTCTCTGGGGACGGGCGTTCACGCCCGCCGGGTGATCATGCGGGGATCGCGTCGGGGTCCACCGGTCTCGCCGCGTCGCGACAGGTCTCGAAGAGGTCGACTGCCCACGCGTGAACTGTCTCGTCGTCGGTCACTAGCCCACCCTTGAGAACGCCGTGCTCGTCGGTCAGGTTGATCCCGACGGCACCGTCGACGATCCCGACTGAAATCGGGATGTCCTCGTAGACGGAGTAGTGAGCGTTCTCCCCCTCGAGCATCTCACAGAACTTCCGTGCCGTGGGCGGATGGTCCCGGATGACGTCCAGAGCTCCGGGTGTAACGACCAGTTCGACCCGCGTGTCACCGTCGACAGTCAGTTCCCACTGGTTCTCGACGAACACCGGGGCGGCAGCCCGTGCGACCCCACGGAGGTGCTCACCGGAGCGATGGAACTCGACGATCCGCCGTATGAGAACGGTCGCGTCGCTCTCGTCGGGCAGGATTATCTCGGCATCACGGAGACGCCGGGGGTCGAACGACACCACGTCGGCGGGCAACCACTGTACCGGCGTGCGCAACCGACGCTCGGCCTCCATCTCGTCCACCAGGCGAGTGAACTCCTCGTACACCCACTCGCCAAGCGGTGTTACCGTGTACTCCCGACCCGAACGCGTGATCCAGTCGCGCGCCTCGAGTTCCTCGAGAATGCGCGCAATCGTGACCCGTGACGCATCGACCTGCTCGCGGACCTCGCCGCGGGTCCGTCGGGCCTCGACGAGTAGCTCGAAGACTGCCACCCGGTTCTCCGAGTTCGCGAGGAAGGCGATGTCGTCGAGTGCAGTATCCATGCCACCGGATACCACACGTAGTGTCAAGAAACTATGGACGGGACGGTCGAACCCCACCACGGGTCACACACCGATCACTCGGGCCGTGTTCGTGTCGTGAACGGTGAACACGCTGCGAACAGTATAACACCCGGGAAATAATGCAAGACTGAACTGTCTGCTGGGCACGGGGAGATACCAATGGCAGCAGCACCATCGGCCGAGGAGAACAAGCAACTCGTCCGGAGCTACTACGAGCGATTTCAGGAGGGGGAGTTCGACGCGCTCGAGGAGGTCCTCGCGGACGACTACACGTTGCACGGCGTCCCGGGAGCCGAAGGGGAGCAACTCACCGGCCGGGAGGCCGTCGAGGGGTACCTGCGGGAGCTGTCCGAGGCGTTTCCCGACATGACGGCGGCGATCGACGAGATGATCGCGGAGGGTGAGACAGTCGCCTACCGAGCCACCATCACAGGGACACACGAGGGGGAGTTCATGGGCATCTCGCCCACCGGTGAGGAAGTGACCGTCGACGGGGAGGGGTTCTTCCGGGTCGAGGACGGGAAGCTCGCGGAAGCGTGGCCGCTGATGGACACCTTCGGCATGATGCAGCAGCTCGGCGTGATCGAGGCGCCCGGCGAGTAGCCTCCCGGACCACCAGGACGGGAGCAAAGAGAGCTCGTCGGCGCTCCCGTTCGATTCGGGGTACATCGAGGTCGAGGATCGGAGATCCACCACGTCGACGACGGTGAGGGCTGGTTAGTCGACTCGCTCGACGCAACGGCCCGGCGGTCCACGAGTTCGTCCGGGACGGTCCGTCGACCAGGGGACCCTCAGGGACGCCACCGAGCCCGATCACTGGACCGGCGCAGACGGCCCGGCCTCCCTGTCACCGCAGCGTCTCGGGCATCACCGCGCCCGGCCGGTCCAGGTCGAAGCGGTCGCCGACGGTCGGCGTCTCGATCACGTGTGGGTACTCGTGGGCCGTGGCG
>CAZCXJ010000187.1:0-3442 GCA_964502585.1 uncultured Candidatus Halobonum sp.
CGTACCGGGTGTACCTGCGCGTGGTCGAGGAACGGGAATAACCCCGGCGCGGGTGGCCATCCTGTGGGCGGGGGTAGTTAGCGGCGACACGTCGGGTGCCGTTTCGCTCACCGCGCGGGGTCGAGACTGGCTGGTCGGGGCGGTGATATGGCTCGGATTGGGCCCGAAGGGGTGGGGTGGGCTCCCGCTCGCTATGTGTCAGGACGACCGGTACATCCACCACAAGGCCACGATGTTGCCGATTGCGAGGACGCCCACCGAGAGAGTGGCCACGACCTGGAAGCTGCTTGTCCGAACGACCGCGACTACAACGGCGAGACAGGCGAGGAACCCCCCGGTCATGGCAAGGCCGGTTACCATTTCGGCTTTCATCTCCGTAGAGACCGTGTGTGGCGTCAGCGTGCGGGTCGTCCGTCGTTCGTCGTTATCGTCCCGCTTGAGGGCTGACCGGACGGACGCCCGTAGTGCATCCCACGCGTAGATCGAGAGGCCATGGAGGGCCACCCCGTAGGCCACTATGAGGACGACGACGCCGACGCCCGGCGCTCCGAGCCTGACGGCGACGCCGGCTATCAGGAGAAACCCCAAGCTGGCAACGGCGTGGCCGGACGCCCCTTCGAGATAGCTGACCGATTCGACGCGCGT
The DNA here is from genome assembly GCA_964502585.1 of uncultured Candidatus Halobonum sp. Taxonomy (GTDB): domain Archaea; phylum Halobacteriota; class Halobacteria; order Halobacteriales; family Haloferacaceae; genus CAZCXJ01. Next base: position 646 of record CAZCXJ010000187.1, read on the forward strand.
GACTTCCCCTTCGATGGTTCGGTCCGGCGACGACTGATCGGCCTCGACTTCCCCCGGCGTCTGGGGATCCGTTCCGGAATCGTCTGGCGAGCGGGGGCCCATGCGAACTGTTCGCGAAGCGCGGTATGTCGATGCAATATTTAGATGTTATCCAGCCTCGAATACTAGGGTCACGGCCGGCTCCGACTGCTTTGGCGGGCACGTCGTGTCCATCGACGGTTCCGCGCAGGATACGGCATGCGCGACGACAACTGCTGGCTCCGGTGCCTGTTGGGCTGCCCTTGAGGGAGCCCTCGGCCCGGTCGGCCCTGATCGGTGAGCGGAGTGTCGGAGTCGGTCACGGTCAGGGGTTTGTGTGGCACGAAGGAGAGAGCGTGCAGAGTGAACATGAGAAACTCAGCTCCGGCCCGCTCGCATCGCTCTCAGACAGTATGACGCGACCGAACCGTGCCGCAATACACATATTAAGACGGCACAACTCGACGGCCCAGTTGGTTCCCCTTCGACGTGCGGACGTCCTGTCTTCCCCGCAAACAGGGACGACGAGCGGACCGAGGAGACAGTCCTCACTGCTCGCTCTGCAAGAGGGACCGATCCGACGCGGAACACACCACACCAACACGATGTCACCGAAGCAAGACACAGCGGGCCGTATCGATCGCACCCGACGTGTCGTGCTCCGGGGGGTTTCCTTGCCGGGCTGATCGGTCTCGGAAGTGGATCCGCTCTGGCCACATCCCCCGACCGCTCCGGGACGACTCCGACACCGGCGGCTGCCTCAAGTGAGACGTTCCCGGATGTGCTGGCACTACCGGATGGGTTCCAGCCCGAAGGGATTGCCACCGGTCGCGGAGACACCTTCTTTGTCGGCTCGTTGGCCTCGGGAAATACCTACCGAGGCGACTTGCGAACCGGGGCGGGCGAGGTGTTCGTTGACGCTGCTGACGACCGCGTGGCGATCGGTCTGTCCCACGACCGGCGGAGCGATTCTCTCTTCGTGGCCGGCGGCGGCACCGACAACGCGTTCGTGTACGACGGGGACACAGGGGAGGCGATCGAGGAGTACGACCTCACCGCCCCGGGAACGTTCGTGAACGACGTCGTGGTCACCACGGAGGCGGCGTACTTCACCGATTCGTTCCGGTCGGCCCTGTATAAACTCCCGCTGGGGCCGGCCGGGCGGCTCCCCGAACAGGACGCTGTCGAAGAACTCACACTCAGCGGCGAGTACGAGTCCGTCGGCGGGTTCAATGCCAACGGTATCGACGCGGCGCCCGACACGGAGTATCTCGTCATCGTGAATTCGACGACCGGCCTCCTCTACCAGGTCGATCCGGACTCCGGCCGAGCGACGGAAATCGACCTCGGAGACGAGACGGTGACGGCATCCTGCTGGACGGCGACACGTTGTATGTCGTCCGGAATCGAAACGACCTGATCGCCGTGGTCGAGCTCGAGTCGGGCGCGACAGCGGGTGAGGTGATTGACGAGATCACCGATCCGGCGTTCGACGTGCCGACGACGGTCGCGGCGTTCGGGAGCAGCCTCTATGCGGTGAACGCCCGGTTCGGCGTCGAGAACCCGGGCAGCGCGGAGTACGACGTCATCCACGTCTCGAAGTGACGGATTGACCTCCTCCACGGCCTGAAGGCCGTGGAATCCCGCAACGGGATTTCGGGGCTTAGCCTTCGAGGTTTCAAGACGCATACGTTCCACTCGTCCCCGGGCGGGGGTCGTCCTCGGAGTGGCTGTCTTGTGGCCCGGTCAATGAGGCCCCATCCGGCCGTGATCAACTTCTACTACCAGCACGGCATGGAGTCATCGGTAGCAGTTTCTGGGAAACCGAGGCGGTGATGGCAGAGCGAATCGACATCGTCACCGATACCGAGGGGTGGATCGCCACGGTCACGCTCGCCTACGACGGAGCCGAACTCGAGCTCGGGATCGCCGACGATATGCGGAACTCGACGATCGAAGTCCTGTCGACGGAGGTGTCCTCATAGTCATACTGTGCTCCCAGGCTCCTGCCAGAATGCGCCTCTGATCCTACCGTATCGGCGAGGTGGCCGTTGCATCGGCCAACGAGTACGTCCGGTCGCGGCTGACCCCCTTTGGCTCAGGAGGATTGCACTGCTCGGTCTTCGAGAGGGACGTCCGCACGGTCCGTTTCGTTCGGGGGTCCCCGACCTCCTCAGAACACTGGTTGTGGATCTCGCTGGGACTGAGCGGGCCGCGGTCCCGCACGACCTCGTAGACGGCCCGCTGGTGTGGCGTGAGCGAGTCGGGATTCTCGTGTTTGATCTGGGCGGGCGTCCTCGGCCGCGTTGAGGAGGATGTCGCCGGTGATGCGGTTCCTGTTTTCGCGATTGGCCTTACTGGCAGCCATCCGGAGGATACCGGTCGGTCGGCGAGGCTGACAGGTTCCATCAGGAGTCGGAGAGGGCGGCCCCGTGAGAATGACAGTAGCAGAGCCGCCCCCTTGAGTGGCGCCTCGATCTGGGGGTGGGTGGGGGGATGTAGTACGCCACGCCGGCCGCCTGTCGGCCGACACGTTCAGTTGATATTTTGTCGCACAAAAATGGTCAGTTTTTCGCGGATAATCAACACTGACAGGGAGAGTAACAAGCGCCGTCAGTTGGCCTCGGGGAATGGGACGTCCCCTCGACTGGCGTCCCCGGGCGAGCGTCCTGGCTCGTGGTCGCCGAGGCCACACGGTGAGCAGTGGACGTCACGAACGGCAGCAGAAGGGCCGCGTACGCGGTTTACTGGTTCGCGACGGCGTGGTCGTCGGCGTCGG
>CAZCXJ010000188.1:0-3423 GCA_964502585.1 uncultured Candidatus Halobonum sp.
GCCTCGGCGTCGTCGACACGGTCCAGGATCTCGTACTCGTATTCGAGGTCATCACCAGCCAACGGGTGGTTGAAGTCCACCCGGGCACGACCGCCGATGATCGTCTCTAGATAGCCCTGCTCGCCGTCCACCGTCACCTGTGCGCCCGGCCGACGGTCGTCTTCGGGTATCTTGTCCGCGCTGACCGTCCGGACTTGGTCCGGATCGAATTCGCCGAACGCTTCCACCGCCGGAATCTGAACCGTACCTTCGTCGCCGGGGTGTTTTCCTTGGAGCTCCGTATCCACGGTGTCGAACACGTGGCCCTCGTCGAGAACGACGATCCGCGGCTCGAACTCGACCTCGTCGTCGTCGATACCGGCTTCCTCAGCCACCTCCTGCCGCGTTGTATCGACGACCCGTCCTTCGTCCTCGTCCTCATCCGGGACTGTCCGGACGGTGTATTCTAGCCGAATGAAATCGCCCGGTTTCAGCCCGTCCGCCTCCTCGTCGGCCGGTGCCTCTCCGTCGTCGGGTGTCGTCTCGGATCCCGACTGATCGGTCTCGTCCTCCGTCGAAGGAGACTCGGCCGGTTCATCCGTCTCGCCCTCGGCCGCTTCGGCGTCTTCGGTGGGCTCGACGGTCTGATCGGCCTCACCCTCGTCGTCTTCACTCATGACCGGAGGGTCGCCCGTGTTATCCTTAAGAAGCACGGTTCGTCCCCCGGAAAGCCCGCTTCCGCCCGGAACGCCCCGTGGTGACGCCTTCAGCGTCCCGACCCGTCCGGGCCTACTCTTTAGTCAGTCCCCGGCCTTCCTCGCTTCATGTACGAGGTCGAACTCAAATTCCGGGCCTCACACGAGCGTGTCCGTGACCGACTCCGGGGACTGGATGCCGACCGTCGTCGGGACGTCGAGCAGATCGACACCTATTATGATGCCCCTCACCGTGACTTCACGGAGACCGACGAGGCGTTGCGCCTCAGAAGGGAGACGCCTTCCCAAGCGGCGAAAGCCGGTTCCGCCAGCCAGGCGCCCGACGCGGGCGAGACCCGTCTCACATACAAGGGTCCTCTCGTCGACGACGAAACCAAAACACGTGAGGAACATGAGACCGGTGTTACGGAGCCGGGTGCGACGACCGACCTGCTCGCCGGACTGGGATTCGAACCCGCCGCGGTCGTCGAAAAGGAGCGCGAACGGTACGACTTCGATGAGTACACTATCACCCTGGACAAGGTAACCGGACTCGGGCAGTTCGTCGAGATCGAACGGGACGTTCCGCCCGACGCGGTCGAGTCCGCCAGGGAGGGAGCCTTCGAGATTGCGAATCGGCTCGGACTCGATCCGGAGGCAGGGATCCGGACTTCCTACCTGGGTCTCCTTCTCGAGGCGGCCGCGGACCCACCGCAGGACCCGGATCTCTGACCACCGCGACTATACGTATGGGTTATCAGGCAGGGCTTGATCCTTTCCGCAAGTTATAGCACCAGTCGCCCGAACCTCGGAAGTAATGAGGAACATCCAGGTCAGCGAACTCGACCGGGCTGCGGTCGAGGACCAGGAGGTCGAAATCGTCGAGCGAAAGGGGATCGGCCACCCTGACTCGATCTGCGACGGGATCGCCGAATCGGTGTCGCGGGCGCTGTGCCAGCTGTATCTGGACCGGGTCGGAACCGTTCTGCATTACAACACGGACGAGACGCAGTTGGTCGCCGGCCGGTCGGCGCCTGCCTTCGGAGGTGGAGAAGTCCTCGAGCCGATCTACGTCCTCATCGTCGGCCGGGCCACCAAGGAGTACGACGGCCACCAACTGCCGATCGAATCCACCGCTCTGGGGGCCGCGCGCGACTATCTCAGCGACCGGATTCCGGAGCTCGACCTTGGGACGGACATCGTCCTCGATATCAAGCTCGGCGAGGGCTCGGGTGACCTGCAGGAAGTGTTCGGCGAGGGTGCCACCCAGGTCCCGATGGCCAACGACACATCGTTCGGGGTGGGTCACGCCCCCCTGACGGAGACGGAACAGATCGTCCTGGACGCTGAGCGCGCACTCCGGCGGTCGTATGCTACCGACCACCCAGAGGTCGGACCGGACGTGAAAATCATGGGCAAGCGCGAGAAAGAGCGTATCGACATCACGCTCGCGGTCGCGCTGGTTGATTCGTACGTGGAGTCGCTCGAGGATTATCGGGCCTCAATCGGGGCCATCAGGGACCACGTGACCGACCTGGCACGCGAGCGGACGGATCGGGAGGTGACCGTCGAAGTCAACACCGCCGACGACTACGCTGACGGGTCGATCTATCTGACCGTCACCGGGACGTCGGCGGAACAGGGCGACGACGGCTCCGTGGGTCGGGGCAACCGGGCTAACGGCCTCATCACCCCGAACCGACCGATGAGCATGGAGGCGACCTCGGGCAAGAACCCGGTCAACCACATCGGCAAGATCTACAACCTCCTGTCGACTGAGATCGCCAGCGACGTCGTCGCCGAGGTCGACGGGATCCGGGACCTCCAGATTCGGCTCCTGTCCCAGATCGGCCGTCCGATCGACCAGCCACACGTTGCGGACGCCCGGATCGTCACCGCCGACGGCACCGACGTCTCGGATATCGATCAGGACGTCCGAAGCGTGATCGATCAGCGACTGGCCAACATCACGGACATCACGAAGCGGGTGATCGAGGGCGAGGTCTCGACGTTTTAACACGTCGACGGTCCGAGGTCGCCACGCGTCCACTCCTGTCTCCGCCGGCCGGCCGTCCTCTGACGGAACCCTTTTGCACTGCGTGGCCGCACAGGTTCCCCAACGGATGCACGCCAGCCAGCGCCGGGGTGGTCGAGGATGACGATGGAGGACCGAATCGAGGAACTCCGCGAAATGCGCGCGGAGGCGCGGAAGGGCGGCGGCGAAGACCGGATCCAGGCCCAACACGACCGCGGTAAGATGACCGCCCGCGAGCGGATCGACTACTTTCTCGACGACGGTACCTTTCACGAATTCGATCAGTTCAGGACCCACCGCACGCACAAGTTCGGGATGGAAGAGCGCCGGATCCCGGGCGACGGGGTCGTGACGGGATACGGGGAAGTCCACGGCGAGAAGACGTTCGTGTTCGCGCATGACTTCACGGTCTTCGGCGGGTCGCTCGGCGAGGTCTTCGCCGAGAAGGTTTGCAAAGTCATGGACAAGGCGATGGACGTCGGTGCTCCTGTCGTGGGCTTGAACGATTCTGCCGGGGCGCGGATCCAGGAGGGAGTCGCCTCGTTGGCCGGGTACGCGGAGATTTTCCGTCGCAACACCGAGGCCTCCGGGGTGATCCCGCAACTGTCGGCCATCATGGGTCCGTGTGCCGGCGGGGCAGTGTACTCGCCTGCGATCACGGACTTCATTTTCATGGTTAAGAACACCAGCCACATGTTCATCACCGGCCCGGAC
>CAZCXJ010000189.1:0-3420 GCA_964502585.1 uncultured Candidatus Halobonum sp.
AGAACTATCGACTGACCTACCTGCTGTACGTCGGGGAGCCACCGGATGACCCCTCAGTAGACAACGCCTACCGGGAGGTGCACCTCTGGATTCGCATTACCGACCCTGCAGAATAGGAGACGACGTGTCCGAACAGCGGCGTCGGCACGCCCACTCCGCTCAGCGATACCCGAGCAACTCGAGTTGTTCCTCGACTTCCGTCTCGACGCCGTCGTTCCCGCCTGTCGGTTCGAGAACCGTCGTGTACTCGTTGCGGCCGCGCCCGCTCGTTTCCACCCACGGAACCTTCCGGAGTTGTGGTATCGGAACCATCGGGTGAGCGTACAGCCCGAACTCCCCGAACGCCTCGCCGTGATCCGAGGTGATGACGATCCGTTCGGCGTCGATGTCCCCGACCAGCGTCCGGACGCTGTCGAGGCCGAATTCGAGTTCATCGAGGTATCGGCTCCAGACCTCTTCCCGGGGGGTCCCGCTCTTCAGCGCCTCCCAGGGCGATCGCTCGACGTCAGTTAGCTCACGGTTCTCGCGGAGCGCCCTGGCGCTGTACGGCTGGTGGGGCGGCAGATAGTGGACGATCATTCGGTCCGGCGACGCCGACCGCCACGTTGAGATGGCACGGTCGGTGACGGCGTACGGCATGACGGTTCCACTGAAGGGATTCTTCGGCCCGTACTGCCACACCTCGTCGAACTCGAGGAAGTCACCGGGGTCGACCGTGTCCCACCGAGTCAGCCGCTTGGTAAACTCCGGCCACTCGGGCTGGGCCTCGTGGCCGAGTCCCCACCTGCTGGTCGGGTTCGCCGTGACCAGCGCCGTGTTCCGTATCTCCTCGAGGTTGGACCGGGTGAACGTGTGTGGGACCCACTCCCGCGTCGCACTCCCCCGCGACCAGACCGACGTTCCGGACGTGACGAAATCATACTTGTGGGCTACCTCGTCCATCGCGTCGGCCCTGCAGGTGTCGAGGATCACGAGCACGTCCCACTCCCTCTCGAACACGTCGGTTCCGTGTGGTAACCACGACGAGAGCACCTTCAGAACCGCGTCCGCCGCCTGTTCGAGCCGGTCGGCCGGCGGTAGCCGATCGGACAGCGATTCGGCGAACTCGTGCAGACCCGACATCGAAATTCGATCGGTTCTTCGGATCCGGTCCGTTTTTATATACGGTCCTTTCGGCCGAAACGCGGATCAGCCACGGAACGGCGAACCTCCGGTCGTCCTTTGCCGGCTAGGCGTCCAGCGTCAGGCACCTACTACTCGTCGTCGGTGGCGCACGACGGAATGGCTACTCCAGATTCTTCAACCGCTGATCCAGCGACTTGATCTCCGTCTCGATGTTCGCGAAGCTCTCGTTCATCGGGACGTGCCAGTTCAGCGTTCCCGACGAAGGTTGGTTGTAGTCCCCGAGTGCTTCCTCGGTCGAACCGTCGGAGGACCCGTCATCAGTGCTGCCGTCGTCGGTGCGACTGCCGAGGTCGACCAACGCCTCGGTCCTGAACGCGTCCCCAACGTTGGCGAGGGTCGTCTCGTCCTCGGGCCAGAGCCGATGGGTGCCGCCGCCGGCGGATTCCACGTTCCAGTCGGCCTGGAACTCGACGCTGTTATTCCGCATGTAATCGAACATCCGATGGATGAACTCGGCGTTGTTGCCGCCCGCCGGATGGTAGTAACCGTCGTCCCCGACTCCCCACTTGCGGAAGCCCAGCGACGCGTTCCGCGACGTCGCAAAGTGCTTCCACATGTCCAGCAGCGGCTTGTGTTACTCCTGCCAAATCTTCCCGGAGGTCCTCCAACTCGGAGTCACTGACCGACGAGAGGTCGTCGGGATACGTCGGTCCGGCTTCATAAAACGTCGGCATCACGATCGGCGGATCCTTGCCACTCGGCCAGGAATCGGACTGAACGGGCTACGCTCCCGGGGCGACACCGAACCGATTCCGGGCCGGCGCGTAGCAGAACTAGAAGTCGGCGCCGTCGACGGCCTGCGTTTCCCGAACGCAGCGCGCGTAGCCGTCCCGGTAGTTTTCGGGTTCGCCCTTCACCGATTTGCTCCCCCATCTGCGGTTGAACTTGTGGCTCGGAGCGATGAACGAGTCCCCCCATCCCGAGGTCCACCAGAGCTCTGGCAAACTGACGGTACGTGTCGTCGACGTCGCCCTTGGCCGGGGGAGCGTAGTCCCCACGGTTCTCGCCCGCGAACTCGTAGGCGATGATCATCCGACGATCGGTCTCCCCGAACCACCGCCGGAGCGACTCCCGCTTCTCTGTCATACTCGCACCGGGTACCCACGTGATTCCGACCGCGTCGTGGAACCCCTCAGTAAAACTGGTCGTGACCAGGTCTATTTTACCACCGTCGAACCACTCGTCCTCAAGTCGCTGTACTCCCGACTCGCTAATCACCTACACACCGTATTTCATCGCACACCACCGCCCGAGTACACCGCCGTTTGATCACTGCGCGCTGCCCACTCGAACCGACTCGTCCAGTCCAATGATCAATCAACGGCTATAGTAGGAGCTTAATTAAAATTAGTATAATCTTAAAGATTAACACTGTACATTTGGCCGTTCTCTACCTCCTCGACGAGGTGGGGTCCCAAGAGATCAAGAGGCTCGGGGAGTTGTTGCAGTGACCGGATCACCGTCCGCGCCCCCGACTGGGTCGGTCATCGCGCCGCTGTGTGCGGAGTGCGTGACGAATACTTACAAACAGTGCGCGCCCTCCTCCGATCACCCGCCGACAGTACGCCCCCCAGGGTTCGATCGCCCGGCGTCCCGCCCCGAACATCCCTTGCTGAGGCGATAACCGACCCCGTAGAGCGTACCGCGGTCTCCTTCGACGTCGTCGTGTGTGAGTTCCCGCCGGTCACGGACGCGGCGATTGATTTCGCGACGTCGCACGACGCCAAACTCCTGCTGAACAAGCACAACGCCGACTACGAGATGCTGACGCGTATCTGCGGGAACGGAGCGTTCCGGCGATCCTTCGACGCCGCCTGGTCAGGAACTTCCGGGAGTTGGAGACGAACGCGATCGACGCCGCCGACGTGACCGTGTTTCAGTCGGGGGTAGACCGGAACCGGTTCGACGTCGGGTCGGCCACCGACGCTTTCCTCATCCCGAACGGCTGCGACTACTAGCGAATAAACAGCGGAGGGGACCCGGAAGCCGCCGCCCGGGAGTGTAATCTCCCCGGCGACAGGTTCACGTGCGTCTTTCCCGGGTCCTACAACTACGCGCCGAACCGGCGTGCGGCGAGGCTGATCGTCGACGACCTCGCGCCCGCACTGCCGGACGTCGACTTCCTTCTACTCGGTCGGAATCCCCCATCGGCGTCCGGAGACAACGTGTACGCCCCCGGCTACGTGGAGGACCTTGCCGGGGCGTTGCACATCGCTGACGCCGCCCTCTGTCCGC
>CAZCXJ010000190.1:0-3399 GCA_964502585.1 uncultured Candidatus Halobonum sp.
TCGCCCGGCCGGAACGGATCGTCTTCACGCCTGAACTCCCGAAGACTCGGTCGGGGAAGATCATGCGCCGCCTCCTCGAGGACATCGCCAAGGGTGCCGAACTGGGGGATACATCGACGCTCAGAAACCCGGACGTTGTCGAGGACATCCGGCGGGCTGTCCAGGGCGACTGACCCCCTCGCGCGGCTGAAGCCTCGAGCTTTCGGCTGGATGGTACAGGTGGGGGTATACCTGTCGGGAAATCCACGGGCCGTGTACGCTCACGGGACCAGGTGAACCGCGAACCAGAATATCCCACCAGGGAACCCGCACCTTTCAGGGCGCGGGGGATCTCATCGGCCGCCGTCGGTGAGTGCGGCTTCGCCTCGGTCGATCGACGCTCCGGTCTCGGTCGTATCGTGAGTGTCGAGGGCAGTGCGAACGCGACCCGCAAGGCGGTCGAAGGCGCCCGCGGCGGGGCTTGCGGGACTGTATGAGAGGACCGGTTCGCCGTTCGTCTGTGCGATCGGGACGGCATCGTCCCGCGGGATCGTGCCCAGGAGGTCGAGATCGAGGAAGTCGGCGACCGCGTCGGGCGACGGACCGTCCGACCGGCCGCTCTCGATGACGGCCGTACCGAGGGCCGTCCGGTCCAGTCGGTCGAGCGCCGTCAGGGTCTTGTCCGCATCGCGGGCAGCCGCGGGACAGGTGCTCGCGACCACCAAGGTCGTGTCGGCGACGGCCAGCGGGAGGAGCGTTTCCCGCCCGACGCCGCTGGGCGTATCGAGAATCACGTCGTCGTACCGGGTCCGGAGCGTGTCGACCACGGCCTCGAGTTCGTACGGGTCGGCCTTTGTGTACCCTTCGAGGGTGGTCCCGCTGGGAATGACGCGGAACTCGCCCGGGGCCGGATACGAGGCCGCGGCCACGGGGGCCGAGTCGGCCAATACCTCGTGCAGAGTGAAACTCACCTCCTCTTCTGGGTCGAGGTAATCAGCGACGTTCGCGGTCGAGAGGTCCGCTTCGACGAGCACCGTTCGACGGCCGCTCTCGGCCAACCCCGCCGTCAGGTTGATCGCCGTTGTCGTGGTCCCGACCCCACCTTTTGCTCCGCCCACTGCGAGCACGCGCCCGGTCATGCGTAGCTTGTAGTCTCTAACTGCAACGGATTAAATATTGCCCTCAGCTGTTGTATGAAACTGTCGTCGAGCTGGAACGAGACGGGCCGGGGGGGTTGAGCCTCAGGGTCGGAGTGCTCTCCCGCTCCTAGGGCGGACGAGCTCAGAGGTACGCGGCGTCCCAGCGCGTCGGTTTCCGGCGGTTGCCACAGTTGCCACACTCCACGCGTCCCATCGCGTCCATCGCTGTCACGAGGCTCTCACAGTTCCCACAGAAGTATCCGTACCGGCGGGACTGTTCGCGGTCCTCGTAGGTGACGTACAGGGGAGCCAGCGACGCGCGTTCGCTCTCGTCGTACGCCACATACACCGGGTCGCCGTCCGCGGTCGTCCGGGCCTCCGCGAGGACCTGTCGGTCCGCGTCCTCGAGGAACTTCGCGTACAGGCGTTCGGTGAACGGTTCACCCCCGATGGCGACGGTCCGATCACCGACAGCCGAGAACCCCTCCTGTTCGTAGAACTCGCCACCGGCTTCGTTCTGGGACAGGACACGCCCCTCGATCCGTTCGACGCCGTGGTCCCGGAGTGCCGCCTCCACTCGACGGAGGAGCTGGTCGCCGATCCCGCCCCCGCGGTTATCGGGATCGACGTGGAGCCAGTCGATTTCGCCAACCGTCTCCCGCCGCTCGACAACGTAGCTTTGGGCGAACCCGATGACACGTCCCCCGTCGACCGCGACGACGAACACGGTGTCCTCGTCCTCCAAGTCCTCGGCCACCTCGTCGGCGGCGTACCAGCGCTCGACCGCGTCGTCCAGCAGGTCCGACGAGAGGACGTGTCCGTACGACGCCTCAAGCGAACTGCGAGCGACGCTGCGAATCTCGTCAGCGTCCTCCACCGTCGCGTTCCTGATGTCCATACCGCTCGGTTCGGTCCGCGGTGGTAAATCCCCTGCGCCGGGGTCAGTCCTCTTCCGGGCTCCCGGGGCCGTCCACCCGACGGGACACGGCGATCACGAGCGTCAGCGGCACCCCCAGCACGACGGCGACAGTAAGCGCGCCGTAGGCGGCGACCCCCAAGGGCGTCGGCGGGAACGCGACGAGGAAGAGAAACCGGGGCGGGGCGAGCCCGTCGACGGTCACGCCTGTGAGCAACCCCGCAAGCCCCCCGACGGTAACCAGGAGGAGGTACAACAGGAGGACGAGCCGCGAGCCACGGAACCCGTCGCCGGTCACGAACGCGCTTGGTGTGGAGGCGTGTTTGAGCTTTCGACACGCCCGGGCGGGCGCCGGATTCCCGGACCGGTCACGGAACGACGGGTCTTTGTCGCCACCATCCGAAGCCGATGTATGGACGAGTCAGATCTGCTGGGACTCGTACTCGGGACGGTCGCGCTGTTGATGTTCGCGACGGGGATCATCCTCGTTCTGCAGTAACGGCCGTTCCCAGCCTACTTGGTTACCGCTGACACGAGTCGCTCGTTGAGGGTGGAGCTTCCCGCTTCCGGGGGCGCTGTGTGACTGGGAGCGCGAGCGCCGACCGGTGACGGGTCAGTCGTCCGCCCGACTACGGTCGGTCGCCATGCCGTCTTCGCCGCCGTCGGCGATCGCGGACTCGACCTTCCGGCCGTACCAGTCCCACTCGGCGGTGTTGAGGTCGTATCGGTCGAGGTTCCATGGATCGTCGTCGACGACCCGGGGGCCCTCGAGCCAGGACACGACCAGGTTGTAGGCCCAGATGACGCCACCAACCAGGAGGAGGAACGCGCCGAGGCTGGCCACCTGATGGAGCGTGGCGAACTGCGGGAGATACGTGGCGTACCGCCGGGGCATGCCGCCGTAGCCCAGCAGGATCATCGCGAAGAACGTCACGTTCGTCCCGATCATCCACAGCCAGAAGTGGATCTTGCCAAGCCGGCGCTGGTACCAGCGGCCGGTGTACAGGGGGAACCAGTAGTAGATCCCGGCCATGCCGGCGAACGTGATCGCGCCCATGACCACGTAGTGGAAGTGACCGACCACGTAGTAGGTGTCGTGGAGGACGAGGTCGATCGGGATCGACGCGAGGAAGACGCCGGTGACGCCGCCGATGATGAAGTTCGAGACGAACCCGATGCAGAACAGCATCGGGGTCGTGAGCCGGATCTGCCCGTTCCACATCGTCGTGATCCAGTTGAACGTCTTCACGGCCGACGGGATGGCGATCGCGAGCGACACTGCCATGAACGAGGCGCGAAGCCGCGGGTCGATCCCGGTCGAGAACATGTGGTGGGCCCAGACGCCGAACGAGAGGACACCGATGG
>CAZCXJ010000191.1:0-3386 GCA_964502585.1 uncultured Candidatus Halobonum sp.
ATACAGAGCGTATATTCAGCAGAGCAGCCCCTCTGCTGCGTGGCCGCCGGTTCCTGTTCGGTAGGGATTCATCCGTGACCGGCCGACGGGGGTTTGCAGGCCTCCCCGTTCCTCATCCCGGGGCTAATACGCGCAGCATGGTCGCTGGATGCAACAGCGAGGTGGGTGGCTTCTCCATCATCTGGACGCGCATAAACGCATCCGACAGCGAGGGGTCGGTCTGTGCCTTCCGGAGGAACCGGGAGAGATACCAGTTCAGGATGTCGGCGCCGCGTGGTTTCGGCCCCTCGGTCTGCGGGAACTGGTGATCGCTACCGACCGCGAGGTCCCACGCCATATCGACCGTCTCCTCGATCCGGGCGAAATACCGCTTCGCGAGGTCCTCTCGGCCGCCGGCTGCCAGGGCGTGGTGCAGGTGGAGCGCCTCGAGGGCGGCCACCGACATGCCCTGGCCGTAGATGGGATTGAAGCTCGCAATCGCATCCCCGAGGACGAGGAAATCCTCGGGGAACTGGTCGAGCGTCTCGTAGCGCCGGCGGAGGTTCGATGGGAACGGGTAGTGATTGATCTGGTCGGTCCGCCACGCATGCTCGTCTAACAAGCGTTTCAGGTGAGGAACCGGGAGACTCGCTGCGAACTCCTCGAACCCCTCCGGGTCAGTCGGCGGGGCATCGCCATGCATCCCCCACAAGGTCATGAGCCATCTGTCGTTCTCGACGGGGGCGAACACACCACCGCGAGGTCGGTCCGGTGTCGGAATGACGGCAACCCCGCGCCGATCCGATGCAGGCCGTTCGACGAAGGTGGTACTGTAGGCCACGTCGACGTGTACTTCGTCGACTGGTGGCCGGGGGTAGCCCTGCTCTTCCAGCCAGGCCGGTGTCCGGCTTGTGCGACCCGTGGCATCGACGACCAGGTCCGCACGACGCACCTCGGTGTCACCGTCCCTGGGCTGTACGTGGATACCGGTCACGGCGGTCCCGGTCTCGTCGAGCAGATAGTCGGTGACGTGGCAGTTCGGCTGGAGTCGAACGTTATCATGCGTCTCGAGACGCCGTCGGACCACGTACTCGTACAACGGCCGGGTCGCGGTGTATGCCGGCCGGCGTCGGGGCCCGTCAGCGAGGAAGTCACCCTCCATGTAGAAGTCGACTTCGCGGGAGCCATCATGCAGGAGTGCCCCAGCGCTGAGCAGGTCCTCGCCGAACCCCGGGAACAGGTCCTCCAGCGTGGCCCGTGCCGCCTCCAGCAGAGCGTGAAAATGGCTGGCCTGTGGTACGCCGTCGCGGGTGGCCGGTTCGGCAGGCAGCGAGTCGCGGTCGATGACGGTGACCTCCTCAAACGCGTCCGCGAGGATTCGCGCCGTCGTCAACCCGGCCATGCTCGCCCCGACGACCACTGCCTGCCCCCCGACCCGTGACACACTATCGGGATCGTATCGTGGAACCGTTGTGAGAGCCATAACCCCATTCCCCTCTCTGGACATGGTTCTCGAATTACCGTGATAAATGTTAGCACTCATGGGGCGTTCGGGCGTCGGTTGCCCCCACGAAGTCAGCGGATTTTCTCCAGGGATCGTTCTACTCAACCCGAATCGTTCCCACCATGCCGGTATCGGCGTGCGGGATTCACATGTAGGTGTAGTCTCCCGCTACCTGGAAAGTGTGTTCGTACGTCCCGCCCCGCGGCACGAGCGACACGTCCGGGTCGTCCCCGGGACCGTAACTGGCGAACGGCTCGGCACCGTGGGCGACGCCACCTCGTCGGCGTCTTCGGGCCGACAGGAGACGTTGTGCCCGGCGTTAGTGAATCCCCACCGTACGGTCTCGCCGACCGACACCGAAAGCCCGGCGGGGTCGAAGACGAGCTCGTCGTCCGGGGCCACGATCACGTCGGCCTCGGGAAACGATGGATCGTCCAGGGTACCGGACACACAGCCGGAGAGCCCCGCGGTGACGCCCGCGAGCAGGGTTCGCCTGGTGAAGTGACGGCGTCTCCCCGCTCGTTCATCCGGAGCGCAATCTGGGTGCTGCATCTGTCACACGACTGCCTCGGTGGACTCGGTCCCGTCGGTCGGTTCACCCTCGGTCCGCAGGACGTACCCGACGGCGGTCAGCGAAAGTCCGACCAACCCGTTGTTGACGACCGTCACCCACTCCGGCCCACCGAGGTCACCGAACAGCACTGACTTCACGATCACGAAGAAGAGACCCAGAGCGGTAAGCAGCAGGAAGCCGCCGACGGGCCGAGGGTAGCCCCCTATCCAGAGGCTGGCCACGCCGAAGGCTGTCATGGTCAGTATGGCCCCGACCACCCCCAGGGCCACGGTCACCGCGAAGAGTGCGCGAGGAG
Organism: uncultured Candidatus Halobonum sp.; assembly: GCA_964502585.1. GTDB lineage: Archaea > Halobacteriota > Halobacteria > Halobacteriales > Haloferacaceae > CAZCXJ01. Next base: position 2,353 of record CAZCXJ010000191.1, read on the forward strand.
GTGTTGCGGGGAGGAGACCTACGCCGAAGGCCAGGACAATCTCCAATCCGAAAATCAGGGGGAGTGCCTGGCAAACGCGCCCCAATCGTGGCGCGTGCTCCACGATGCGACGGGACAATCCGAGGAGCCCCACGTAGGCTACCAGCATGAGTCCGAGGTGAACGAGGGGGGACAGATTCATCCCCGTGTTCGCCACCATTACGAACCCGGCGTTGACCGTGATGAGGAGGAATGCAACGCCGGGGACGAGGAGCGCGACCGAGCGCCACCGTTCGAGCGATTCCCACACGCCGGTGTTATCGGTCATCGGCAGGACCCTCCGAAATCGTGCTGTTCGTCTGGCTGTTCAGTTTCGATGCCGATCCGTGTGGTTGCTGGATTGTGATCATAGTCATCGTTGCTGTCGTTGGGTTGAGCCGGGCAGTGATCGTGTTGGGAACGCCTCGGGGACGGCGTCCAACTGCCTGAGGAGCCCGAGGCCGTCCGGGAGCGACCAGATTTCGGCGATCCGGTCGTTCTCGATGCGGAAGAACCACGCACAGGCGATCTCGAACGACCGCCCGGTCGGTGCGAGGTCCATCAGCGACTCCCGGTGGGTGCCGGTGACCCTCCCGCGCACTGCGACACGGTCGTCTGACGCCATCACGTCCGCGACGGACAGGTCGATGTCTGCACCGGCGAGGGCGCACCAGCCCGCCCAGGTCACCTCCTCCCGGCGTCGGGTCCCCTCGAACACGAGGTGGTGGTCTCCGGCATCGGCTGCGAGGAGTTCAGTCACGGCCGCCGTGTCCCCGCAAGCGAGGACGTCCGTGAGGAACCGCCTGACGAGCGCCGCGTTCTCGCGTGCTGTGGATGCCATGGTGGGTTCCGTTCCTCCCGACCGGTCTCTCACGGTCACGGTGGAACAGGACGACGGTGTGGCCGGGAGATGATAAATATCATTTTTATGATTATAAAACAAGCTCGCTGATATATAAAATATTTGTCACGGAAGGCTCTGACAGGAGGTGAACGCCGGACGAGGAGGGGTCGCC
>CAZCXJ010000192.1:0-2104 GCA_964502585.1 uncultured Candidatus Halobonum sp.
ACCCGGTTCACCCTCGAGCGACCCGCGGAGAACGTGGCCATCCTGGACTCGGGGGCCGCGGAGGTCCTGGAGTTCGAGGTGGCCGAGCAAAGCGTCCTCGCGGGGCTGCCCATCCAGGATGGAGTCAAGAGGCTCCCGGAGGGCGTGGTCATCGGCGCGATCACGAGAGACGAGGAGTATGTGACTCCGCGCGGGGACACGGAGATCCAGGTCGGCGATCACGTCGTGCTGTTCGTCAGGGACGAGGCAATGAACGACGTCGTCTCGAAGGTGTAATCTGGTAGAGAGGTCGCCAGCCCAATATGACCCGGATATACGTCGACTGGCGGGCGGCCCTCGCCCTCGTCGGGACGGTCCTGAAATTCCTCGCCGTCCCGCTGGTGCTCCCGCTGCTGCTGTCCGTCTACTACGGGGACGGGGCGGTCGCGTTCGGGGTGACCATCGCGGTCGCGCTAACCCTCGGGACCGGACTCGAGCGACTCGACACCACCCGGGACATCGGAGTCCGCGAGGGGTTCCTCGTGGTCGCCGCGACGTGGCTGTTCGTGAGTCTGGTGGGCGCCCTGCCGTACGTGATCGCCGGGGCCGGAACCGCCTCCACGCTCGCGCATCCGGTGAACGCCCTCTTCGAATCGATGAGCGGTTTCACCACCACCGGGGCGACCGTAATGGGGGAGATCTCCTTCGATCGCCACGCCCGGTCACTCCTCCTGTGGCGCCAGCTCACCCAGTGGCTCGGCGGGATGGGGATCGTCGTCCTCGCGGTCGCCATCCTCCCGGAACTGAGCGTCGGTGGCGCGCAACTGATGGACGCCGAGGCACCGGGGCCGGGGATCGAGAAGCTCACGCCTCGGATCGCCGAGACCGCGCGGGTCCTGTGGGGGGCGTATCTCGCGTTCACGCTCCTGGAAGTCCTCCTGCTGTACGGCCTCCACCTTGCCGGGATGGCACCGAACATGACCCTCTACAACGCGGTCGCGCACGGACTGACGACGCTTCCCACTGGGGGTTTCTCGCCGGAGGCACGGAGTATCGAGGCGTTTTCCGCGGCCGTCCAGTGGGTGATCATCCCGTTCATGGTCGTCGCCGGGACGAACTTCGCGCTCTTTTGGCACGCGCTGGCGGGCAATTTCGGGCGTATCGGCGAGGACAGCGAGTTCCGCGCGTACCTCGGAGCATTGGGAACGCTTGCAGCCGTGGTGGTCGTCCTCCTGTTCACCGGAAGTGGATTCCTGACCGTGGCACCCGATGGCGGCACGTTCGATGCGTCGTATCTCGCGGCGACGACCGGCACGGTCGTCGGCAACCTCGAACCATCGGCCAGGCATGCGCTGTTTCAGGCCATCTCCATCACGACGACCACCGGGTACGCGAGCCTGGATTTCAACACCTGGAGCCCCGTGAGCCAATACGCCCTGTTGTTCGCGATGTTCATCGGGGGGTCAGCCGGGTCGACCGGCGGAAGCATCAAGATCGTCCGCTGGTACGTGATCCTCAAATCCCTCCGGCGGGAGCTGTTCACCACAGCCCATCCGAATGCTGTCCGCCCGGTCCGACTCAATGGCCGCCCGCTTGACGAGACGGCCATCCGCGGGATCTACGCCTTCACGCTGCTGTATCTCGTCTCGTTCCTCGTGGGCGCACTCCTCCTGTTTCTCGATTCGACCCGAGTCGGGGTGGACCTCTCGGTCCTCGAAATCATGAGCGCGACGGCGGCGACCCTCGGGAACGTCGGTCCGGGGTTCGGAGCCGTCGGGCCGATGGGGAATTATCTCGTCTTTTCCGCACCCAGCAAGGTGTTCATGGTCCTGCTAATGTGGGTCGGACGGCTGGAGATCATCCCCGTTCTGGTGTGTTTCACCCCCGGGTACTGGCAACGGTAGTCGTTACAATCCCCGCGAACCGGCACGTAACGCTTTTTCCTGTGGCCACAGCACGTACGCCCGGATGCGCCCACGAGCCACCGGATTCCGGGCACCGGGACGGGCCTCCCCGGAGGGGTCGCGGCCACAGGGGGCTGGGCCATGATCGAGTTCGGAATCGAGGACGGAACGCTCGTCGTCAGTGACGCCATCGAGGACGTGGTGTTCCGGATGGACACCGG
>CAZCXJ010000192.1:2204-3334 GCA_964502585.1 uncultured Candidatus Halobonum sp.
GGCGACCAGTTTGACGCTCCCGAACACGTTACCGTTCCTGACACCGACATCAGTCTCGTCGTCAACGAGACGTATGGCGACGCGTTCGTCACGACGCCGCTGGCGTACTACCTCGGGGCGACGGTCGTTCCGGGCGAGGACCCTCGACTCGTCGCGGCGGGCACGGAGTACCCGCTGGGTCAGGAGGACAGGCTGTCGACGAGCGTGCGGCAGGTTCTGGAACATATCTTCCTCCTAGACTGCGTCGTCCGAACCGAGGGCTACTACGACGTTCACCTGCACGAGCGGGACGTGGTCGACGAGCGGCTGGATATCGACCTGGCAGCACTCTACGAACTACCCATCGACGAGCGAACCGCCGCGTACCTCGACGTGCCGATGGAGCCGGTCGCGGACCTTATCGACTGGCATCTCACGGCCGACGTCGTCCCGGGGCCGGCCAACGCCGGAATGCTCCCGTTTCTCGCCAACGACATGGCGTTCGTCAGGGATCCGACCGAACACTCGCCGGACGGGGAAGTCACCCAAGAGTCTGAACCGTTAGCCGAGTTCTATCGGGGGAACGAGACACCTACCGGGGTGGTCCGGGGAGCTCGTGGAACGCAGCAGTCGTCGCCCGACGAGAGATCGACGGAAGACCCACTCCCCGCCGAAGAGCGAATCGTGAAACCGGAGACATCGGATACCCCCGGCCACATCTGGGTCGGCGAGGGCTATCCGATGGGCGCCTCGAAGCCGACGATCGAGTCCTACCAAAGGCGGCTCGAACAGGAGCAAGCAGTGACCGAAACGATCGACATACAGGTGGTCTGCAATGAAACGGAGATGCGCGAGGAGACCGAGAATCTCTACGGGTTCCGGGACTACATCGAGTTCGATATCGACATCGCGTATGAACTCGACACGGAGGAACTGCGCCACCTTCTGCATCAGGATGCAGACCTCCTCCACTACATCGGCCATGTCGACGAGAACGGGATGAAATGCGTCGACGGCTATCTCGACCTTCGCACGCTCGAAATTACCGGTGTGAAGGCGTTCTTCCTGAACGCCTGCTCGTCGTATGAACAGGGGATGGAACTCGTCCGGGCCGGAGGAACGGGCGGGCTCGTCACCACTGCGGACGTCGG
>CAZCXJ010000193.1:0-3255 GCA_964502585.1 uncultured Candidatus Halobonum sp.
ATGGCGTTTCCGTGTCCACCGTCAGTTGGGTTTCGAACACCCCGAACCGGGCGATCGTCTTCCTGATGTCCCGACGGATGAAGTACAAGGGGATGCCCACCAAGAGTAGGAGGCCGGCGACCGCCACGTTCGTCGCGAGGACCAGCAACACGGCGTCGCCGACCCGGCCAAACTGGCCCAGGAAGGTCGTCCCCCAGGCGACCGGTGCCGACCAGATGCCCATGAGGTCCAACCCCGCGACGATCGCGAGCAGTGCGCTGATGTTGAACAACAACAGGAACGGCACCAGCGCGTACCGGAGCAGGGGATTCATCTCGCGGTAGAAGTACTTCGAGAGCAACCAGACCGGCATCCGCTCCGTCGGAGTGACCGCCTGGACGTCCTTGAGCCAGTTGTATCGGCCGCGGTCCGACAGCTTGCCCGCCCGACTCGTCACGAGCGTGTTGTAATAGTACCCAAGCGGGGTCGCATCGGGGTTCTCCCAGTCCGCGATGCGGTTGTTGGGGTCCTGTTGATGACCGTGTTCGAAATGGATCGTGTGGTCACCGACCGGCCGGGTGATCGACCGCGATCGGACGAGATCCACGTTGTACTCCGCGAACCGGTCGACGTACTCCTCATAGGCCGCGAGTTCGTGGTCGTGATTGCCCGGGATCAGCGTGATAGGAATGGCCGCGCCGGTCGTCCGAAGCTGTTCGAACAGGTCGGGATACGTCTCCTCGAGGATGTCGAACTTCGCCACGCCATCGACCGTGGTGAACTCCCAGAGTCCGAAGGCATCCCCGTTGATGACGAGCTCGGCGTTCTCGTCGGTGCGTGCCAGCCGCTCGAGAAAGCCGAGCAACTCGTCACGAAACGCGACCTCCCCGAGCTGTTCATCGCCGCCGATGTGGAGGTCGCTGATGACGTAGTAGACGCGATCGTCGCCGTCCGTGGCCATTGGCCCAGGTTCCGCCAGGAGTGGCTTAAGCTGTCGGGTACTCGTCGCCGGAGAGAGGGTTCCGGTCCGGCGGTCCGAGGGTTCGCCGGTCTCGGGTGACGGACCTCTGGGTCCCGCCTGGACGGCAACACACAGCCTCGACAGCTGACGGATTCCGCCCGGGACCGACATCCCGTGGGGAAGCCAGGAGAGGACAGGGAGCCAGTACCGCCCGTTCAGAGCATGTGTCACCTGAATTTGATTGCCGACCGACCGGGCCACCCCCAGCCCTTGGCTGTTTGTGATGTGAGACCGGTTCACATTATCAGTTCGTTTACTGGAACCCGTTTCGGTAAACTCCACTACAGAAATGTCTTTCAGATTATACTTATGGGGGTCCCGTCTCAAGGCTTACTCGCACATGGTGCACAAGAGTTCCCGTCCGGACACCCGGACCACGCCTCGGCTGTACAACCAGACGCCGCCCAGCGAACCTGACCTGGCTCTCGGGCTCGTCCTGGCGCTCGTCGTCACCGCGTTCGTGGCCCCAGCCCTTGCGGCGGGGCTCGTCGGCGGGTTCGGGCTGGTCCGCTGGCTGGCGCTGAAACGGGGGCACCCCCCGAGACGATCGGGCTGGTTACCCCGTCTCACCGACTGAGCATCGCTCGTCAACCACTCTCCCACACTCAATACATACGATGGCGAGTCTGTATCCACGCGAACCGACTGTCGAACCGCAACCGCGCGAGGCGACCAAGCTGGACCTCACCGACGAACCGGTGACTGAGGTCCTCGAGGCGCTCGCCTCAGAGACCAGCCGCGAGATCCTCGACCGGCTGGACGCCGAACCCGCTCCGGCGTCGGATGTCGCGGAGGATCTCGACACCTCCGTGCAGAACGTCCATTACCATCTCGACCGACTGCAGGAAGCCGACCTGGTCGCCCAGGTCACGACCTGGTACTCGAGCCGGGGCAAGGAAATGGCCGTGTATGCCCCGACCATCGATCGACTGACCATCCGCCTGGGGAATCGAGACCGGGGTCAGCACCTCCAGTAGCGCCCGGCCGGCCTGCGGCGATCCCGCCCGCCTGCAGTCGTTATTCGTGGCGTTCCTGGCGGACGGTCGCCGTGCGGTCCACGGTCAGAACCAGCGTTTCCCCCTCGAGCGTGTACGGGATCTCGAGCCGGAGGGGGTCCTCGTTCGCGACCCGCTCCAGGTTCGTTTCCGCCCAGGGTAACCGCCAAATCGGGGTGGACCGCAAGTCGACGTCATGCTGGTGGTGGAACGCGATCACAGCCGGATGCATGAGGAATCCGATCGCCGGCATGCCGTACCACTCGTCCTGACACCGGTGACACTCGTGATGGAACGTCGCCGGCAGTGGGACCTCATCCAGCCACGGCGGCGCGTCGGGGTCGCTGCTGATGTAGATGCGGGCCTCGATCCGGGCCGTACAGTTCGGACAGAGCCCGAGTTCCGTCGACATCTGCATGCGTTTGATCCAGTGGTCGATCACGCTCGCGACCTCGTCACGCCCCCACCCCTCGAGGGCCCCGGGCGGGGTCTCCGGGGCGCCCATATTGAGGCCGCAGTCTTGGCAGGTGATCTGCACATGATCGGCTTCGAAGTCCGTTCTCAGGGGGCCGCCGCAGTCCAGGCAGGCTCCCTCGAGCCGGACGGGATCCGCGGCGACCCGTGTGGTGTAGGCACCGGACAGGACCGCCCCGATGACCCGGTGCCCGGCGACGGTGATCTGATACCCGTCCGCCTCCTGTCTCACGAACTGGTCGGTGAGCTTCTGGAGGTGATAGTTGAACCGCCCGCTGCCGCTGACGTCCACCCGAGAATACAGTTCGTTGAACGGCAACGGACCGTCGCTCCGGTTGAGCGTGCGGATGATATCGAACCGAACATCGTCGGCGAGGAGACTGAACGCCTCGTCGGGCGGGAGCCGTTCGATGGCGCCGTCCGGGACCGTTTCAGAGCCCTCGCCCTCGGACATAGCTGTCTGTCCCTTGGCTGGGCGTGTCTTGAATCTATGGGAGGTCACTTGCGTCCCTTGGTCTACAGGCTCATTCGAAGTTTCCTCCACGCGAGGGTCGGGAGTTGCCCAATCACCGCCGGAAAGGTGAGGCCCAGCTGGTCGGCCAGTTCCTGCGTGTCGTAGTACGCGTACCACTCTTCTACTGTGCCGTCTGCAATCAAGATCTTGTCCATTCCCCAGAATTCTACTTCGCGGCCGGTTGGCGGAAGTCCTTGAAACTCCCCCTCGTGAGTGCCCGTTATTTTTACTTCTGCCATGACGACATCGTCGTTGGCGACCATCTCTTCTAT
>CAZCXJ010000194.1:0-3254 GCA_964502585.1 uncultured Candidatus Halobonum sp.
CCGAGCGCTCGCGGACGGCGTTCAGGAACCCGTCGTCGTTCCGCAGGTCCGGCCCCGGCAGGAGCTCGGTGGGGTCGAACCGGTAGAGCTCCGTCCGTGCCCGCGTCCGGGCGTCGGCCCCCGAGAGCGTCGTCGCGTGGAACCGCCCGGTCGTGACGTCGAGGAAGGCGAGACCCACGCCGTCGCCGTCCTCGCTCCCGACGACGGTCGCCAGGTAGCGGGCGTCCTCGCCGGAGGGATCGACCAGCGTGCCGGGCGTGACGACACGGGAGACGCGGCGCTCGTGGCCGCGCTCGACCAGCGCCTTCAGGTACGGCGTCAGGTCGTCGACGGGGACGCCGGCCATGTCGTAGGACTCGCCGCCGGAGGAGCGCTGCGAGACCTTCAGGTCGAGCTCCTCGCCCACGGTGCGGGCGTCCTCATCAAAGAACTCGTAGAAGTCGCCCATCTGCATCGCCAGCAGGTCCGCTTCGGTCCCCTCCTTGAGCGAGAGGTACTCCCCGACGATACCCGAAGCCATGGACGGTGCTCGCCCTGCCGGGAGTAAAACGGTGTGGTTCCCGGGGCAGAAGTGGTCGGGCCCCGCTGTCGGCGTAACGGGTTCCGGGGTTGGCTGACGCCCCCCTGCCGTATCGTTGCGACTATTTTGGAACGTATGTACGGGTCAAACCCCGGATGGTGGCGAAAGTTTGATTCCACTCTAATTTGAACTAGCTCTATGGGTACGAAAAGGATGGGCGAGGACAGTGGATCCGGCCATCGCAGGAGAAAGAGCGGGCCGGACAACGTCCCCGAAGCAAGGGACAAGCTCGGGTACAAGGAGAGAATTCGCTACCTTCTCTCCATGCTCCGCCGGCGAGTGACTCGCAAGGTACGGTCGGTCGGATAGTACCGACAACACGCACTGATCCCGGTTTGTGTGCGCGAGAGTCCGATGGGGACAGCACTATCCGGATTCTGTCCGAGCCTCGTGGGGTGGATGCCGGTGTCCGTTACTGATGTCGGGGGGATTTCTCGCGGGCAATTCGAAGCAACAATTAGGGGTATATCGGGAGAATGAGCGGTTTTGTCGTACAGTATTCACCCGAGGGGACCGTCAACACGGCCGTTACGCGTTCGCTGGCAGCACCTCTCGCCTATCGTGGAGAAGTGTCCTGGTTCCGGAGTTCCGAACGCATCAGTTCAATAGTCTACGAGTCCGACGTACAAAACCGGTCCACGGAACAGCCGTTCGTCCGAGATGGTGTCTGGGTCGTTCTCGACGGCCGTATAGACAACAGCGAGGAACTATCAGAAGAGCTGAATTCCTCGGACCCTACCTCCGACGTAGAGCTGTTGTCGGCTCTCTATTCGCGGTTCGGTAAGGCGTGTTTCGAACGGATATACGGGGACTTCGCGGCCGTGATATTCGACGAATCGCGCGGCTGTGTGCTGTGTGGGCGAGATAGGATCGGTGTCAGGCACGCGTACTATTCGGCCATCGGGGACGAGGTCGTTATCGCGTCCGAGCAGAGCGGATTGACCTCTCATCCACGATTCAGCCCCGAACCGAACGAGACGATGCTCGGACGGTTCCTCTGTGGCAGCCTGACGTCAACGAACGAGACGTTCTATCGGGACGTCTACAGAGTCAGACCGGGCGAACTAGTAACGTTCTCCCGACGCGGCACGGAACACGATCGTTACTGGGATCCGAGCGCCCTGACCGAATTCGAGACGGACGATGTCGACGACCTGTCCGCGGAACTGTATTCGCTGATCCGGACCGCAGTGAGCCAGGCCTTCTCGGGCCACACCAATGCGGCTGTTATGATGAGTGGTGGTAAGGACTCTACAGCAGTAGCTTCAGTATTACAGAACGATTTCGTCCCCTCCTCGGGAGTGAATTGTTTCTCATTTCTATCTAGTAACGACGATATATGTGAGGAGGGTAACATCGACACCGTGAGGGACGAGTATGGGTTGTTGGTCAACAAAGTCAGACAGGATGGAACGTTCGATCCGAACACGTTGCTGAGGGGCAGGGGGACGGGGTCTTCTCCGTGTACAAATCCGAACATCTTCTTGGCCAGATCGATCTTCGAGGTGGCCGCGGAGAGAGGCTACAACGTGCTATTGACGGGGGAGGGTGGAAACCTGTTCGACGGTACCCGCACGAGGTACATAGACTTCGTCAGACGGCTTCAACCGAAACGGGCGATCACCCACCTATTCAACGATTCGAAACCGCTGCCCGGAATTCTGCTTGACGATGTCCTCGCCCCGGTCGTGTTGAGCACCCCGGCGCGCCCGTACAGGGTCCAGGAGAACGCGCATCACCTTTCGAGCCACTTCGTCGATAGTATAGACCTCGTCGATCGGGACGCTCGATCCGGAGTATTCGGCGACTTCGACGATTACACGAAGCGCTCGCTGGCCGGTATGTTGCTTCCGGATAGACTGCTGCGACTGGATCACAATCGCAAAGTAGCACTCGAAAACGGTATCGAACTCCGTCATCCGTTTCTCGATGCTCGGATCCTGGAGTTCCTCTTTCGGCTTCCGCCACACGCGCTCACTCCCCAAGGGAGAACAAAGGGTCTGTTTCTGGCTGCTGTCGGTCACAGACTCCCCAGTAGTATCCGAAATCAACGAAAGGACAACGTCGCGACCCCGCTCATCGTGAACGGCATGGAGAAGTACAGGGAAGATTTGACGAGCATCTGTAACGAACCGGAACTGGAGGCGAGGGGCTACATCCCCAGCGGGAAGCTGAACGACGTACTCGCATCGTGTCTCGATGATGGGGATATCACCGTCAGCGACGCCTGGCGATTTATCTCCACTGAGATGTGGCTGCGACGGTTGAACTGATCGGGGTCAGCGACATCCGGGCCGATCCATCTCCCGAGAACTGTGCTCTGATCGCGCCCGGACCGCAATGGACTCCCCATCCGCGGTGGTCCGCCCGCCACATCGGTGTCGTTCGACCCTGTCGGGTGTACCTTCGTTTCGGACGAACAGCCAGTTGGTCCGCTGGTCGAGGTGCCCGGGTGACGGGGAGAACCTGATGATCCGGATGTCTCGGTGCCGTTATGCGGCCCGGCGCCATCCCCTACCACCGCCCGCGGCGGAGAAATCGCGGTATTAGATAACTTCGAACTCGGACGCGGAAGCTATTTGTTTTTCCCGGGGAAGGGCCGAGCGTGCTCGAGACAGCGCTCCTCGTCGGCGGTGCGTTCGGTGTGCGCCACGCCTTCGAGGCGGACCACGTC
>CAZCXJ010000195.1:0-3191 GCA_964502585.1 uncultured Candidatus Halobonum sp.
CCTCCGCTGACCACGCCCGGATGGTCCGGATGAGGGTGGTTCCCTCCGGAGTGAGGCGGTAGCCCTCGCCAGGCCAGCCGGCCATCTCGGGCACGGGACGGTCTTCGTACTCGTCGACTGCTTCGGGGTCGACACGCTCGACGTAGGTGTCGAGGAGTTGCTGGAGATGGTAGTTGAACTGGCTGCTGTCGACGTCAACGTCCGCCCGCGACCGGAGTTCGGAGAAGGGGAGTACTGGCGGCGGCCCCTCGCCGCCGCGGGCCTCGCTGAGCGTCCACAGGATAGCCGCCCGAACTTCGTTGCCGAGCAGCGACAGTGCTGTCTCCGGCGGCAACGCCCCGTGGGCTTTCGGCCCGGGTCGGTCGCCCATGTCCCGATATCGTGGGCAAGCGGGGAATCGTTTCCGGTGCTCCAGTCACGCAGTGCTCAGTGAAACGGGGGATTAGTGTTTGCACAACCACCGTTCTCCCGACCCAACGTCTTTGATTTCACAAGCCCCCCAACGCCCGCCGGTAGTTAAACACGGGTCTAACAAGTCTATCTTCCATCGTACAAGACTCGCGCCCTCTATTCAGCACATCTTCCAGAACCTCCCAGAGCCCGATGAAAATCCTCTCGCACACTCTACCGGTAGAAAGCTGGCCTCAGCACTCATTAGATTACGGGCTACCGGTATATTTTGAACGATACAAGCTCTGTCTCCCGGAATTCCTCTCTCACCGAATGCAGTAGGACACTCTACGTTCCCTTGGTACGGTCGTCTATCTTGTCAGTATCCACGCTGCTGTTTTCGTATTTGGTCAATCCGGTCTTCGATAAATGATCGGTAGTACCGAACTTCGAAGGGATCCTCGCCGTCAACGTACCGCTTATACAGATTGTATGCCTCCGTCCGAATGTTCTCCGCGAGTGTCGTGAGTACGTCCTCCCTCCTGATAGCTGGCGCACCATCGAGGACCGCCTGTAGACGGGCTACCTCGCCAGCGAGGAATCGCAGTCTCCGGTCGTCCTCATTTTCTGTCAGAAGTCGCTCCATACGGTCGAGTCGGCGTGGATGTTCCTCGGCGAACTCGTATCGCGGTAATTCCATCCAAATTTCATCCCCGTAGACGAGCGTGTGGTGGCGACGGAAGTCCGCTTGGTAGATAGTCAGAAACTTGTAGGGAATTGCGACAAGCGAGCGGTCAACGAGAACGGCGAGGAACCGTGGTACGAGGACGGCATCGGGCCGGAGCCGAACGACCGCGCCGTCGAACTGCTCGACGAACTATACCGACACGGCCACACGATCATCGTCTGGACTGCCCGGGCGTGGCGGGTCGCCGACGAGGCCGCTGCGTGGCTGACCGCGAACGGCGTCCGATACCACGGTCTCAGAATGTCGAAGGGGTCGACCGGCGTCTACCTCGACGACAAGACAGTCGACGCGGTCGACCTGTAGACGTCGACCGTCAGACTGGCCGACACGTCCGTCGCTCCGCACCAGGTCGGTCCACGCCTCGTCACAGGCCCCCGCGGACGTTTCGGGTATCCTCGATAAGCACTCCGGGTAGTCGTGCCCGTTCCTGCGGCAGAACCGGTCTCTGCCGCCTGTGCCGGTCCGGACACCACGCTGGACGCGAACCCACAGAGTTTTACGTATTGGTATAATACGATATGATGTGATGCCCCGAATACTCGCGAAGCTCCTCTCGACCGGCCCCTCGAGCGCTAAGTGTTCCAGTTCTGGAACCCGCAGCGAGAGCACTGACATCGAACAGACCCGATACGATCCGCCAGCCGTCCAGTTCGGGTCGTTCAGACGGTAGTCAGAGACACGGCACCATGTCAGGACCCGATTCCGTTCCCGACGACGCCTACGAAGCGCTCGGCAGACTGCACGACGACCCCGGCGACCGGGTCGCCGCACTCGCCGACCAGACGCCCACCGACGCCGAGATAGCCACACAGCGGACCGTCTTCAAGGCACTCGCCAACGAGAAACGGCTCCGCATCCTCGGAGCACTCCGGGGGTCCGAACTCTGTACGTGCGAACTCCAGGCCATCCTGGACGCGCCACAGTCGACGGTCGCTACCCACCTCCGGACGCTGAAAGACGCCGGCTTAGTCAAACCACGCAAGAGCGGCAAGTGGACCTACTACCGCATCGGGGACACCGCCACCAACCAGATTCTCGACCTGGCGGCAGCCATCAGCACGGAGGACTGAACGTGCTTCCGGTCGGTCTCGAACCCGTACTGCGTGACTCGGGGACGTTCTTCGTCCGTCTCGCGGTGGTGCTGGTGCCGCTGTTCGTCGGCGGCTCGTTCCTCGTCGGACTCGCCGAGGAGTACCTCCCACCGGAGAGCGTCGAACAGAGGCTCCGGGGGCACGACGAAGGGGTGGGGAACGTACTTGCCGCCGGAGTCGGTGCTGTCACGCCGTTCTGTTCGTGCTCGACAGTGCCGGCACTGGCTGGCCTCCTGCAGGCGGGCGCACCGGTGGGGCTCGCGTTCTCGTTCCTGTTGGCGTCGCCGCTGGTCAACGAGATCGCGGTCGTCCTCCTGTTGGGCTGGTTCGGAGTCGAAGTCACCGTGCTGTACGTCGCCACGACGTTTCTCGCCGCCGTCGTCGGCGGCATCGTCGTCGGCCGACTCGGTCTCGAGGGCAAAGTCAAGGACGTTCGGGGGCCGACAACCGGCGGCGATTCCGTCGCCACCGACGGTGGCTCGGTCGACTGCAGTTGTGAGAGTTCGGTCCCGACGGCCCGCGGGCACCGCCAGCGGATCGACGCCGCTGCCCGGGGCGCGTGGTCGTTCTTCGTCGACACGCTACCGTATCTCGTCGCGGGGATGACGGTCGGGGCCCTCATCCACGGGGTCGTCCCGGTCGAGACAGTCCGGACAGTCCTGGGTCCGGAGAATCCCCTCGCGGTGCTGCTGGCGGCGCTGGCCGGCGCGCCGATGTACGTCAGCATGAGCGGGATGCTCCCCATCGCCGTGGCACTTGACGAACAGGGAGTCGCAATCGGGACGGTGGTCGCATTCGTCGTCGGAGGGGCTGGCGTCAGCGTTCCGAACCTCGTCCTGCTTGCCAAACTGTTCGAACGAGAACTGCTCGTGGCCTACGCGGGAACCGTCGTCACGATCGGAGTGATCGTCGGAACCGTGTTCAACCTGGTACTCGCGTGAGCCGCCCCGGGCACTCACCCC
>CAZCXJ010000196.1:0-3160 GCA_964502585.1 uncultured Candidatus Halobonum sp.
GCGTGTTCTCCGAGGCGACGAAAGACGAACTGGTCGAACTCTGGCAGACCTACCGCAATGGGACGTACTACCAACAGGAGCGTGCGACTGCGGAGCAGGCCGAGGCGATGCTAGCGTACGCCGAGTGTATGCACGACCACGTTCCGAAGCTCGCCGGTCGAGAACACGACTGCATCTGCTGACGATGAGCAGAGATCACATTTCGCGTATGACCAAGAGAATTCACGTCGAGGAGGACACCTACGCTGCGCCTGCAGCACTCGAAGGCGACGACAAATCGTTTGACGACCTGCTCTCACGATGGCTCCGCGAGCACCAGGAGACGACCGAATCCGGTGCTGGCCTCTGGGCGGGTACTGATGCCGCCGACAGCGCACGCGACGCCCGACAACAGATGGAAAAAGGACATCAGTAATCGCTGATCCCGTACGACAGCAGCGTCCTTATCGGTTACCTCGACGATCACGAGGACGCTGTCGCGTACATTCGCACCCACGAGAACCAACTCGTCGGCGACGCGCTCCTCTCGCTGCTCGGGACGCGTTCATCACCAGAACCGCGAGCCGCGGCGGTTGCTGCTTCGGTTTCTCGCCATCGTGGTGACGACGCCGGTGCTTCGCTGGCTCATCGGTCGGGTGTGGGTGCCGGGCGTCCCGATCTACGACCGCGGGCTGGCGCTGGTGGTCGCGTCGTTGGGCCTGGCGCCCGAGCCGGCGATCGAACTGGTCAGCGTGTTCCGGCTCGGGCTGTACGCCGGCCTGTTGGCGCTGTTGTTGCACGAAGTGAGGAAGTTTCGGCCTCACCGTCGGCGGGGCTCCGTTTACAATATCTCGTTCTGACTACCCGACCACCTGCTGTCTCGAGAGTCACCAGAGTCTGAAGCACTAATACATGGTAACGTGTCGTCCCAGTCCCGCCCAGGAGGTTCCGAATTGAGAATATCGACAAGACGAATCATCTGTCGAGCTGACGCGTCCGTGTCGTCCGCCGGTTCGCCACCGAGCATCTCTTCGATCGTTTGCCACCGGCGAGCAAGCCGCGTCGTACAGTCATCACAGACCGCGGTTTCCGTCCTGTCGCCAACAACCATCTCAAGCACGGGGATGATCCGTCCTAATCGCCGCCCGTCCTGATCGATATTGGATAGTTCCAAGGAGATATCAGGAGTCTCGGTTCCGCACCAATCACACTGGGGCATATGATAGAACGGAATTTTACGACACCCCTGAAGGAAATTACGGCCGACGAGACGATCCCCCAGTAGGGGTGGTCGTCGCGTTCTGGGGACCGATCTGACACACTCGATGCTGGTCGAACCGCCCGCTCCTCAGGGCGGGTTGGGTTGCTGAAGCCGGTCGAGGTCTCCGTTCTCGACGGCATCCCGCCAGAGTTGGAGGACGGCCAGCGTGACCAGCGGGACCACCTCGACATCGATACACGAGGGGACGGCGTCGTGGCTCGCATCCGGCGGTTCGTGAAAGTGGTTGTCGGGAACGTCCGGCCGGGGATGGCGGTCGTAACGGTAATCGAGTGCTCCGTTCTCAGTGTAGTGATATCTGTAATACCCCATCTCCGTCCACGTCACGTCGAACCGGCCGGTTTCAGCTCGGATGCCGGCGTCGAGGGATAGCTGGAGCGTCTGCGGGTCGGTCGTGGAGTCGAACGTCGCCGCGCTGAGGAGCGGTTCGTACTCGGTGGCGACGGTCCGTGCCGTCTGGAGCCGCTGCAGGTCGAGTGACCCGGTCTCGACACGCTCCCAGTCGTCCGTCATGCCTCGGCGAGGCGGTGGGCTTCGTCGACCTGGAGGGCGGCTTGGGCGATAGCGAGGTTCTGCCGTGTGGCTCGCCAGCGCCCGACGTCTCCCCAGCCGTCGTCGCCAGCGTCGAGTTCGATGGCGAGCTCTTCCGGTCCTTCCACCCCGTAGGTGTCTCGGTAGTCCTGCAGCTGGGCTTTCATCTCGCGGATGCCGTCGATGAGTTCCTCCCGCGAGGTCGTCTCCCGGAGCTCGGCGATACGGTCGTCGATCTGCCGGCCCTCGTTGCGCTTGTACAGGGTGGTCCGGCCGTCCTGGGTCGTGACCCCGATGCCGTCCTCGACGAACTCCTCGAGGTACTTCCGTGTCGTTGGCTCGCTGGTGAGCGCACGATCGGCGATCTCCGAAGCCGTCGCGTACCCGGTGGTCTCCTCGAGAACGGTCCTGATGCGCTCGCGGCTCGTCGTCTGTTCGGTCCAGGCTTCCTTCGCGCGCTCGTTGATATCGGTCATACCGGGAGTTAACCCATCCAGATAAAATAATTTTCCCAACGCTATATTTGTTATCTCTGTGGGAGCGTCGAATCAGACACAGTTCGAGACGGAACCCCACGGCACCAGCTCAATCAGCCGAACCGCTCGCAAAGCCGCTCCTCGCGCTGCTCGAACTGCTCGACCTTCGCCGCGAGGTCCTCACGCACCTGCTTGAGCTGCCCCCGAGTAGTTGACACGTAGCGAGCGGACGCCCACCCCTTCAGGGGTGGGAGGATGTCAAGACCGCGATGGGCGTGTTCCTCCCGAGCCTCGAGGGCACATGGCTCAACGTCGTCGCTGGACTGGGCGGCCTGCTTGGTGCCCTGCTCGTGGAGCTCGACCAGCTGTTGGGGATCGACACCGACGCGAGTCAGCTCCGGCGGCCCACCCTGGACGACGGGACCATATCCGAGTTCCGGACTGCCGCGTGGTTGCTGTTCGGCGTGGTGGCCGTACTCATCGTCGCGAGCCTCGCTCAGGCGGTGACCGCCGGCCTCGTGCGGGTGTGGGACGTCGCCGCCGTAGGGGCCTTTCCGGTCACGGGCTACGGGTTCGTCCAGTACGACTCGGAGACGAGCTACATGATCCTCGGGCCGGCCCGGGCCGACAAGAGTATGCTCACGCTGGGGTTGGGTCTGGAGCTGGTCACCGCCGCCAGGCCGCGGACCCCGACGACCATCTCCAGCGCGGCCTCGAGCGGGTGAGCACCCTCGTGCCCAGAGAAGAGCGCTGGCCGATCCCCTCAACGCCGTCCGACGAGCTGTCGGTGGCCGCCTTCGAGGTGCGGGGTTACGGACGTACGAGGAGAAAGCCTCGCGTTTCAGCGCGGGGATGAATCCGACAACAAGGCGACAACCGCCAGAATTAAGCCCTC